>CAYWOO010000206.1:0-23499 GCA_964458665.1 uncultured Dehalococcoidia bacterium
GGGAGAGGCTGGCGAAGACGCGCTGGCCCGATCCACTCCCTGGCGAAGCATGGGAACGCGGCGCGAGCCTGGCGTACGTGCGGGAGCTCTGCACGTACTGGCACGACGCGTACGACTGGCGCGCGCAAGAAGCAGCACTGAACGCCTACCCGCAGTTTGTCAGCGCCATCGACGGCGTCGACATCCACTACTGGCATGTGCGCGGCAAAGGCCCAGCGCCGATGCCCCTGATCCTCGTGCACGGATGGCCCGGATCGATCTTCGAATTCCACCACCTCATCGCACCGCTGACGGATCCGGCCTCGCACGGCGGCGATGCGGCGGACGCGTTTGACGTCGTGATCCCGGTGCTTCCCGGCTTCGGCTTCAGCGGCAAGCCGAAGGAGCCGGGTTGGGGGCCGGTGCGCATCGCGCGCGCGTTCGACCGTCTGATGACCGACGAGTTGAAGTACGAGCGGTACGGCACACAAGGGGGCGACTGGGGCGGCATCGTCACGTCGCTGATGGCGGCGGACGACGCTGATCACGTGATCGGCGCGCACCTGAACTTCATCGTCGCGCCTCCGACGCCGGAGCAAGCGCAAGCGCCGGAAGCGAAGCCGTATCTGGAGAACGCGGCGGCGATCCAGCGCGACGAGATGGGCTACAACATTACGCAGGGCACCAAGCCGATGTCGCTTGGCATCGCGCAGACGGATTCGCCGGCCGGCATCGCGGCCTGGATCGTCGAGAAGTTCCGCACGTGGAGCGATTGCAACGGCAACGTCGAGAGCGTGTTCACCAAGGATCAACTGCTGACGAACATCATGTTCTACTGGGCCACTACCAGCATAGCCAGCGCGGCAAATATCTACCTGGAGTCGCGGCGGGATGCGCGCGGCGCGTGGCCGCAGATTAAGGCGCCCGTGGGCGTCGCGATGTTCCCGAAGGAGCTGGCGCGCGCGCCGCGGAGCTGGGTGGAGTCCCGCGTCAACCTGGTCCACTGGACCGAGATGCCGCGCGGCGGTCACTTCGCGGCGCTGGAGCAGCCGGAGTTGTTGCTCGCGGACGTGCGCACGTTCTTCCGACCATTGCGGTAGGACGTGGACGTGAAGCACAGCGTCGCTATCGCGTCCTACGGAGGTAACGTTCAGGCCTGGTTGCTTGACCTCGTAGGCTGTATCGTCGGCGGCAGCGATCTTCATGACGCAGAAGCGAAGCTGCCGCTGGCCATTGCCGAGCACATCGCCTGGCTGAGCAGTCACGGCGAGGCGATCGATGCGACCACGGACTTTGAGATCGTCGAGACCATGAATGCTACCGGTGACTTCTGCTTCGCGGCGGAGCGCGCTCCGCTCTCCGCCGATGAACTGGAGACACTGATCGCCCGCGCCGGATATGCGCGGGCGGATCTCATCTCGGCGATCGAACTGCTGCCGGATGCGATCCTCGACTGGGAGCCGCCGGCATCCGCGTTCGCATCGTTCGACGCCTGGGCGCCCGATGTGCGATCGATCCGCGGGTTGATGCGCCACGTCCTCCAGTTCGAGATCTACTATCGTGATGGGCTGCGTGACGGGCCCGCGAAGGGTATCTCGGAACGCCCGACCGATGCAGGGGGCGAGCATGATGTGACCGCTAGGTTCTTGCGATCGCTGTCCGACGCCGACCGTCGGGTGTTCCGGCCTGAACGACCGGGGCACGCTGAGTCGGAAGAGTGGACAGCGCGCAAGATGCTACGGCGGCTTATCTCGCACGACCGGGCGCACGCGGCCGAGATCATCCAGCGGCGTACCTGGCTGTTGCTTGGTGTGCCGGAGGCGCGCGCCTAACTGACGCTGATCTGCGCGGCGAGTCGCTTCGGCGCGGTCATGCGGTAGCTGTCGCGGATCAGCTCGGCGGCGAGGTCCCAGTCGATGGGCGCATCAAGGTACATGCCGATCCAGCCCTTCGGGCCAACGTACGGCGGCGCGAAGAAGCGGTCCGGATCGGAGCCGACGAGCACGCGCTGAGCGCCGGGCGGCGCTTTGCACCAGAACGCGGCACGAGCATCATCACCGGACTGCATCACGAAGATCTTATCGCGCACGCGATAGGTCGGCGTCGTGTGGCCACCGAACACCTTCTCCTCCGCCTCCGGAAACGCGAGGCAGATCTTCCGCAGCTGCTTGAATGGGTCGCTACGGGCCATGTGGGTGCATCTCGATCATCACGTCGTCTTCCATTCGCCTTCGGCCGTCGACTTCACATCATGCGGATCGAAGGGCGGGTTCGGTGTCATGAGCGACCAGCGGTGGCCGAACGGGTCGACGACCCAGCCGCCGCGCCCGTGCGGCTGATCGACAAGCGCGCGCTCGACCGTAGCGCCGGCATCGACCGCGCGTTTCCACGCCGCTTCGACGTCGGGGACCGCAAGCACGAACGACACGCCGTTGCCCTTCAGCGTCTTCGGCGAGAGCACGCCCATCTCCGGCCACTCGTCCGAGAGGTAGAGCGCCGTGTCGCCGATCGTAATCTCTGAATGGCCGATGCGGCCATCGTCGCCAGTCATGCGGTAGCGCTCTTCAGCGCCGAATGCGCGCTTGTAGAAGTCGATGGCGTCGGACGCGCCCTTCGCGCAGAGATACGCAGTGACGCTGATGTTCGTGCTCATGCTCGCGCTCCTGTTTCGCCTACTATACGCTCGCCGCGGCTTCACCGGCACGATACGAACCGACCGTCCACTCGCCGCCTTCGGGATCGTGCACGGAATAGCTGCGGCCGCCGTACTCCTTGCGCTCCAACTCGAGATAGATCGGCGCGCCCGAAGCCTTCGCGTGCGCGTAGTGCACGTCGAGATCACCATCATCGATATACATCGCGATGCCACCAGTCGCGCCTCGCGCGTCGAGCGGACTCGTCGTACCCGGGTACGCACCGGCCGTGGACACCATGATGATGACAGGACCGTAGCGCACTTCGGCGTGCGTCACCGCACCGTTCTCACCTGGCACGACGATCACCTTCTCGAAGCCGAGCGCGCTCACCATCCACTCGATAGCGGCGGGCGCATCGCGATAGTAGAGATAAGGGTAAACGGCCGCGTTGTTCATCGCCATGAAATGCTCCTCCTGCATTGCGTGTGCTCGCTGGAGGAAGCATATCCGCGCAGAGGCACGCCGATCTTGTACGGATGTTACCTGTGCGCCGGATTTTCAGTCGCCCAGCAAGCCGCCGCCTTCGGCGATGCGTCGCGCCAGAAACTCGGTCGGCGTGCCGCCGGTGAACGCACGGAAATCGCGGTTGAAGTGCGCCTGGTCGTAGTAGCCGCAGCTATAGGCGACATGCGCCATGCGATCGGGCGCGGCGTGGTCGAGTTGGCGCACCGCCCGCTCGAAGCGCAAGATGCGCGCCACGGTCTTCGGCGGCAACCCGATGTGCTCGCGGAACCGCGCGATCAGATGCTTGCGACTCCAGCCGATCTCGTCGGCGAGGACGCCGATGCTGGCGGCGCCACTCGACTCGTCGATCCGGCGCCACGCCCACTCGACCTCTGCGGACGGCGCAGGCGCCTGAGCGATGCGGTCGGCGATGAACGCATCGAGAAGGTCGAAGCGCGTATCCCAGCCGGGCGTGTCTTCCAGCTGCGCGATCAGGCGGCGTTCGCGTGCGCCGAACACGTCTTCGAAGCGCACCGTGCGATTCGTGAGCTCGTCCATGGGCATGCCCAGGAACAGGTGCGCGCCGATCGGCGTAAAGTTCACCTGGACCCCATTCGCAAGTCCGCTGGATTCCACGATTACGTGCGCATCGACGAGCCCAGCCACAAAGCTGCCGTACGTATTGCAGGCTGTTCGATTGCCCGGTCCCGAAACGATGTACTTCGGCCCAAAGTTGATGATCAGTGGAACGACGGCTGACGGCACTTCCATGCGGCGGGAGAACGCCGTCGCGTGCTCGACGTACCCCTCGTACTCCATCACATATCCGCGGAGACGCGCGTCGGGCGCACGTTTGATCGACTCCCACGCACCCAGATGGGAGCGATGGTGCGTGAGCTGTGCCTGCGGACGCGTTGTGGTGATAGCTGCCATGCTCGGAATGTAGCCGATCGCTGGCAGGATGCGGGCGTCAGATTGACGCCCATACCCCTCCTTGCTGTCAATGGCTGTCAGGAGTCTTTTCGGCGCCATCCGTCACTCCAGCACGCCCGCGGCGGCCAGCTCGGCGATGTGGTTGGCGTCGTAGCCGAGGATCGTCTCCAGCACGTACGAGTTGTCGCGGCCAAGGGTTGGGCCGCAGCGCTCGTAGCGCGCCGGTGTGCGCGACAGCCGGAAGCGCGAGCTCTCGACGGTCGTCGTGCCGTGAATCGGATGCTTTAGCTCCACGAAGTGCCCGCGGTGCCAGAGCTGCGCGTCGGCGTACGTCTCCCGGCTGTTCTGCACCGCGCTTGCGGCGACGCCGGACAGCTGGAGCAGCGCTTCGATCTGGTGCATATCCCGCCGTCGCGTCCACACGCTGACGATCGCGTCCAGCTCGTCGTGATGAGCCAGGCGGGCAGCGAGCGTGACGAAGCGTTCGTCCTGCGCAAGGTCCGCCTGCCCCAGTACCTCACACAACCGCACCCACGCCGAGTCGTCCGTCACCGCGATGGCCACCCAGCGATCGTCGCCTGCGGCCGGGTAGACACCGTGCGGCGCCATGTGCGGATCGCGATTCCCAACGCGTCCCTGCACGCGCCCGTTCACGCCGTAGTCCAGCAGCGCGGCCGTCAGGAAGTGCAGCGTCGCCTCGGCCTGCGACTGGTCGATGTACTGGCCCTCGCCGGTGCGACGCCAGTGATCGAGCGCGGCTAGCACCGCTGTCACCGTGAAGCGCGGCGATACCGTGTCGCTGTACGCGCCGAACGGCCCGGACGGGCTACGGTCCGGCCAGCCGGCGATCTCGTAGAAGCCGGACATCGCGGAGGCGAGGTTGCCAAAGCCGGCGTAGTTCGCCAGCGGGCCCGTTTGCCCCATCAGGCAGGTACTGAGCATGATGATGTCCGGCTTGACGCCGCGGAGCGCCCGGTAATCGCACCCCCAGGCCCGCATGGCATGCGGTGTGTACGCCTCCATGACGACATCGGCCCAGCGCACGAGGTCGCGCAGCACCGCGCGCCCCTCATCCCGCGTCAGGTCGAGCGTCATCCCCAGCTTGCCGGCGCTCATGTTCTGGTGCGCTCCCGAGTTCTCCGGCCCGGGCGACGTGCTCTGCGCCGGCTCGTGGCGCGGGCCAAGAGTGCGCGCCACATCGATCCGCGTCGTCGACTCGACCCGTACGACCGTCGCGCCGTAATCGGCGAGGACGCGCGACGCCGCCGGTCCCGCCACCGACCACATCAAGTCGACGATCTTGACCCCGTCGAGCGGAGACCTTGTAGCCTCACCGGCGTCCGGGCGCTGTAGCGCGCGCGACGGCCGTGGCGGCGCCGCGGCCGCGCGCAACACCTCGTCGTTATGCTCACCGGCGGCGGGAGCCTGGCGGCGGTAGCAGATCGGTGTCTGGCTGAACCGCGCGAACGGCCCGGGGTAGCGATGCGCGATCCCGGCTGTGGGGCCACCGGCCTCGTGCCAGTACTCGCGCGCCGCGAGCTGCTCGCTCGCGGCGAGTTCATCGATGCGCACGACGGGCGCGATCAACAGGCGCCGTTCCAACGCAGCCTGGAAGAGTTCGCTCTTGGTCTTCGACCGCGTGAAGGCCTCAACCACCTCGAACAGGCGGTCGAGCTCGCTAAGCGGCTCGGCGCCGCTGGCGAGCAGCAGCGGGTATTCCACCCAGTTCTTGTCGCGCGTCTCCTCGTCGCAGAAGCCCTCCTCGTAGATGTACTGCATCAGCCGATGCGTCATCGGCCCGAACGTCGTGCCGAATGCGAAGTTGAGCGAGACGTGCCCATCCCTCGCATCGAAGATGAAGCGCACGAGGATCGGGCCGGCGCGGAATCCTCCGGCGACGCGCGTCGCTTCGCCGGGCTCGCCAAGCGGCACGACCAGCGCCGTCGAGAACGTAGCCTTCATCACCGCTTGTTGCGCCGACACGTCGACGTGCTGGCCGCGCCCGGACCGCTCGCGCTCGTGGTGCGCGATGAGAGTCGCGCCCGCGGCCTCCGCCCCGGCGTGCGCCCACGCTTGCGGCACGCTCACCCGAACCGGCGGGCGATCCTCGTCGCCCTGCAGCGCCAGCACGCCGCCCGCCGCAAGAATCGTGAGGTCAGTCGCGGCATAGTGCGCCTTCGGCCCATCCTGCCCGAACGGCGTGATCGACACGTACACCAGCGCCGGATTGATCGCCGCCAGGTCGTCGTAGCCGAGGCCGTGCGCCGCCATCGCGCCCGGCGCAGCGGACTCAATCAGGAAGTCGGCGCCCGCGACGAGGCGGCGCAGCTGCTCGCGGCCATCGTCTGAATCGAGATCGAGCGAAATGCCGCGCTTATTGCGCGCGTAGGCCCACCAGAGGAGCGAGCGCTCCGGACCCGGCACGTCGCCCGCGAACGGGCCGATGCGCCGCGCGGATGATCCGCCGGGCGGCTCGACGGCGATGACGTCGGCGCCGAGGTCAGCGAGGATCTGGCCGCAGAGCAGTCCGCGCTCGTCGGTCAGGTCCAGGACGCGATAGGGACTAAGCATGCAACCTCCGCGGTGCGGCGTGTAATCGATGTTTCGCCATCATCGACGCAGTCCCGCCGCCTGTCAAGACGCGTTCCGTCGCGCTGTGTCTCCGGCCACCGCAAGGCGACTCACCTGCTCTCGAGCCGTGTCAGGAGTCTTTTCGGCGCCACCATGCGGTACGCCTCGCCGACGAGTTCAGCGACTTCCGCCCAATCCGCACGATCGTCCTCCAGCCGCACACCGACCCAGCCGCGCGTGCCCTGGTACGGCGGTACGAAGTAGCGCTCGGGACTCGTCCGGGCGAGCAGATCCTGTGTGGCGTGCGTAGCGTTGCACCACGCCGCGACGCGCCCGTCGTTGTGGTGGTTGTTCGAGAACATCACGAACATCTTGCCACCGACCCGGAACGTCGGCTCGCCCCAGGCGATCTTCTCTGTGACCTCCGGGAGCGCCAGACATATCTTGCGCAGGCGATCGATCGGCTTGAGCCGCGGCATCACTCGCGCTCGCTGCTGTCGAAGAACAGCACCGGCCCGCGCCAGCGCTCTTCGTCGAACGCCCGCTCTTCGAAACGGTCACCCGTGTACCGGCCGATGATTCCGCGCCAGAATGCTTGCGCGGGCAGATTCGCCACATGCACGCGCACTTCCCAGCGCCCGGGGAACCGGTCGAACACCGCACGCGCCATCGCCTCGCCGGCGCGGTGGCGGCGATACTTGCGCATCACGAAGAACTCGACGACGTCCATCATTTCCGTATCCTCGAGGAGGAACGCGCCGCGGTGGAGCAGCGTCAGTCCGGCCCAGTTGCCGCCGATCTTCAACAGAAAGCCATGACGCAACTCGTCGCCGCCGGAGTAGCGGTCGACGAGGTCCGTGGCGCCGAAGCGCCCGTCTTCGCTGACGTCCTCGTCCGTGTACTCGGTGAAGTCATACTGGTACAACTCCAGCAACGCCGCCAGGACGGGCTTGTGCGCGGGCGTCGTTTCGATCAATTCGATCTGCACAGTGCTACCGCGCTGTCCAGCCGCCGTCGACGACGTGCGACGCGCCGGTGACGAACGACGCGTCGTCGGACGCCAGAAATAGCGCGACCGCGGCGATCTCCTCGGGCTTGCCCATGCGGCCCAGCGCTGTGCGCTCCACCATGAACGCCTTGCCGCCGGCCGCGGCGATCGGATCCGTCATCGCCGTTTCGATCCAGCCGGGGTTGATGCAGTTGACCCGCACGCCGCGCGCACCATACGTCAGTGCGTAGTTCTTCGTCAGGCCGACAACACCGTGCTTGGCGGCCGTATATCCATCGACGCCGGCGCCCGGAATGCTGATGAGCCCCAGCATCGACGAGAGGTTGACGATCGAGCCGCCGCCGCGCGCGGCCATCGCCTCGGCGCCGTGTTTGCAGCCGTACATGACACCGCTGAGGTTGATCGCGATCATGCGATCCCACGCGATTCCGCCGCCGACGCCCGCGTTGTTCACCAGGATGTCGATCGTGCCGAACGCTTTGATCGTCGCCGCGATCGCCGCTTCGACCTCCGCCTCGACGGATGTGTCGCAGTGATTGACGATCGATGTCTCGCCGATCTCCGTCGCCACCGCGCGCGCCGCGTCGTCGTTGACGTCGGAGACGACGACGTTCGCGCCCTCGGCCGCGAACCGCAGCGCCGTCGCGCGCCCGATGCCCGCTCCCGCGCCGGTGATCAGTGCCGTCTTGCCGGTTAGTCGGTCAGCCATGTGGGGTCTCTCAGTCTTTCTGTCGTTCAGTCGTTCGGTCACTCAGGACGGGATGCGTCCCACCACGCTCATCGGGAAGATGGCCGTCTGGATACGCTATCGCCTGATCGAGCGAGATCCTTCGGCTTTACTCAGGATGACAATTCTCCGGCTCGGAATGACCATGCTCGATGCCTCAGGCCTTCACCGGAGCACTTCGCTTCCTCGCTTCGGTCACCGGGAACTTTGCCACGAGCGCACCGTTGGCGCCACGGCCTGAACGACTGAAAGACCGACAGACAGAGAGACCGGCCGACCCCTCTCCGCTTGTCCGACCCCTCCCATTCGCACATACTTTCACAAGGCGCCGGATACCCGGCGCGTTCGCTTCTCCGCGGGGTTCGATGTGACCATCGTCATCGGTCTGACCGGCGGCATCGCCAGCGGCAAATCTGTCGTCAGCCAGATGCTGGCGGAGCGCGGCGCGCTGATCATCGACGCCGACAAGGTGGGCCACGAAGCGTACAAGCGGGGCAGCGGGTGCTACGACGCCGTGGTCGAGGCGTTCGGCGCGGATGTTATCGGGGTAGACGGCGAAATCGACCGCAAGGCGCTCGGGACCAAGGTGTTCGCCGAACCGTTGCTTCGAAAGCGGCTCGAAGGCATCGTCTGGCCGTGGATGCGCGAGACGATGGACGGCCGCCTCGCGAAGCTCCGCACCGAAGGCACGCCCATAGTCGTGCTGGAGGCGGCGGTGCTGATTGAAGCGGACTGGACGCCGATCACCGATCAGGTGTGGGTCGTCACCGTCGCTCCCGAAATCGCACGAACGCGTGTGATGGAGCGCAACGGCCTCACGGCCGAGCAAGCCGATGCAAGGATCGCCGCCCAGCTGACGAACGCCGAGCGCGCCAAGCACGCGCAGGTGATCATCGATAACAGCGGCGCGCTGGACGAACTGAAACTACGTGTCGCGGCGGAGTGGGAGAAGCTCGCCACAACCGCGTCCAAAACCGCCGAGACAGCCCCGGGGAGGGAGCGATGACGACCGAAGAGCAGACCGATATCGACGGCGGGTACCGCCAGTACGCCATCGAGGAGTACCACCCGCACGTCGAGCCGTACTACGTGCCGACGGGCGATGAAGTGGAGCTGTTCGAAGCGGCGTTCGCGGCAAAGATCCCCGTGCTGCTGAAGGGGCCGACTGGCTGCGGCAAGACGCGCTTCGTCGAATACATGGCGTGGCGCCTCGGCCGCCCGCTGACCATCGTCAAGGACAACGGTGTGGCGAACGAAAAGGGCGCGAAGGTTGGCGACTTCCAGGCGCTGCCGTTGATTACCGTCGCCTGCCACGAAGACCTCACCGCCAGCGATCTCGTCGGTCGCTACCTGCTCGAAGGCGAATCGACGCGCTGGATCGACGGCCCTCTCACGCGCGCGGTGAAGGTCGGTGCGATCGCATACCTCGATGAAGTGGTAGAGGCGCGCAAAGACACGACGGTGCTGATCCACCCGCTGACGGATCACCGCCGCGTCCTGCCGATCGAGAAGCGCGGCCAGATCATCGAGGCGCGCGACGGCTTCCTGCTCGTCATTTCGTACAACCCGGGGTACCAGAGCGCGCTCAAAGACCTCAAGCACAGCACGCGCCAGCGCTTCATCTCGCTCGAGTTCACCCACCCCCGCAAAGAACTGGAAGCGAAGATCATCGCGCACGAAAGCGGCGTGTCCGACGACATCGCACAAGACCTGGCGAAGCTGGGTGAAAAGGTGCGTCACCTGCGCGAGCATGGCCTCAGCGAGGGCGTCAGTACGCGCCTCCTCGTCTACACGGGGAAGATGATCCACGCCGGCATCCCGCCGCGCCGCGCCTGTCAGGTGGGCGTCGTCTGGGCGCTGACCGATGACGTCGACGTGCAGCGCAGCATCGAGGAAGTCGCCAGCAGCATCTTCGAGTAGCCATGCCGAAACTTCCTCAAGTCAATGGCGAACGCCTCGTACGCGCCCTCCACAAGCGCGGGTGGGTGGTGCATCGGACGAGCGGTTCGCACTTCATTCTGAAGCACCCTGACGGAGACAGGCCTCGCGTGATCGTGCCCGTTCACGGTCGACCGCTTCGCCAGGGGACATTGGCGGCTATACTCAAGGAGGCAGATATGTCCGCGGAAGAGCTGAAGGAGCTCCTGTGACAAGCCCGTATCGGTACCTTGTCGTTCTGACGCCAACCGTGGAAGAGGACGAGGTCGGCTATACCGTGACTGTTCCAGCGCTTTCAGGCTGCATCACTGAGGGCGATACCGTGGAAGAGGCGCTCTCCAATGCGCGCGAGGCCATCGGCCTATACATTGAAAGCCTGATGGCTGACAATCTACCGATCCCGGCATCGGACGAGGTCATCGCGACGGTTGAAGTCCCTGTGGCAGCCGGGGCTGGGGCATAGAATTTCTCTCGTGCTCTTCCGTAACAAAAGTTCCAATCGCCTCTCCGCACATGAGCTGTGCCGCCCCCCATCGCCCTGCTATCGTGCTTGAGGAGGCACAACAGACATGCGACTACTGATTACCTGCGCCATCGGCGCGGCGCTCTTCGCCAGCGCCTGCGGCGGCGACAGCAAGAAGACTTCGACCGCTACACCGGCAAAGACCGCGCTCTCAGCGGAGCCAACATCCGCAGCGACCTCGGCCGCGACCAAGTCGGCCTCGACCACACCAGCCGCAACAACATCCACCGCAACCACACCGGCTGCCGCGCCGACACAGGGAGGAGGAAAGAAAACGTACTCTGCAGCACCGCCTCTGACCATCGATGCCAACAAGAAGTACTTCGCCACCATCAAGATGGACATCGGCGAGATCAAGCTGGAGCTCTACCCGAAGGAGGCTCCCCAGCACGTTAACAACTTCGTCTTCCTCGCGAAGGAAGGCTACTACGATGGCGTCACCTTCCATCGCGTCATCCCCGGATTCGTAGCTCAGGCCGGCGACCCGTCCGGCAAGGGATCCGGTGGCCCCGGCTACACCATCCCGGACGAGGTGAACTCGCATAAGTTCGTCGACGGTACGCTGGGCATGGCGAAGACGGCCGCGCCGAATTCGGCGGGCAGCCAGTGGTTCATAGATCTTACGCCGCGCACAGCGAAGGAGATCGAGCAGCAGTCCGCCCTGGATGGCGGCTACACCGTGTTCGGCCAACTCGTCTCCGGTCACGATGTGCTCGACAAGATCAAGCCGCGCGATCCATCGACCCCCACGGCCCCCGGAACCGTCATCAACAGCATCGTCATCGAAGAGCAGTAGCAAGAACAGCCCTCAACGCCGCAGCTCGTTGATGCGGCGCGCCAGGCACACCAGACAGGGAGTCGTGTGCTGAGATTTTCGAGAGATTCCCGGAAGGCGGCGGCCGTTCTCGGCGTGTTGCTATGTTCGAGCGTTGCCGTTGGCTACGCCGTTATTGAATATCGCGACTCGGATCATGCGTCGCCGCCTCCACTGACCATCGACGCCAACAAGAAGTACTTCGCCACGATCACGATGGACATCGGCGAAATCAAGCTGGAGCTCTACCCGAAGGAAGCGCCCCAGACCGTCAACAGCTTCGTCTTCCTCTCGCGCAAAGGCTTCTACGACGGCGTCACGTTCCACCGCGTCGTCCAGGGCTTCGTTGCCCAGGCCGGCGATCCCACGGGGACGGGACGCGGCAGTCCCGGTTACACGATCCCGGACGAGGTGAACTCACATAGGTTCGTCGACGGTTCACTGGGCATGGCGAAGACGGCGGCGCCGAATTCGGCCGGAAGTCAATGGTTCATCGGCTTCGCACCACAAGCGTCGCTCGACGCCGGCTACACCGTCTTCGGCCAGCTCGTGTCCGGCCGCGACGTGCTCGACAAGATCAAGCCACGCAATCCGGATACCGCCACAACGCTGGGAACAGTGATCAACACCATCACGATCGAAGAGCAGTAGAACGCGACGTAAGCGACAACGACATCTGTGGGGGCGGACCTGTGTGTCCGCCCCCTTTCTGCGCGCACAAGGGTCGTGTAGGGGCGTCCCTCGGGGCGCCCGTGTTCGCATTGCAACGAACGTCCGTGTTCACGCGAGCACGAGCAGGGCGAACCCTGCCCCTACGCGGCCACCGATCCATGCACGGACAGTCCGGCAATACGGCACGCCCGCGCTCGTGATCACTGCCGCACGAACAATCCCTTCACGGCGCTCAGCACCCGCATCGCGACGGGTGGCGGCGGCACCGCCGGATAGATCTCCGCATCGAGTTCGTGCGCGTGATATCGCTCCATCGTGCGCGTCAACTCGCCGCCGGCAAGCAGGATGTTCGACGCGAGGAACGTGTACAGCAGGAACAGCAGCGCGCCGGCCAGCGATCCGTACACGACATCGAAGTTGTTGAAGTTCGCCACATAGATGGCAAACGAGTTCTTCAGTACTTCGAACAGCAGCGTCGCCAGCACGGCGCCCGGAACCACGTCGCGCCACTTCGGGTGCGACGCCGGCACGATCCGGTACAGCAAGACGAACGTCGCGAGCGTGAGCAGCGCCGGAAGCACGATGGGCGGCACCTCCCACAGCGGGTTGCGATTCGACAGCGGCCCGACGTGCGATGCGCTGATCTCGCGGATCGCGCGCAGCACGCCCGTCAACACCAGCGACGCCAGCAGGATCGCCCCAAGCACACCCACCTGCGCCATGTCGACGAGCTTCGCCTGCGCCCACGGCCGGTGCTCATCGACGCCCCAGACAGCGTTCAGTGACTTGCGGATGGAGGCGAAGACCGCCGATGCCGTCCACAGCGTGCCGAGCAGACCAAGCGCCGCCACGGTGCCGCTGACGCGCTTCACGCTATCCAGCGCGCTCTCTACCGCCGCTCTTCCCTCCGTCTGGCTGAGCGGTACCGCGTTCAGGATGCGATTCGTGATGCTGTTGCGCACGTCGTCGCCGCCGAAGATCAGACCGGCCACCGACACCGTGAGGATCGTCAGCGGCACGATCGAAAACAGCACGTAATAGGAGATAGCAGCGGCCAGTTGCGTGCAGTTGTCGCGCGCAAAGCTCAGGTACGTGATCTTCGAGAGGATCCAGATGCGCCTTCCCATTGCCGTATTGTAGGCGCGCGGCCACCCGGCTTGCATCCGAGGCGCTGATCCGCGCTGTTATACTCTCGCGAAATCGCGGTGCGAGCTGTGTAAGAGGTGCGGCGGCATGGCAAAGGCGCGGGCGCAAAGCGGATACCGGCGGATCGTCGCCAAGTTCGGCACGAACCTGCTCACAGCAGGCACGGACGAGCTCGACCGCGCCACGATGTCATCGTTGGTCGCGCAGGTCGTCCGTCTGATGGACGAAGGCCGAGAGGTGCTGATCGTCACCTCGGGCGCCATCGCCGCGGGACGCCAGCGCCTCGCCATCGACAAGGACCGCCGCGACATCCCCTTCCGCCAGGTGCTCGCGTCGGTCGGCCAGGCGCATCTGATGCAGCTGTACGATGGCCTCTTCGCGGCTCGCGGGCGTGTCGTCGCGCAGACGCTGCTGAGCAAGCGCGACCTCAGCGACCGCATCGGCTACCTGAACGCGCGCAACACACTGCTCGGCCTGCTGGAGATGGGCGTCGTGCCGATCGTCAACGAGAACGACGCCGTCGCCATCGATGAGATCGCCGGCGCGAATATCGGCGATAACGACAACCTCTCGGCGCTCGTCGCTAACCTCATCGACGCCGACTTGCTGGCGCTCCTTACGGATACGGGCGGCTTGCACACCGCCGACCCGCGCACGCACAAGGCCGCAACGCTGATCGAGCGCATCGATCGGCTGACGCCGGAGATCGAGGCGATAGCCGGCGGCAGCGAGAGCGGCCGCGGCACGGGCGGCATGGTGACGAAACTGCAGGCGGCCAAACTGGCCACAGGCGGCGGATCCGACGTCTTCATCGCCAACGGCCATGAGCGTGACGGGCTGTACCGGCTCGCAACCGGCGAGCACATTGGCACGCTGCTACCCGCGCGCAAGAGCCGCGTCGAAAGCCGCAAGCGCTGGATGCTCTCCGGACTGACGACGAAGGGTGCGATCGTCGTCGATGCGGGCGCTGCGAAAGCGCTGATCGATCGCGGCCGGAGTTTGTTGCCGGCGGGCGTGCGCGACGTGCAGGGGCCGTTCAAGCGCGGCGATACCGTGAACATCGTGCTGCCCGACGGACGCGCGATCGCCTGCGGCATTACCAACTACGACGACCGCGATCTGCGCGCGATCCAGGGGCTCCGCTCTGACCGCATCGAATCGGTGCTCGGCCACCAGTACGGCAGCGAAGTCGTACACCGCAACAATCTCGTCGTGCTGTAGCCCGTCTCGCGCGCGGCCCGCTCGAATCGATTTCTAGCGCCCGATACCCACGTACGCGAGTCCGAGCGCCGCCACAACCGCCGGATCGAGTGCGGCCCGCGGATCGAGCACGGCGCGCAGCCCGACGAATGCACGCAGATCGAGGTCGGCGTACTCCGCGTGCCACGCCTGCACGACGAGCGCCGCGCACGGCAGCGGAAACGCTGGCGGCGGCTCCAAACCGTACCCGCGGATCTCGGCGTCGGTGTAAAGAGGGTCATGCACATACACCGTCGCGCCCGCAGCGATCAGCGCGGACGCGAGTCCAAACGCGCTGCTGTGGCGCGATTCCTTCACGCCGGCACGATACGCCAGGCCCAGCACGACGACCACGGCGCCCTCAATCATCCCGAGCACGGCGCGAAGCCTCTCGACGGCGTACCGCGCCATACCGTCGTTGATCTGCCGCGCCGCGGCGATCAGATCCGTCCTCAGCGCGCCGGCACCCGGCGTTTCCGGTGCGGCGAGGAAGTACGGATATACGGGGATGCAGTGGCCGCCGACGCCCGGCCCCGGCGCGTGGACGTGCGAGTACGGCTGCGAGTTAGCGGCGGCGATCGCCTGCAGCGCATCGACGCCGACGGCATCGGCGATGCGCGCGAATTCGTTCGCCAGCGCGATGTTCACGTCGCGGTACGTCGTCTCGGCCAGCTTCGAGAACTCGGCCGTTTCGGCCTCGCGCACGGACATGATCTCGGCATCGAGCATCGCGCTGTAGAACTCGACCGCGCGGGCCCTGCTGTGCACGTCGATGCCGCCGACGATCTTCGGATACGTACGCAGGTCGCGCAGCACCTGCCCCGACGACACGCGCTCTGGACTGAAGGCGAGTGAGAAGTCGGTCGTCGGCGCGAACCCTGACGCATCACGCACCTGCGCACCAACGCGATGGCGCGTCGTACCAACTGGCACCGTCGTCTCGACGATAATCAGCACGCCGCGCTTCAGGTGCGGACCGATGGCCGCAACCGCGGCGTCGAGCTGCGTGAAATCCGGCTGTTGCGCCGCATCGATGTCGACGGGCACGATCAGCACGACGACATCCGCGGCAGCCACCGCGTCGCGCGCGTCGGTCGTCGCGCGGAGGTGCCCGCTGACGACGAGGCCGGGGATCTTCTCCGTGAGCCCGGGCTCCGCGGGCAGCGGATTGCGTTTCGCGTTGATCTCATCGACGCGCGCAGTGCTGATGTCGTAGCCGGTGATCGTCGCGCCCTTCGACGCGAACTGCACCGCCAACGGCACGCCGATCTTGCCGAGGCCGACGATCGTGACGTTCATCGTCCTTGGCCTGGCGGCAACGCGGAACGGAGTAGATCATGAAGAACGGAGTGAAGATGGAAGATGGAGGATGGAGGATGGACGTTTCGCCTCGGCAATCTATCTTCCATCATCCACCTTCTATCCTCACCCAGCATCAGGCCCGCGCCTCCATCGGCAGCTGCACGCTGGCGCCGCTCGACGCGGCGCGCACGAGCGCCTCGGCTGCGGCCATGGCGGCAAGGCCGTCGTCAGCCGTGATGGCGACGGGTGTGCCGTTGAGGACAGCGCAGGCGAATGCTTCAAGTTCCACACGCAGCGGCTCGCGCTTCTCGATGTGAATCCTCCGGACGGCACCCTCGCGCACGCCCTTGAGGTGGCGCGCCGCCCAGTCGGCGGGCTGAGCATCGGCCGCGGAGTGGTGCGCGTTCTCGTAGAACGTCAACTCGCGCGCCAGGTAGTCGACCACGAACATGCCACGTTCGCCCAGGACGGAAAGCTCGCGGATCTTCGTCGGCGTCAGCCAGTTGATATCCAGCACGCCAACGACACCGTTCGCGAAGCGCAGCACACCCGCCAGCATGTCTTCGTGCTCGGTATTGATGCGTTGTTCCGTCTCCGCCTGCACACGCACAATCTCGCTGCCCAGCAGAAAGCGCATCACGTCGATGTCGTGCGGCGCGAGATCCAGCACGACGCCGACATCACGCACACGCTCGGGGAACGGACCGACGCGTCGCGCGTGCATCTGGAATACGCGTCCCAGTTCGCCCGCGCGCAATCGCGCTTGCAACTCGACGACGGCCGGATTGAAACGCTCGATGTGGCCGACGGTCAGCGGCACGCGTGCAGCGACCGCGAGATCGCGCAGCCGCTCCCCCTCCGCCATCGTTGCCGCCAACGGCTTCTCGACCAGAAGCGGTACGCCACGCTCGATCACGTGTGCCGCGACGTCGAGGTGCGCCCGCGTCGGCACGGCCACCGTCAGCAGGTCGATGCGCTCCTCCGCCAGCATCCGGCGATAGTCGGCGTAGCCGCGCGCCCCGCGCCCACGCGCCGCCGCATCGACCCGCGCCGGATCCGTATCAGCGACGGCCGCCAGCTCGACGCCATCGATCTCGGCGTACACGCGCGCATGGTTCGCGCCCATCGCGCCGAGGCCGATGACGGCTGCTCGAAGGTGTCTGCTGGTCATGCGGAGAGTGTAGCGTGAGCGCGAGAGCCGGTCAGCGAATCAGCCGGTCAGCGGTCAGCGGTCAGCGGCGGTGAGTCAACCGGCCTGATGTGGCACCACCCGCCCCGGCTGTGAGTCGGCCGAGTAGGTCACGCCGTCGCCTCGTTCACCGCCGCTGCGATCGCTTCGACATCCGCCGGCGACAGCGCCGGATGCACCGGCAGCGACAGCACCTCGCTGGCCAGCCGATCTGCCACGGGCATCTCTGCATCGCCGTAGCCGAGTCGCTTGTACAGCGGCTGACGGTGGATCGGCGCCGGATAGAACGTTGCGGATTCGATGCCGCGCTCGCCGAGGGACGCTTGCAGGCGATTCCGCGATTCGCGGCCGGCGGGGACGCGGATGGTGTACTGATGCCACACGTGCCGCCGCTCCGGCAGTTCGCGCGGCGTCACGATCTTCTCGTTACTCGCGAGCAGCTCGTTCAGCCGCGCGGCATTCGCGCGCCGCAGGTCGTTACGCGCATCGAGCTTCTGGAGCTGCGCGTGTCCGAGCGCCGCTGCCACCTCGCTCATGCGGTAGTTGTACCCCAGCTCCTCCGTCACATAACGCGTCGGTTCGCCTTGCGACCGCAGCACACGCGCGCGCTCCGCGACAGTGTCATCATTCGTCGTGATCATGCCACCTTCGCCAGTGGTCAGGTTCTTCGTCGCGTAAAAGGAGAAGCAACCCGCGCCAGTCGATCCCGCTTGAATTGCGCCAACCGACGCACCCACAGCCTGTGCTGCATCCTCGATCAGCACGAGCCCGCGACGCGCGCAGATCGCTGCCACCGCATCGATATCGCACATCTGGCCGTAGAGGTGCACGGCGACGATCGCGCGCGTCCGCGGCGTGATCGCCGCCTCGATCGCGCCGACATCAATGTTGAAGTCGTCGTCGCGTACGTCAACGAATACCGGACGCGCGCCCACCAGCAGCACGGTGTTCGCCGTCGCGGCAAAGCTAAACGCCGGCACGATGACTTCGTCAGTGCCATCTCCGGAGCGCGGGCGTTCAGCCCGCGTCTCACTCGCACCGATGTCGTGCGCCAGCAGCGCCACATGCAGCGCTGCGGTTCCGTTCGCGACGGCGACAGCGTGCTTCGTGCCGACGTACGCCGCGAACGCTTGCTCGAATGCCGCCACGCGCGGCCCCTGCGCCAGCTGACCCGATTCGAGTGCGGCGATGACCGCGCGCTTCTCGTCGTCTCCGATAATCGGGTGAGCGAGCTTGATCACGAGATGGTCGCCTGGTGATTGGTGACTGGTGATTGGCGAGATCTGCGATGAGCTCCGCGCGCCGTCATCACTCACCGAACTCGCCGGCTCCGTACGAGCGGTCGCACGGCTCGCAGTGCCAGCGCCACGACTCTGACATGATCAGCGGGCGGCCGCATTCGCACACCCATCCGGCGATGCGCGCCGGATTGCCCTTCACGATCGCATGTGTCGGCACGTCGGCCGTCACCACCGCGCCGGCGGCCACCATCGCCGACGCGCCGATCGTCACGCCCGGCAAGATCACCGCGCCGGCGCCGACGCTTGCGCCGCGGCGGACGAGCGTTGGTAGGACGATCCAGTCTTCCTCGGACTTCAGCGTGCCGTCGACGTTCGTCGCGCGCGGGAAGCGGTCGTTGGCGAAGACGGCGTGCGGCCCGACGAACACCGCATCTTCCAGCGTGACGCCGTGGAAGATCGAGGCTCGATTCTGGATCTTGCAGCGGTCGCCGATGACGACGCCCACATCAATGTACACGCCCTTGCCGAGAATGCATTCGCGCCCGACGCGCGCGTCCTCGCGCACCTGCGCCTCGTGCCAGATCTGCGTCTCGTCGCCGATCGTCGCCTGCGGCGACACGTCGGCTGTGGAGTGAATGCGGGTGGACAATACGGACTGTTCCTTTCAGGAACGAGAACCTGGGCCAGGACGTCTGGACGAGCGATTCCAGACCGGTTCTAGGTTCCAGGTTCTCGGTTCTGCGGAGCCTCGAGCGCCGCCACCATCTTCTCGGCAGCGTGCCCGTCGCCGAAGACCGGGGGCGGATCGCCCTTTGGGCGGGCGCGCTTCGCCGCTTCCAGTATACGCTCCGCATCGGCACCGGCGAGCACGTTCCAGCCGCCCGCCAGTGTCTCGATCCACTCCGTCTCGTCGCGCAGCGTCACGCACGGCACGCCTAGCAGGTACGCCTCTTTCTGCACGCCTCCGGAATCGGTCACCACCATACGCGCGTTGCGCTCCAGTGCGATCATGTCCAGATACCCGACCGGTTCGACGACGCGCACCGGCGCCTCGATCTCGATGTCCGTGCCCATCAGTGCGGCGCGCGTGCGCGGGTGCAGCGGCACGATCACCGTCTCGTGCAGCAGCGCCAGCGCGTCGAAGATCTCCGAGAGCCGCCGCGGATCGTCGGTGTTCGCTGCGCGGTGGATTGTTGCCAGCACGTAGGCCCCTGGCGCGATCATCAAGTCGCCTACGATCCGCGACTTCTCGGCCGCAACAGCCGCATGTTGGAGCAGCCCGTCGTACATGATGTCGCCGGTCATCGTGACGCCCGTCGTGATGCCCTCGCGCGCGAGATTCTCGGCAGCGTTCTGCGTCGGCGCGAACAGATACGTCGAAAGGCGGTCGGCGACGACGCGGTTGATCTCCTCCGGCATATCGCGCACATAGCTACGCAGACCCGCCTCGACGTGTGCCACAGGCATACCGAGCTTCGCTGCCCCCAGCGCGCCTGCCAGCGTGCTGTTCGTGTCGCCGTAGATCACGACGGCATCCGGCACCTCGCGCTGCATGATCGCTTCGAGCCGCTCGAGCATCTGCGCCGTCTGCGCGCCATGGCTGCCGGATCCGACGCCAAGATGATGATCCGGCCGCGGCAACGAGAGCTCATCGAAGAACACACCGGACATCGATGCGTCGTAGTGTTGCCCCGTGTGCACGAGAATCTCGGTGTGGCGCTGCCGCACGATGCGTGAGAACGCCGCCGCCTTGATGAACTGCGGCCTCGCGCCGACGACGGTTAGGAGCTTCATGAGCTGTTAGCTCTTAGCTGTTGGCAATTGGCCGCAGCCGCGAATAGCATCTCTACGCCGCCCCCCTGCGCGCAGATCGAAACGCTCCTCCTCTCCCCTTGTGGGAGAGGAGGTGGCCGAAGGCCGGAGGTGAGGGGTCCCCGCATCAAGAGTCCATGCGTCGTGAAGACTCGACCTCCGAGACGGGCGGCGCCTCGCCGGTGTCGCGTAGATCGATGCGGGCGAGCGCTTGCAGCCGCGCCGCGATCTCCGGGCGGTTGCGCGGCGGAATGTTCGCCAGCGCTTCGATGCGGCCGACCAGTTCGTCGCGGGTTACCGTCGGGCGGCCCTGGGTCAGGAGGATCTTTGGGTGGTGCGTACTCAGCAGCTTCTCGGCGGCGGTCGTCAGTTCCTCGTGCAGCTTCTCGCCGGGACGCAGGCCGGTGTACACGACCTGAATGTCGCGACCGGGTTCGAGGCCCTTGAGGCGGATCATCTTGTCCGCGAGGTCGGCGGTGCGGATCGGCTCACCCATATCAAGGATGAAGATCTGCCCCTGCTGCGCGAACGATGCTGCCTGGATGACGAGGCTCGCCGCCTCTTCGACGGCCATCTGGAAGCGCGTCGTCTCCGGGTCGGTGAGTAGCACCGGCCCGCCGCGCTCGATCTGGCGCTGGAACAACGGCACCACGCTGCCGCGGCTGCCCATCACGTTGCCGAAGCGCACGGCGGCGAATGTCGTCCGGCTGTCCTGGCCGACCGCCGTGATCAGCAGTTCGCCGATGCGCTTTGTCGCGCCGTACACATTGTCCGGGTTCACCGCCTTATCCGTCGAGACGAAGACCACCTTCGCGACGCCGGCGTCGCTGGCGGCCTGGCACACGTTCAGCGTGCCGACGACGTTCACGCGCAGTGCGGCATCGGGGTGATCTTCCATGACGGGGATGTGTTTGTACGCGGCCGCGTGGAAGACGACATCCGGCCGTGCCATCTGGAATACCGTGTCGACCTGCGCGCGGTCGGCGACATCGCACAGCCAGATCTGGATGCGCGACTTCGATTCGTCCGCCTCCATGTCCCGCTCGAGGTCGTACAGCCCCGTCTCGTTGACATCGACGAGATGCAGCGTGACCGGGCCGAATGCGAACACCTGCCGCGCCAGCTCCGACGCGATGAAGCCCGCAGCGCCCGTGATCAGCACCGACTTGCCGCGGATCGTCGCGGCGCACATCTCCGCGTCGATATCCACCTGCTCGCGGCCGAGGAGGTCGTCGACGGTCACCTCGCGCAGCTGCGCCGCCGACGCTTCGTTGCGCACCATCTCGCGCAGGCCCGGCACCGTGCGCACGGGCACGCGCGCGTCCTGGCAGATGCCGACGATCTCGCGAACCTGGGCGCCTGTCGCAGACGGTATCGCCATCGCGACGAGATCGACACGTTTGCGCGAGCAGATATCGGCGATATCGAAGCGATCACCCAGCACCGTCACGGCATGGATACGCACGCCCTGCAGCCGCTTGTCATCATCGACGAAACCCACGGGCTTGTACTGCCAGCGTGGATTCTGCAGAAACTCGCGCGCCACGAGCTGTCCGGTGTGGCCGGCGCCGACGATCAGCACGTTCTTGACGCCCGCGTCGTAGCCGCCGAACGGATTGCGCGACGCCCAAAGCCGCGGCCAGAACTTGATGCCGCCCATCGCGATCAGCATCAACGCCGGCGCGGTGACGCTGACGGTCAGCGGGATATGGCGCGGGTTGAGGAAGACGTTGATTGCGAACAGAAAGATCGAGAGAACGCCGATCGACAACGCCAGGTTGATCGCATCGACGATGCCGGCAAACTTCCACGATGTGCGGTAGATGCGGAAGGCGAAGTTGCCGGCGATGTGCGCCAGCGCGATGAACCACGAAACCGCCGCAAAAAAGCGAATCGACTCGCCCGGCACGTCGCCATCGAAGCGCAGCGCGAGCGCCGCGGCGTACGCCGCCAGCACCATCGCCGCGTCAAGCAGCAGCACCGGCACGAGGCGCAGAAGATCGCGAAGCGGCGGGAGGCTACGGTTCACGGGGTACAGGATAGCAGGAGGGGCGGGATTCGCCCTGCGGCCGGCCCCCCCTCGTCGGTCTTTTCGGACGGCCCGCGTCGCCAGTCTAGGCGTCGAGCATAGCTGGATCGAAAGTCGTCGCGAACGGGTTGAGGAAGCGCACGCCTTCGAACCGAGATCCATCGCTGAAATCCTCGCTCAAGACCGTTTGAATGCCGTGATGCTTGGCGGTCGCCCAAATCAGCGCATCCCAATAGGCGAAGCCATGTCGCCGCACGGCGCGCGCGCCCTCAAGAACCCGCGCCGGCGTCAGGCTGAACACCGGCCACGAATTCGTGTAGTTCGTGACAGTTCGCTCAGCCTCAGCGATCGGAATCGGAGGCTTGAGCTTTCGCGTGACGTTAACGAAGAACTCGCCCAGTACCTGCGTCGTCAGGCAACCGGCGCCAGAATCCGCGAGCCGATCAAGGACACCGAGCGCCCGAACCTGCTTGACCGGATCGACGGGATCGTACGCGTAAACGAGGACGTTTGTGTCAACGAGGAACGCGCGCGAGCCGCTCGTCATATAGTTCCTCGCGCGTCCAGTTTCGGCCAGTACTTTCGGACTTCAAGCCGATTCGGGTCATGATGTAGCGGCGCTCGCGAAGCCAGGCCCTCTTGTCAAGCTTGAGCGGAGCTTCTTCGCGCGCGATGGCGTCAACGCGGTCGCGCAATACATCCGCTTCGGACACGTCCAATTCGCGTGCTCGCCGTTTGACGAGCGCGTGCTGCTTGGGACTTAATAGAACCTGCTTGCGAATCATTCTGACCACGATTGAACTCCCGTGAGGCCAGTATAGCGCTCCGCCATGGCCATCGGCCTACCGGGCGCCCTTGCGGGCGAGCACCGTCGACAGCGTGCGCCAAGCGATCTTGAGATCGCCGGTGAAGGTGTGGCTGTTGACGTATTCGATGTCGTACTGCATCGTCTCGTCGTACGAGAGATCGGCGCGGCCGCTGATCTGGGCGAGGCCCGTGATCCCTGGCTTCACGTCGTGCCGGCGGCGGTACTCGGGCGGATACTGCTCCACCAGCTCCGGAATCTCCGGGCGCGGGCCGACGATGCTCATATCACCCTTCAGCACGTTCCAGAAGTTCGGCAACTCGTCCAGGCTGGTCGCCCGCAGGAAGCGGCCGACGCGTGTCAGCCGCGACATCGGCGTGGTGAAGACGAACGTCTTGAAGTGCACGGGCTCCAGCTTCGGCGTCTCGTA
>CAYWOO010000207.1:0-12091 GCA_964458665.1 uncultured Dehalococcoidia bacterium
CGGAGAAGAAGGTCGAGCCGGGGAAGTTCATCGAGGCGTACGTCGTCGCGGACGGCGCACGCGCGGTGCTGGAGGCGGGGGCGCCGTACATCGAGATGCTGAGCCGTGCGCGACCGCTGCACATCATCGGCGACATCGGCGACGCGCCGAAAGATCAGGTGGCGACGGCGGTGCTAGAAGGCGTGCGGGTGATCGTGCCGCTGACGGGGCTGTTCGATGTGGAGGCGGAGCGCGCGCGGCTGCAGAAGCTGATCGTGGACGCGGAGGCGGAAGCCGGGCGCATCGAAGCGAAGTTGGGGAACGAGCAGTTCCGCTCGAAGGCGCCGGAGAAGGTTGTGGCGGCGGAGGAGGAGCGGCTCGCGGCGGTGCGCGCGCGGCTCGATGGGCTGCGGGCTGGTGTGGCGGAGTTGGGTTAGTCGGCCTGGTCGATGAAACGCATCTTCGGGGAAAAACAGGAGCCGCGGCAAGCTCATTGCTATGGCCGAACGACTACGCCAGCCGGGTCGCGGCGATGAGGCCGGTCTCGAAGCTCATGACGAAAGAGCCACCGTGGTCATCGATGGCCGCCCCGACCGCTTCGAACAAACGCTCTCTGACAGCAGAGTCAAGGGCGACATGGTCGCTGCGTGATTGAAGCAGGTTCAGCCATTGGTTCCTGTCGTACTCGCGGGCCCAGGGGAACCAGTTCTCCGTCGCCGTGCCGAACTCCGGCACCGCCGCGATGGCCTCGAAAACCGAGGTCAGTCCGGTCCTCCTATCCGTTGGCCGGCTGGCCGCATACCCGAAGCCAGCGCTACCGACGCTCGGGAACAAACGCGCATATACCTCGGCGAGAGCATCGGCGAGATCGTCGGGGGGACAGCCGGCGCTCCACATCAGGCAAAGCCTACCGCCGGGTCGCAGCAGCGAAGCCGCCTTCGCGGTACTGACCGGCAGGTCAAGCCAGTGCCAGGCCTGCGCCGACACCACCCGGTCGAAGGTGCGGCCTGCGGCGTCCCAGTCCTCGAAGGCGTCGACCTCCACTTCGATTCCATGGTTGCCGGCGATCTCCGCCATTCGTGGCGCGACTTCGACGCCAAGAACGTTGGCTCCCTGCTCGGCCATCTGTCGCGAAGCGATGCCGGTGCCACAACCCACGTCTAGGACGTCTAGGCCTGCCGGTTCCGGACCGAGCAGCTCATCGATCACCGCAGCCGGATAGGTCGGCCGGCACCGGTCGTAGCACTCAGCTTCTTGGTCAAACAGCTTGGAACGCTCCTCGGCTAGACGTCGTATCGGCATCCGCCGATTATAGACGAGATTGCCATCAGGGCGACCGCAATTACGCCAACGCGCCTCGCGGGTCGCCCGAGGGGCAAACGTTGCTGAAGCCCTACGCGCAGCTCGCCTGCTTTCGCGATGCACCGAAGTTGGACAAACCAACGGCGGACGCTCTCAAGTTCGTGACGAACAAACGGAGAACGGGCATGGTCACGGGTGCTAACCCCTACGTGATCGTCTCGATCCGCCGCCGATCATTGATCAGGAGGAACCCTGATCGATGCTTGGCAAGCTGTTTCTCCCCGCTGTGTTTGCGGCGGGTTTCTTCCTGTATACGCATCAACCCACGCGCACGCATGATGCTACGGCGTATGTGACGCAGGCGTGCGATGCAGCGCCGTCCGCTGGCGTGCGTGCGGCGTTTGCGTGGCCGCCTGCTGCGGCTGGTGCGGAGCAGACGTGGGTGGACCTCGGGCTGGATGCGAAGTTCGGGTTGGGGTGGTATCAGGGGCATGGGCCGCTGCCGCCTGCGCAGAATACGTTCTCTATCGGGGGGCTGACGGCGGGGCTGACGTACTACTATCGCGTCAACACGCTGACGGGTGGTGCGTGGAAGACGATCGCGAAGGGGTCGTTGGTGGCGGGGTGCGCGGCAGTGCCGGCGGTTGTGGCGACGCCGGTTGTGGCGCCTGTCGCGGTGGAATCGGCCGTTTCGGATCAAGGCGAAGAGTAGTCGCGCACGCGATCGGTGTCGTTGGTGTGTGCGCTTGCACTGCGTCGGTCCGGCGTCGCCGGACTGACAGCCGGGGCGGCTGTCCTACACGCTTCGCGTCCCCGAACAACAGATGTACGGAAACGTGCACAGGGCGGAGCTGTCTCCTACGGCGACTCGGCGAGAAGCTCTGGGGGCATTGGCGGTCGTTTCGCTGGGCTAGGTTCTTCCGTGATTCGGGCGCTTAGCGGCTGCCGCGGAGGCGGGGGTCGAGGACGTCGCGGAGGGCGTCGCCGAACATGTTGAAGCCGTAGACGAGGAGCGCGATCGACACGCCGGGCCAGATCGCTTGCTCCGGGAAGGCGCGGAACTGCGATGCGCCGCTGATGTTGAGCATGCCGCCCAGCGATGGGAAGGGCGGTGGGATGCCGTAGCCGAGGAAGCTGATCGCCGCCTCGGCGAGGATCACCGCTCCGACGTTTACGGTCGCGAGCACGATGACGATGGGGATGACGTTCGGCACGATGTGCCGGACGACGATGCGGGCGTTTGTGGCGCCGATTGTGCGCGCGGCATCGACGTACTGGTTGTTCTTCGTGGCGATCGCCGCGCCGCGGATCACACGCGCGGAACCCATGGCGATGATGAAGCCGACGATGACGGTGATCCAGGCCATGCGGGAGTATGCGCCCGACCTCCCGGCGAACACGCTGATGCTGTAGATCAGCAGGATGATCGGCGGGATGGCGAGCACGATATCAACGAGGCGCTGGATGACGGTGTCGACCCATCCGCCGAAGTAGCCCGAAACCGTCCCGAGTAGCAGGGACAGCAGCGCGGCGATAGCGACGCCGCCGAGGCCGATGAGTGCGGAAATGCGGATGCCGTAGAGGACACGGCTGAAGATATCGACTCCGGAGCGGTCGGTGCCCATCGGATGATCGATGGACGGTCCGAGGTTCTCCTCGCCGAACACCTGATCGTTGTAGCCCGTCGGCGCGAGGATGGGGGTGTTGCTGCCGACGAGTGCGCCATCGACGAAGATGGCGATGAAGAGCATCGCGACGACGATGAATCCGCCGATGGCGCCGAGCGGCTTGCGGCGGCAGAAGTGCCAGATAGCACGCGGCCACTTTGTGGCGCCGCCCTTTCGTTCGAGCGGTCCTGCGCCGTGCACCATGACCGGAACGTCGACGGTTGATGCCATCTAGCTGTACCTGATGCGGGGATCGAGGTAGGCGTAGGCGATATCGACGGCGAGGTTCGAGAGCACGACGGCGACAGCGGTCAGCAGCGCGATCGCCTGGACGGCGGTGTAGTCACGGAAGCCGATCGCCTGGAAGAACCACTGGCCGATGCCCGGCACGTTGAAGATGCTCTCGACGATGACACTGCCGCCGACGACGATCGGTACTTGCAGGCCGATGACGGTGATCACGGGGATCATCGCGTTCTTCATCGCGTGGCCGGTGACGACGGTCCGCTCTCTCAGCCCTTTCGCCCAGGCGGTGCGGATGTAGTCCTGCCGCAGCACCTCCAACATCTGCGTGCGCATGAGGCGCATCACCGTGCCGGAGAGGCTGACGCCGAGCAGCACCGATGGGCCGACGGGGATGAAGTAGCCGAACGGAAAGATCATGAACTTGAGGTTGGCGTACGGGTCCTCCCAGATCTGCCGGTAGGCGGCGGGAAGTGGCGTGGACGCCGTGAACCAGACGGACGCGTAGACGATGATCATGGTGCCGAGCCAGAACGACGGGATGGCGAGGAATCCAATAGACAGGCTGCGGCCCAGATAGTCGGCGATCGAGTCCTGGCGAATTGCGGAGATGATGCCGATGGGCAGCGCGATGAGCAGCGAGATGGCGATGGCGAGGACGGCCATCTCAATGGTGGTGGGCAGCGCATCGCCGAGGCGATCGGTGATCGAACTCTTGTCGCGGAGCGACTGGCCGAAGTCGAGCCTGGCGATGCCGCCGATCCAGTAGAAGTACTCCTCGTATGCCGGCTTGTCGAGGCCGAGGTCGCGCTCGATCTTCGTGCGCAGCTCCGGTGTGACCTCGTTGTCGCCGGCGACCTGCTGCACGAGGTCGCCCGGGAGGACGCGCAACATGAAGAAGACGATCATCGACACGCCGATCAGTGTCGGAAGCGCTAGAAGCAGGCGTCTGAAGATGTACTGCTGCATGTGACACCACGGCGGCCGCCCATGTGGCGGCCGCCTGCTGCTCTGTGCCGGCTAGGCCGAGATCCAGTTCTTCAATGCGCCTTCGGTACCCACGGCGTAGGTCGTTGGTCCGCTGCGGTTGAGGAAGCCCTTGAGCTTGGGCGAACTTGCCGTGAATTCAACCGGCGTGACGACGGGCACGTAGTACATCTTCTCCGACGTGTACTTCTGGAGCTCGAAGTTCTGCTTGCGAATCTCTTCGACGCTCTGGGCGGCGAGCATCGTCTTGATCTTCGCCTGCAGCTCGGGGTCGGAGACGCTGGAGTGGTTGCGGCCGCCGCCGGCGTCGCGCGGGTAGAACATGTTCTGCCAGTAGGCGGCGATGTCGCTGAATACCGACTCGAGGCTGAACGCCATGCCGTCGAACTTGCCCGTGAACGTCGTGGAGATGTAGACGCCGTACTCCTCCGGCACTTCCTTCACCGTGATGCCGGCCTGCTGGAACAGCGCGGTCAGTCCGTCCTTGACGATGGGGTAGTAGGGGACGACGGTGGGGTAGACGGTGCTGGAGAAGTGCATCGGCACTTCGAAGCCGTCGGGGAATCCGGCCGCCGTGAGCAGCTGTTTCGCGGCCGCGACGTCGAACTTGTAGTTCTTGCCGGCGTCGCCGATGGCGCTGCCCTGCGGATCCAGCCACCAGGTCTTGCCGAAGCCGCCGTTGATGGGCATATTCGGCCACAGTCCGCCTTGCGGCGATACGCGCTTGAGCAACGCGTCGCGATTGATCGCCATCGAGAGAGCGCGGCGCACGCGGTCGTCGTTGAACGGGGGCTTGGCGGCGGTATACGACTCCGGCTGGAAGATCATCATGCTCAAGATATTGCGGGGCGCAGCGTCGATGATCGCAGTTGGCGACTGGCTCTTCGTGGAATCGACGAGCGTCGGCGGGACGGAGATGGTGTCGAGCGCGCCGGATGCGAACTGCGAGAGCACCTGGTTCTGATCGGTGATGTTGGCGAGATTGACCGCGTCGAGATACGGCAGCGGGTTGCCGGCGCTGTCCTTCTCGAAGTAGTCGGGGTTCTTCTTCCACGCCATCTCGACGCTCGGCGTGTACTTATCGAAGATGAACGGCCCGGAGCCGAGCATGCGGTCTTCGCTCGCCGTCTCGCTGGACTCGACGAACTCCTTTGGCATGATCCAGAGATCCTGGAACGACGCGAGGCGGTTGAGGAACAGTCCGAACGGCTCCTTCAGCTTGAAGGTCACGACCTGGCCGGCGGCTGTGACGGTATCGACGAAGACCATGTTGCCCTTGTTGGGCGAGATCGAGCGATAGCGGTCAAACGAGTAGACGACGTCGTCGCCGACGAGCTTGCGGCCGTTGACGGGCGGCAGGTTCTGCCACTTCACGTCGTCGCGCAGCGTCACGATGTAGGTCAGCGGGTCGGGGTTCTCGACCTTCGCCGCCAGCTCCAGCTCGGTGGTGTACCACTGCTCTTGCGCCAGCTCGCCAACCACGGTCTTGAAGCGCAGCAGGCGGCTGTAGGAGTACGAGGCCAGCGCGTGCGTGAGAAACGACGCCGCCTTGTGCGGATCTTTGCCCAGCACGAGACCGACGGTGCCGTGTAGCGTGCCGCCGGGCTTCGGCGTACCCTCGCTGACGCTGGTCTTGCCTGCGGCCGGCGATCCCGATGCGGGCGTCTTGCTCTTGCTATCGCTGCTGCCGCAGCCGATGAGCGCGATCGCGCCGGCGGATGCGCCGCCGATGGCGGTCATCTGCAGTGCGCGACGGCGACTGATGCGCTGTGCGGCGGTCTTGTTCCAGAACGAGTCAGTGGCAGTCATGGATCCCTCCCCTGCTGAAGTTCGTTGTGCCCGTGTGTGATGATTCTACTACGGTTCCGGGCCCGCCGAATCACCACAGCCGGTGAATTTTCTCGCAGATTCACGCCGTGAGAGTTTTCACGCTGCAGGCGGGGAAGCGCTCACGGAAGCGTGAAGTCGAGCTGCGTTCCGGGGGCGAGACCGAAGCGGGCGGCTGTGCCGGCGTTCAGTTCGAGAACATAACGGACGGGCGCGTCGGCGGTGTACTTTCGAAGCTGGGCATCCGGCACGCCAGGCTGCGGCGGGATGTCGGCGGTGATGCTGACGACGCGCTTGTCTTCGCCGATCCAGACCATATCCAGCGGAAAGCGCATGCCCTTCATCCAGAATTGCTGGAGGCGCGACGTGCGCAGATCGAAGAGCATGCCGGCATCGGCGGGAAGCGCGTCGCGGTAGCCGAGGCCGCGCTGGCTCTGCGTTGGCGTCGTTGCGACTTCTACATCTATATCGCGCGCGCCCAGCGCTGCGTCGATGCGGAGCCGCGTCGAGGCGAAGGCGACGGGAGTTACTTCAGACGATGCCTGGCGTGTGCCTGTGGGCAGTGCGCTCGACGACGAGGAGCACGCGACGAGCAGCAGCGACAGTGCAAGCGAAGTGGTGGCGGCGAGTCTGCGCATGGGAGCCCCATGATACACTTCGCCGCATCGCGGATCCGGAGGAGTATGTGGCCGCAGGTCCCCGCCCCGCAGCCGGAGACGCCGTGAACGGCGCCGCGCGCGTGCATCCCGCTTCCGCATCGACACCACAGCCGACTTCTCGCGTGCAGGCGGCATTGGGCCTGCTGGCGATGGCGCTCGCTGGTTCGTGGGCGGGGTACTTCCTCTTTACCGGCATGCCGCAGCTGACGCTGCACGTCTTTCCGCGCACGCTGACGCTGCACATTATGGTCGCCGCCGTGGCGCTGGTGTACGTGGTGTATCTCGCAATCGCGCGGCGGCTGCCGGGGGGATCGCCGCTGGATCTGCCGGTGCTGGGCGTCATCGGGGCGTACGCAATCGCGACGTATGCGTCGCTGAGCTGGCGGGCGAGCCTGGAGCCGGCGTTGCAGGTTGGCGTCGCGATCATCGCGTTCTACGCGCTGGCCGATCTGCCGCTGCTGAGCGCGGGGCGGTTGCGGCGCGCGTTCGTGCTCATGGGCGCAGCGCTTTCCTTCTATACGTTGTGGGTGGTGGGCACCGACTACGCCGACTATCTGCGGCTGGCGAACAAGGTCGATGGGCTGAGTTGGAGCAACATCTTTCCGGCAACGGTGCCGCGCGTCCATGACGTGAGCGATCACCCGAACGTGCTGGCGATGCTGCTGACGCTCTTCATGCCGTTCTTCGCGATGGCGGCGTATCGATCGGCGTCGCGCTGGGAGCGCGCGGGCGGCGTCGTCGCGCTGTTCGCGGGCGGGTGGGCGATCTTCCTGACGCTTTCGCGCGGCGGTTGGGCGGGTGTCGCGACGGGCGTCGCGTTCGCCATCGCCGGCGGGTGGCTGACGGTGCGCGCGTACGATCGCGAGCGCGAAGGACGCCCTCTGACGTGGGAGACGTTCGTGCCGGCGGGATTCAGTCCGACGGCGCTAGCGGCGGTGGGCGGCGCGCTGGCGGTGGTGTTGTTCGGCACGCTGGCGTTTCTCTCCAGCTCGTCGACGCGGCCGGGATGGCTGTTCCGGGCGTCGCTTTCGGCGCGGCAGGACGCGTGGCAGGTCGGGCGCGATATCTTCACCGATCATCCGCTGACGGGCGCGGGACCGAACGTGTTCGGGTTGCTGTTCCCGCAGTACAGCGAGCATGCGGCGCAGTTCGTCGTGCACACGCAGCACGCGCACAACGGGTTTCTGCAGGCCGCCGACGACGCAGGGATCATTGGGCTGCTGGCAATCGCGGCGCTCGGCGTCGCGACGGCGTACATGCTGTGGCGGACGTGGCGCCGCGGATCGCTGGAGCAGCGGCTGCTGGCGGTGGCGAGCGCGGGCGCGCTGCTCGGATTTTCGACGCACAACATGGTGGATGCGGGGAACATCTGGAAAGCGCCGGGGTTCGCGCTTGCATTCGTCGGTGCGATCATCGCGCGGAATTATATGGAAGCGGTTGATGCGCGCTCGCGGTCGGTTGTTGCGGCCGGTACGGCGGCAGCGGGTCGGACTGTCGCGAGCGTTCCGAACGAGGGCACGGCGGGCCGTGTCGCTACGACGCGGTTTGCTTCGCTTGGTGCGCGGGTGACGCTGCTGGTGCTGATCGCGGCGCCGCTGGTGGCGTGGTACCGCATCGATCTGGCGCACCGGCAGTACTGGAAAGGGCTGGAGCACTGGAACGAGGCGGAGCCCGGCGCGATAGAGCGGCTGCAGGAGGCGGTGAACCAGGACTCGAGCATGCCGGTCTATCAGCTCATGCTGGGACAGGCGCAGGCGACGGCGTACGACTACGGCGGCCGGACCGACGACCTGCTGCTGACGCGCGCGATCGTGCACCTGGAGCGCGCCGTCGATCTGGACAGTCGCAGCGGTCTGGCGCGCGCGAATCTGGCGCGCGTGTACGAGTTTGTGGGGCGCGACAACGACGCGGCTGCGCAGGCGCAGATCGTGCGGTTATCGACGTATCACGTCGCGCCGGTTCTGGTGGCGGGTGAGGTGTACGAGGATCTGCAACGCGATGTGGACGCGATCAGCACGTACGGGCAGGTGATCTCGATGGACGCGGGGCTGGCGAACTCGACGTTCTGGCAAGGGACCGAGTTCCGGCGCACGCATCTGGACGAGATCTTGAAGGCGTCGGTGATCGGCATCAATCCGTGCACGTTCGGCGCGTACCTGATCGAGGGGCATCGGTTCGATGCACAGTCATCACTGGCGGGGCTGGACGACGCGGCGCAGGGCTGCCAGTACCTGGCGTACGCGGGCGGCGCGAACGACCTGAGCTTGCGCGTCAATCTGGCGCGGATCTTGATGCAGCAGGGCGACATGCCGGCGGCGTTCGGGCACCTGGACTATGCGGTGAACCGCCAGCCGGACTTCGGGCCGGCGCGGACGGAGCTGGGTCGCTGGTACCAGACGCAGGGCGACATCGAGGCGGCGCGTCATCAGTGGGTGGTCGGATCGCAGCTCGACGAGCTGGAGTCGGCGCTGCTGCTGGGCGCGTCATATCCGGCGGGGCAGGTGCCATCGCAGGTGCGCGACCGGCTGGAGGACCTGCTGAAGACGCGAGGGAGCAGCATCCAGAACGACATCGTGTCGGTGCTGTACTACCGGATGCGCTACGGACGGCTGTCGCCCGTCTTCACGCTGATCCCCGGCGGCTGGTCGACGGCGGTGCCGCGCCCGTACGCATCCGCGCAGGCCGCGCTGGCGCAGTGGGATCGGGATGCGGGGCGGTGAGGGTACGGCGACAGTCGAGGGAGGAGCGACGCGCTGTAGCTCGGGCCGACGGGCGGGGCGCCCGCGCTCCATTTCTCTGCTCCCTCATCTTGTCGCGTTGGTACCACTAGACTCAGCCTCGAATCTGAACTTGCTGCGGCTAGATTCGGGATGGGGGGCGGTTATCGTTAACCTTTTGGGGTATTAGGGCGTTGTACTGACAGATGTATCGGACTGACGCGTGGACGCCTTCTGGAATCAGCGGATACCATGGCCCGTATGGCTTCGTTCAGACACGAGGTTTCGGGCGTGGATTTTCCATCCTACCAGGCCGTCGCTCCGGATTTGGAGCGCGCGACGGTCGATCGTGCCCGGACGGGCGACCAGCAGGCGCTGGCCGATCTCTACGACTGGTACATGCCGCGGGTCTACAAATATGTGATGGCCCGGGTGGGGAATCCCGCCGAAGCCGAGGATCTGACCGAAGAGGTCTTCCTCAAGATGCTGGGCGCGATCAGCGGCTTCCGGTGGCGCGAGGTCCCGTTTTCGTCGTGGATCTTCCGCATCGCGCACAACTGCATCGCGACGCACTATCGGCGCAGCGCCCAGCGGGGCGGGGCGACGTCGGAGCTGTCCGAGGACATGGTGGACAGCCGGCCGGATCTGGCGCTGGCCGTCGCGGAGCGCATCACGATCGAGGAAGTGCGGCGCGCTTCGGCGCTGCTGCCGGACGCGCAGCGCGAGGTGATCGCGCTGCGGTTCGCGGTTGGTCTTTCGATCGCGGAGACGGCGAAGGCGTTGGGCAAACGCGAAGGGAACATCAAAGCGCTGCAGCATAAGGCTGTAGCGAAGTTGCAGAAGATGCTGGTTCCGGCAGCAACCGGGACGGCGGCGGTAAGGGAGCGATGACGGAGTTCGAAGTTCGGCTGCACGAGTGTCTGGAGGCCCTGCGCGAGGGTCGCTGGGATCTCGACGAGTGCCTTCGGCGCAACCCGGAGCACGCAGCCGCGCTACGCCCGATGCTGATGGCCGCGGCGATGACGGCGCGCGCGTACGACGTGCAGCCGCGCGCGGAGTTCGCGACGGCGGCACGGGAGCGGTTCCTGGTGGCGACAGGTCAGCGGCTGCAAGAGGCGCTGGACATCGAGCCGGCGCCGGCGTTCTTCGCCGCGGCGCGCATGCGGTTCCTGATGGCGGCGCAGCGCTTGAAGTTGGGCGAGAACGCACCACGCCGCGCGCCGACGCCGCGGCTCTCGCTGTTCGGTTCGCCGATGCGGGCGCTGGCGGGCGGGCTGGCCGTGATCGTCGTGGTGCTGGGCGCTTCGACGTACACCGTGTCGTCGGCGAGCGCGGCGCTGCCGGGCGACTGGCAGTACCCGATCAAGCTGCAGACCGAACGCGTACGCGTCTCGCTCGCGTTCAGCGACGAAGCGAAGCGCGACGTGAAGTTGGATATCGCTGAGGAGCGGGTCAACGAGATCGCGCATCTGACGAAGCACGGCAAGATCATCGGGCCGGGCGTGCTGGATCGCCTGGTGAAGCAGACGCAGCCACTGATCGATGACGCGAAGGACGGTGGCTGGGAAGCCGACGAGGCAACGCGCCTGAAGAAGGTCTCCGAGAAGCAGGACGAAGTGCTAAGGCAAGCATCGGGGCAAATTGCGCCTGAGGCGCAGGATCAGCTGGCAGCTGTCGCTGATGTCTCGAAGTCGGCGCAGGTTGTGTCGCAGCAGATTCTGTTGTTCGCGGATCCGGGGCGGATTGGACTGGTGCTGAAGCCGTCAGTGCCGTTGACCTCGACACCGGAGCCGACGCAGACGGCCGAGCCAACGCCATCCAGCGAGGCGACGCAAGATGCTGCCACACCCGACGGTTCGGAGGCGACGGAGCCCGCGGCATCGACACCGGCGAGCGGTGCGGCGCCGTCGACGGAGATCGTGATCAGCGAGAAGCCCGAGGAGACGCGCAACGGCATCAAGCTCTACCGGGTGACCGCCGGGTCACTCTCGTTCCTGGCGCCGGGATCGGGCGACGGCTGGAAGCTAGTGGATGCGCCAGAGAAGGGTGTGCCGCCGGTAATCAAGTTCGCGAACGCGGACGACACGCAGTTCATCACGATTAGCACGGTGACTGGCGACATGTACTGGACAATCGAGCAGGGCAGCCACACTGACGAAGTGCAGATGCGGATGAAGCAGTCCGATGGCATCTTCGTGGCCGACCGCGGCGTGCTGCGGACGGCGTATGGCGACGCATCGGACGTCCCGTGGTACATGATGGAGAGCATCGCGCTACTGTCGTCACCTGCGCCCACGGCGACGACGACCTCCGGCCCTGAAGCGACGGCGACAGCAACGCCGGAGGCGGCGAGCGTGTTGACGCCTGTCCCGTAGCGGGGCACACAACCATGGTTGGAGGAGCGGGCGCCCAATGGGCGCCCGCTCGCGTATGCGGCGTGTGCGCGCGCGAGCGTTTACAATCTCAGCGGCGGCGTAGAGAAGCGCGCAGCGCGGGCCCTTAGCTCAGTTGGTAGAGCAGCGGACTTTTAATCCGTCGGTCCAGGGTTCGAGTCCCTGAGGGCCCACCACAAACTCCTCGTCGCTCCTGTCCTCGCTCCATCATCGCCTGATTTTGAATCTGGCGATGACCGGTTATCGCTCTCGTCCGAGCCGGTGATTGTCGCTCTGGCAACCAGATCGCGAGCAAGGAGGAGCCCTCAAGATGCCAC
>CAYWOO010000208.1:0-5557 GCA_964458665.1 uncultured Dehalococcoidia bacterium
CTGTTACGATCCGGAGGTTGAACGGCCTTGCGTAGCCGATCTTCTACAAGGAGGTGCGCCGAGACCATACCCGTTGGGCTCAGTCCCATCCCGCCAGTTGGAGCACACGGGGCATCCCCGCCCCGTTCACAGGGAGGAATGTATGAATATTCGAAGCAGGGGATTCCTGCTCTTTGCCGGCCTGATGTCGATCATGCTCGTCGCAGCGGCGGCGTGCAGCAGCGGCACCAGCAGCGACGACAAAACGAAGACCGCAGCCGCCGGCGGCGGCAAGACACCCGCCGCGGGCACGACGACCACTGCATCCGGCGGCGACCAAGCCCCCGCTGACCAGCAGAAAATCACCGTCCAGTTCGCCGAACCGGAGTTCTACGATCCGCAGAAGTCCAACTTCGAGCAGGACATAGGCGTTGAGCGCATGCTCTTCCGCGGCTTGTACAACCTGACCGATGATGGCAACGGTGGCGTCAAGGTCGTTCCGGGCATGGCCGCCGGTGAGCCCACGATCAGTGGCAGCGTCTACACCGTCAAGCTGAAGACCGGGCAGAAGTGGTCTGACGGCAAAGACCTGACCGCTGCGGACTTCGTCTACGGCATCACGCGCGCGTGCGATCCGGATGTCGCCAGCCCGTACCAGTACTTGCTGGGAGCCGGTCTCGGGGAACTCAAGGGCTGTGACGACCTGACCAAGAACACGGATGCTGCGCAGGCAGCCGCTCTCAAGGCAGCACTCGGCGTCAAGGCCGTCAACGCTTCGACGCTCGAATTCACGTTGAACAAGCCGGTTGCGACGTTCACGACGATCTTCTCGCTCTGGGCGACGTTCCCGGCGAGGCAGGACGTGATCGAAGCGAAGGGTGCGGCGTGGACGGAGCCGGCGAACATTGTCACGAATGGCCCCTTCACGATGAAGGAGCTAGTCCTCAAGGATCACGTAACCCTTGTGCCGAACCCCAACTGGGCCGGCCAGAAGCCCGCGCTTCAAGAGATCACGATCAAGTTCATCGATGACTTCTCCGCAGCGCTGCGCGCCTACCAGACGGGCGAACTCGACATGACCCGCATTAACGCGTCTGATGTCAAGGTGGCCGAGAGCGACTCGGCGTTGAGGGACGAAATCGTCATCGATCCGACCGCCCGCATCACGTCGATCGAGATGCAGATGGAGGATCCGACCCTCAAGGACTTCAACGTGCGACTGGCGCTGTCACGCGCGATCGACCGGGACGCGCTAGTCGATGTTGTGTACGACCGTGTCCACGCGCCGGCCACTTACTGGGTGGTCAAGGGGCTGAAGGGCTTCCAGGGTAACGAAGCGTTCGACAGCATCATCGGCTACGACGCCGCTGCCGCGAAGAAGGCGCTGGCGGATGCTGGCTTCCCTGGCGGAGCAGGCTTCCCGGAGCTCAAGATCACCTACCGCGATTCGCCGGAACGCCGGAATGAAGCGGACTTCCTCGTGAAGGCGTGGAAAGACACGCTGGGCATCACCGTTGTGCCCGAATTCGTAGACAGCAAGACGCGCTCGGCAACCTTCAACGCCGAGACGTTCCAGCTCTTCCAGGGTGGCTGGCAGCTCGACTACCCGGACATCGAGAACCCGCTTGTCGGCCTCTTCGACACCGGCGGCGGAAACAACCACTACAACTGCTCGGATCCGGAGATTGACGCCGCGTTCGCTGCGGCCGCCAGCGCCACTTCCGAAGCAGCGCGCATCAAGGCGTATCAGGACGTCGAGACTCGGCTCATCGAGACCCTGTGCGGCGTCGCGCCTATCTTCCAGGACTCGCTATCGTTCCTTGTTGACTCGAAGATCGGCGGCATCGTCCCGAACGGGACGATCGACGCCGGTATGCCGGGCAACTATTGCGTGGAGTGCTGGTTTGTGAAGAAGGCGTAGGCGCACACCGCGCAGAAGGACGTGATCAATTCGTGGGGCGGCAATCTGCCGCCCCACGAATTACACCAAGATGACAGGCTACGCACTCCGCCGGATACTCTGGGTCATTCCCGTGCTCTGGGCGGTTGCCACGATCACCTTCTTCCTCATGCACGCCATCCCAGGCGGGCCGTTCACCGAGGACAAGACGCGTCCGCCCGCGGTCGAAGCCGCGCTCGAACGGCGCTACGGGTTGAACGATCCGGTTTGGAAGCAATACACCAACTACATTGCCGACGCCGCCAGCGGCGATCTCGGCATCTCGTTTCAGGGCGACCGCAACGTCAACGAGTTGCTGCGCGACGGCTTCTTCGTGACGGCGCAGTTGGGTCTGTTGGGTACGCTCTTCGCGATCGTAGTAGGTATGACGCTGGGTACCGTTTCGGCGCTGAACCATAACGGCCCTCTGGACTATCTGGGCGTGGTGTTCGCGACGATAGGCGCCGCCGTTCCCAGCTTCGTGATGGGCGCCTTTCTAGCGATCATCTTTGGCGTCCAGCTGGGTTGGCTGAAGCTGCTGGGCTGGGGCGGCCCGCTTCACCCTGAAGACATCTTCCAATCGTCATCGTACGATTGGCGTTTGGTCATCATCCCGGTGATCGCTGTAAGCACGCTGCCCGCAGCATTCATCGCCCGGGTGACACGCGCAAGTGTGCTCGAAGTTCTCAACCAGGACTACATCCGCACGGCGCGCGCGAAGGGCCTGCGGGAGCAGCGCGTCATCCTCCGCCACACGATCAAAAACGCCCTCATCCCGGTGCTGACCGTGCTCGGACCCATCTCGGCGACGTTGGTCACCGGGTCGTTCATTGTGGAGACGATGTTCGGAATCCCTGGCGTGGGCCGCGAGTTTGTGCAAGCCGTCGCGCGCCGGGACTACGGCATGATCATGGGAAGCGCGCTGTTTTTCACGCTGGTCGTCACCCTCGCCAATCTGGCGGTCGATCTCTTGTACGCGGTCGTCGACCCGCGAATCAGGTACCGCTGATGGCGACAAGCAGCGCCGCTGTAGTCGGCGTCGGCGAATTCGACGAGTTCACCGGGAGGCAGCGGGGCCTCTGGGGCGATGCGTTCCGCCGTCTCATCCGGAACCGGCTGGCCATGGTCGGCCTCATCGTCCTGATCACGATTACGGCGCTGGCGTTCGTGGGCGCGAACATTGGCCCGACCGGTCGCTACGAAGTGGACGAGAGCGCGCGCCCGATCGCGAAGCAGTCGGCACCGTCCATGGATCATTGGTTCGGCACGGACCAACTCGGACGTGACACCTTCTCGCGCGTGCTTGAAGGTCTTCGCATCTCACTCCAGATCGGCATCGGCACGCAGCTTATCGTGCTGTTCCTCGGCCTACTCGTCGGCGCTGCTGCGGCACTCGGCGGGAAGCTCACCGACAACCTGCTGATGCGCTTCACAGACATCATGTTCTCGTTCCCGGACCTGCTCTTCATCATCCTCATCCGCGCGATCCTCATCGATCGCGACTGGCCGATCGTGACCAGCCCGATGGCGGTGATCATCATCGCCATCGCGATGGTGAACTGGACGACGATCGCGCGGCTCGTGCGCGGACAGATGTTGTCGTTGGCGGAGCGTGATTTCGTTCTCGCCGCGCGGGCGTTGGGCGCGCCTCGCTGGCGCATCGTCTGGACCCACATGCTGCCGAACACGCTCGGGCCCGTGATCGTCGCGATCACGTTCGGCATTCCCATCGCGATCTTCGCCGAGGCTGCGCTCGGGTTCATTGGACTCGGCATCCCGCCGCCCGCTGCCAGCCTCGGCACGCTGGTGAAGGCCGGCTACGACGTGATTCAGCGCAACGTGTGGAACGTCGTCTTTCCGGCGGGCGCTATCGCCGTGCTGATGCTCAGTTTCACGTTCATCGGCGATGGGCTGCGCGACGCGCTCGATCCGCGAACTCGGGGGTAGCGAACCTCTCATCTGCGTTTCGCAGTGAGTTGCGGGCGGGGCGCCCGCTCTCCGTTACATAGGATGGCCCATGGCGGGTCGCGACTAAGCGGAGGGCGGGCCTGGCGGTGGCGCGGCAGGTCCCGAGGGGCCGTCCTGCGCTGGCGGCGCTCCGCCCTCGCCGCCCGCACGACGCTGACGGCCGCCGCGACGTCCGCGACGCCGCCGCTTCGCGCCGCCGTCGCCCTGCGCGGCGTCCGTGCTTTGGCCGCCCGCCGCGGGTGCGGCCGCCGCAGTCGTCGCATCATGCTGCGCCGCGGTCGGGGCTTCCTCGCCGGGTGCGGAGGTCTGCTGCTTCAGGGGCGCTTCGATCTCACGCACCAGTTCGATCGGGCGCACGGTGAGGCCGTACTGCATCTGCAGGTCGACGACGGGCATCTCGATCACCTGATGCTGGTCGGTGAGCCAGAGCCGCGCCACCTTCGTCATGAGGTTGACGCTGTTGACCTTCGCCTCGCCAACCGGTGTCGAAACCATCGAGCCGACCTTCGGCATCTGGCCGCGTAGCTCGCGATAGCCCTCGTACTCGAACGTCAGGCAGCAGTAGAGGCGTCCGCAGACGCCCGAGATCTTCTGTGGGTTCAGCGGCAGGTCCTGCTCCTTCGCCATCTTGATCGAGACCGACGGAAACGAAGTTTGCCACGACGCGCAGCAGAGGCGCTGGCCGCAGACGTCGTAGCCGTCCAGCATCTTCGCGCGATCGCGATCGCCCACTTGCAGCATCTGCACCTTCGTACCGAACGCGTCGGCCAGCTCGCGCGCCAGTGGCCGGAAGTCGATGCGGTCCTTCGCGGATGTGAAGTAGAACGTGATCTGCGAGCCGTCGAGGTTGTACTCGCCCGACACAAGCTGCATGTCCGTTCCGCCGCCCGCGATGCGATGCTTCGCGTCGCGGAGCTGTTCGGCCGCCGTGTCCTTCAGCCGCTGCCGCTGTTCGAGATCCTCCGGCGTCGCGATGCGCGCGATCGGCTTCAGCGTTTCTTTGATGTCGCTCGCCAGCACCTGGTCTGGGGACACGACAACGCGCCCGATCTCCAGCCCGTGCGACGTGTCGACGACGACGTAGCTCCCGACATCGAGCAGGTGCTCCCCGGCGTCGAAGTAGTAGACCTTGCCGGCTTCCTTGAATCGCACCCCGACGGGAACGCGTGCGTTGCTCATGTTGTCGCGCCCCGCACATGACGAGGCGATCCTTTCGTCTAGCGTCCTGCCAGCCGCTGCGAGACCGCGTTCGACCGCAGCTCTGGCAGGGCCAGCATCATCGCTTCCAGCGCGAGTATCGGGCTGGCGTTCTCCGCCAGCTGCTGCCGGGCATCCGTGATCGCCCGCAGCGCCCGTACCGCCGCCGCGACGTCGCATTGTGACGCCAGTACGCGCAGCCTGTCCAATCGGTCGCGGTGGACGGCCCCATCCTCGCGCCGCGCCGCGATCAGCAGGATATCGCGCCACCACTCCTGCCACACCTCCAGCGTGGTCTGCACGCCGGCGCGATCCTTTGTGTAGCCGCCGCCCAGGCTCGCCGCGAAGGCGAAGCGCTCGGCGAGCGGCGCGGCGGCGAGGGCTTCGGCGCGGTCCAGCGCCTTCTCGCGCTGCTCCATCATCCGCTCGTCGTACAGCGCCGCGACGGCCCAGCCCAACCGCCCACCCGAAAGC
>CAYWOO010000209.1:0-24803 GCA_964458665.1 uncultured Dehalococcoidia bacterium
CTGCGACCGCATGGCGCATAGCCACGTACTCAGCGACACGAACGGATCGCTCGACGCGCGCGTCGTCTTCGTCGCCGAGGCGGTCGGTCGCCGCCGCGGAGCAGTGACGGGCGTGCCCCTGACACGCGACGAGTCCGGCAAGCGTTTCGCCGCGTTCCTGGCGCTCGCAGGGCTTCGCCGCGACGAGGTCTTCGTCACAAATGCGGTCCTCTGCAACCCGCTCGACGCGGCCGGCCGCAACCGCTCGCCCACAACGTCGGAAGCCGAACGCTGCCGCCCGTTCCTCGCCCGCACGCTCGCCGCCATTCACGCGCCCGTGGTCGTCACGCTAGGGCGCGTTGCACTCGAATCGCTCCGCGCCATCGCCCCGCACTCCGGCGATCTGCCGCGCGACGTTGCAGCAGCGGTCGAATGGCGCAGGGGCGTGCTCGTCCCCATGTACCATCCCAGCCGCCAGTCGACGCTGCACCGACCGCAGGCGGCGCAGGAGGACGACTGGCGCCGTCTCGGCGAGATCATGCAGATGCAGCGCCGCTACGTGACTGACTCCGGCCGAAAATCGAGCCGCTTCTAACCTCCAACCACCAACTTCTAACCTCAAGCCCGCGTCCTCGCTACCATGCGAGCGCATGAACCTCGACGCGCTGCCCTACACATCGTTCATCGTCCTCCTGGAGTCCGCCGTCGGCAGCCTGCTCGTCTGCCTCTTCGCCGATTGGCGCGGGCGTGTCGCCGCCAGCTTCGTCAAGTTCAGCGCCGCGATGGTGGCGGTTGCCGCCGCCGTGCTGCTGCTGAACTCCCTCGCGCTCGACCCAAAATCTGCCATCGGCGGCTATCGGCTCGACGACGGCGCGCTGACGCCGGTGAAGGTCGCGACGATCGCGTTCTTGGTGACAACTCTGCCGTATAACTGGTTCTTGCTCAGAGAGAACCGCCAGATCGCGATGTTCACCGGCACCGCGTCTGCGGTCACGGGCATCGCCCTGATCGCCCTCGTCGCCTACTACGTCAGCCTGCCGACGTGGGGGTACGCGGCTGCGCTGCTCAGCATCACAGCCGGCACGCTGGCCGTCGGCCTCGTTGTGCTGGCGATGACGCTCGGACACTGGTATCTCGTAACGCCGCGCCTCCCGCGCGAGCCGCTGGAGGAGCTGACGCTGCTGCTCGTCGCGGCGGTCGCGCTCCAGGGTCTGCTGCTCGTGATCAACGTGATCATTCCCGCACGCGAGGTGCCGGGCGCGACGGCGTTCCTCGGCTCGACGACGCTCGGTGCGAATCCCGCGTTCTGGTTGCGCATCGCCATCGGCCTCCTGTTCCCCGCCGCGCTGGGCTACATGTCGTACATCTCGAGCCGCGGCTATCCTGCCAACGAGAACGCGATGATGTCTGCTACCGGCCTGCTGTACATCGCCGTCGGCGCCGTGCTCGTCGGCGAGGTGCTGGCCCGCGGCCTGATGTTCCTGACGGGCGTGCCGGTCTGATGCGACTGCTCTATCTGATCAGGCATGCCGCACCCGAAATTCAGCCGAACGTGCCGACCCCCCAATGGCGGCTCTCCCAACGTGGCATCGAAGACGCACGGCGTCTTGCGGACGTGGCGCGTTCGTGGAACCTACAGGCGATCTACTCAAGCATCGAACCCAAGGCCGAATCGACGGCGCTGATCATCGGTGACGCAACGGGGCTGCCCGTGCGCGTCACGCAGGGTTTCGAGGAATTGCGCATCGACCAGTGGTTCGCCAACGCTGACGACTTCTCGCGCGCCGTCCGCTCGATCCTGGAGAATCCCGACATCAGCATGCGTGGCGCAGAACGCGCGACTGCGGCCGCCTCGCGTTTCGAGGCCGGCGTCCGCATCGTCGAAGACGGTCCGTTTCCCGCCGCCATCGTCTCGCACGGACGCGTACTCACCGCCTACCTGCGACAACTCCTGCGCCTCGACGAACCCTTCCAGCTGTGGCGCTCGATCCCCATGCCGGGCTGGGCGTGCATCGACATGGAACCCGCCGTTCCGAAGCTAATCGAGCCCTTCCGCGGCCTCGACGAGTCGCCGTAGCGGTTGCGGGTGCGGCGGTCAGCCGCTATCCTTCGCCGTTATGGATGTGAGCCACCTCGTAGAAATCCCCAGCAATCCAGCCGTCGAACAGTTCGGCCCCGGCGACACCGTCAAGGTGAGCGCGAAGGTGGTCGAAGGCGAGCGCGAGCGCACCCAGGTGTTCGAGGGCGTCGTCATCCGCAAGAACAACGGCGGCGGCGGCGCGAACTTCACCGTCCGCCGCATCGCCAGCGGCGTCGGCGTCGAGCGCACGTTCAACCTGCAGTCGCCGCGCCTCGAGAAGGTACAGGTCGTCCGCACCGGCAAGGTGCGCAGTTCACGCCTCTACTACCTCCGCGGCCTCACGGGCAAAGCCGCCCGCATCAAGGAAAAAGCGCGCACGTAGCAGTGCCGCAACATCGCAGTCAAAGGGGAAGGCACAAAGGCCTTCCCCTTTTCGCATTCACCGCCAACACGCGAGCTACGATGCCGCAACTCCCCTCCCCACGACGTGGAGAGGGGCCGGGGGTGAGGTGCCCGAAACGCTCGCCCCACCCGATTGATGACCGCAATCCTTCGACCAACAGTCTCCCCAATCTGTGTAATCTGTGAAATCTGTCGTTCCCCAATCGCGTCAAACGAGTCCCTTCGCCGTCGGCCCGGACCTGGCGACTACCGCAACTCCCCTCTCCACGTCGTGGAGAGGGGCTGGGGGTGAGGTGCCCGAAACGCTCGCCCCACCCGATTGATGACCGCAATCCTTCGACCAACAGTCTCCCCAATCTGTGTAATCTGTGAAATCTGTCGTTCCCCAATCGCGTCAAACGAGTCCGTTCGCCGGCGTCCCGGAACCGGCGATTACCGCAACTCCCCTCTCCACGACGTGGAGAGGGGCTGGGGGTGAGGCGCTCGAAACGCTCGCTCAGCTCAATTGATGATGCAGCCCTCCGCCCACCCGTCTCCGTTATCTGTGTAATCTGTGAAATCTGTGGTTCCCGTCCAAAAGGATCTCGTGCTCTACGCCGAAGTCGCCGTTAACTCCACCTTCCCGCACCGGCAGACGTTCAGCTACGGCGTGCCCGAAGGCATGAACGTCGTTGCCGGCCACTCGGTCTACGTCCCGTTCGGACGCCTCACCCTCCAGGGCCTCGTCGTCGAAGTCCACGCCACGCCCGTCTTCGCCGAGCCCGAGAAGATCCGTCCGATTCGCTCGATCATCGGCGACCTGCCGCTGCTCGACCCGGACCGCGTAGCGCTGGCGAAGTGGATCTCCCGCTACTACCTCGCGCCGATTTTCGATGCCGTCGCGCTCATGCTCCCGCCTGGATTCGAGCGCAAGCCGCTGACCACCGTCTACCCGCTCGTCGATCCAGCGGAGATCGACGGCCTCGACCTCACGCCGCGCCAGCGCGAAACACTCGAAGCGATAGCCACGAGCGGCCGCGTCGAACTGGACGTGCTCCGCACGCGCCTTGCATTCTCGGGCACCGGCGCGGCGCTCGCGCAGCTCGAGAAGCGCGGCCTGATCGCGCGCCAGTACACGCTCGTCCGCCCACGCATCGGCGCGAAGACGGTCGATGTCGCCGCGCTCGCGATCCCGCTGGACGAAGCACTGCGTCGCATCGCCGCCGTCGAGCCTCCGAAGCATTCGCGCCGGGCGGCAGTGCTCGATCGACTCGCAGCGCAACGCACGGTCCCAATCGAAGAAGCGATCCACCTCGCCGGCAGTCGCGCGAACCTCGAACGTCTCGTCCGCGTTGGGACCGTGCGCTACGACGGCGAGCGGCGCAACGTCCAGCTCGCCATCTCGCCCACGGATGCCGTCGACGAGGCGCGCGCGCTGACCCGCACGAAACGCGCCACGCAGGCAATCGCCATCGCGCAACGCCTCGCGGCAGAGGGCGAGCAGCCCGTGAGCGAACTCCGCACCACACTGCACGTCGAGACATCGAGCGTCCACTGGCTGCGCGACATCGCCGCGGTCGCGCTGCGCGAAGATGCCGTCGAACGCGATCCGCTCGCGCACTTCGCCGTCGTCCGGCGCGAGCCGGCAGAGCTGCTGCCCGCGCAGGCCGCCGCGGCCGACGCGATCTGCGCCGCGATCGATGCACGGCGTCACCACACGTTCCTGCTGCACGGCGTCACCGGCAGCGGCAAGACCGAGGTCTACCTGCACGCGCTCGATCACTGCCTCGCAGCGGGACGCCGCGCGATCGTGCTCGTGCCGGAGATCGCGCTGACGCCGCAGACCGTGCGGCGCTTCCGCGAGCGCTTCGATCGCGTCGCCGTACTGCACAGCGGGCTCAGCGATGGCGAGATGTTCGATCAATGGCACGGCATCGCCGCCAGGCGCTACGACGTCGTCATCGGCTCGCGCTCCGCTGTCTTCGCGCCACAGCCGGATCTCGGCCTCATCGTTATCGACGAAGAGCACGAGTGGACGTACAAGCAGCAGGACCCGCCGCCGCGATACCACGCGCGCGATGCCGCCATCGAGCTCGCGCGTCTGAAGAACGCCGCCGTCGTGCTCGGCAGCGCGACGCCGGACGTCGTGTCGTTTGAACGCGCTGCCCACGGCGAGCACACGATGCTCGCGTTGCCCGAGCGCATCCGCCCGGTCGCCGAGACCGACGGCGTCGTCCGCCTGCGGGCGTCGCTCGCCATGCCGCGCATCGATGTTGTCGATCTGCGCGACGAACTGCATGGCGGCAACCGGGGCATGTTCAGCCGGGCGCTGACGGGCGCGATCGAGGCGGCGCTGGCCGCCGGCGACCAGGTGATCCTCTTCCTCAACCGCCGCGGATTGGCCGGACACGTGCAATGCCGCGACTGCGGCAACGTGCCGGAATGCAGCAGCTGCTCCGTCGCCCTGACCTACCACAAGCAGTACGACCGTCTCGTCTGCCATCAGTGCAATCGTCAGTTACGTCTTCCCGCCACATGCAAGCAGTGCGGCTCGCCGCGCGTGCGGCTGCTCGGCGTCGGCGTCGAGAAAGTCGAAGCTGAAGCCGCCCGCGCCTTCCCCCACGCGCGGCTGTTGCGCTGGGATCGCGACGCGACACGCGGCAAGGGCGCGCACGACCGCATCCTCGCCTCGTTCCTGGCGCACGATGCCGACATCCTCATCGGCACGCAGATGCTGGCGAAAGGGCTCGATATGCCGTCGGTGACGCTCGTCGGCGTCGTCAACGCCGATATGGGCCTGCACCTGCCCGACTTCCGCGCCGGCGAGCGCACGTTCCAACTCCTCACGCAGGTCGCCGGCCGCGCCGGCCGCGGCGAGCGTCCCGGCCGCGTGATCATCCAGACGTACACGCCCGACCACTACGCCATCGATGCCGCGTCGCGCTACGACTTCGACGGCTTCGTCGGTGCCGAGCTCGAATCGCGACGCAGCGCGGGATACCCGCCCTACAACCGACTCGTGCGCCTGCTGTTGACGCATCCAAACCCGCGCTTTGCCCGTGACGACGCACTGCGCCTCCAACGCGTACTCGCGCACCGTCGCGCCGAACTCGGCTCCGACACGACGATCGTCGGCCCATCGCCCGCATACGTCGAGCGCGTCCGCGGCCGCTGGCGCTGGCAACTGCTCCTGCGCGGCCGCGATCCGTCGGAGTTGGTACGCGACTTCGTGCTGCCGCCGAACTGGGCCGTAGACGTCGATCCGGCGTCGCTGTTGTAGCTGCGCCGACCCCAACCATCGAATGGGTGCGTCCGCGCTGTTGCAGGTCGCGATCGAGTTGGCGTATTGTCGAACAGAGCGAGGTTAGACGTTACCGCTGACTCGCGGCGCTCCGACGAGGGAGTCCGTTGGCGAAAATTGAAAACTGCGATTCGATGTCGCTTATCGCTGCGGCCACGACTCATAGACAGCACAGCGACCCGCGCGATTGGAGGCGAACTACTGACGCGATCGAACAGCTTGCAGCGCAGCCTCGAGATCCGCTGCCAACGGCGCCTCGAACTCCACGCGCTCGCCCGTGCGCGGATGCGCGAACGTGATCCGGCGCGCGTGCAAGAACTGCCGAGCGACGAGCTGCGACGGCTTGCCATAGACGCGGTCGCCGATAATCGGATGGCCGATAGCGGCGAGGTGGACGCGGATCTGGTGCGTCCGCCCCGTCTTCGGCCGCGCCTCGACGAGCGACATGCCATCGAAACGGTCCAGTAGCTTGTACGCCGTCACCGACGCACGTCCCCGGTCGACGATCGCCATGCGCTGGCGGTTCCGCGGGTCGCGGGCGATCGGCGCGTCGATCACGCCCTCCACCGGCTTCGGCGTGCCCTCCACCAGCGCGACGTACGTCTTCTCGACCGTCCGATCCTTGAGCTGCGTCGCCAACGCGTTGTGCGCCGCATCGTTCTTCGCGACAACGATCACGCCCGACGTGTCGCGGTCGAGACGGTGCACGATGCCCGGCCGCAGCACGCCGCCGATACCGGACAGATCGTCGCAATGCGCGAGGATCGCGTTGACGAGCGTGCTCGTCGTGTGACCCGGCGACGGGTGCACCGTCATCCCCGGCGGCTTGTTGACGACGAGCATATCCGCGTCTTCGTAGATGACATCAATCGCGATGTCTTCGGCCACGGCGATCGGATCGATCGGCGGCGGCACATCCACGACGACGTGCTGGCCCGCATCGAGCCGCATCGACGCTTTCGCTCGCTGCCCGCCGACGGTGATCCGCCCGTCCTCGATCAGCTTCTGCACCCGCGCGCGGGTCAGCGACGTCACGCGACGCGCGACGAAGACGTCCAGGCGCTCGCCCGTCGTATCCGCCTCGACTTCGAGATCAGTCGTCGGCAGCGGCGTGTGTTCCGGCATCCGGCGGCAACTGCGGACGCTTGGCGTCATTCTCCTGCAGCATGAAGAAGATCAGCACGACCACGATGCTCGTCGAAATGCTGGCATCGGCCACGTTGAACGTCGGGAACTGACCGACGTCGACGAAGTCCGTCACTTCGCCCAGCCGCACGCGGTCGATCAGGTTCCCGATCGCACCGCCCAGCTGCATGCCGAGCGCGATGCGAATGAGGCCGTGATCCATGGGCGGATACACGTAGTAGAGGACGATCGCGGCCAGACCGAAGATGCTGGTGATGATCAGAAACGGCGTCTGGCCTTGCAGGATGCCGAACGCGGCGCCGCTGTTCACCACATGGATAATCTGGACGAACGCGAAGCTGTGGCTCCACACCTCGCCCAGCTCCAGGTTCGACCGGATCAGCGATTTTGTGAACTGGTCGAGCGTGATGATCACCACAGCGATGGCGAAGAACACCAGATCGCGGCGCCAGCGGCGCGCAATACGCTGGCCGAACGTAGGCTGTGCTAGCGGCAGGGTTTCGGAAGTGGTGCTCACTTGAAGCAGGATAACACGGCCTCCGTGGAGGTTCCCGTGCACCGCACGTCGAAGGCAGTGCGCACAACCGCCACATCCACCATCGTACGCGGGCGTTCCAGCCCGCGCCGCTCTCACCGCCACGCAGAAGACCTGCAACGCCGACCGCCGTTCACTCGTCGTTACGCCAATGTAGGACAGCCGCCCCCGGCTGTTAGACGGAACTCACGTCCGCAACCAGTATCCTCAAATCCGAACACCAACCCCGAACCGAGAGCCCTCTCCACGGCGTGGAGAGGGCGCGCCCGACGGGCACGGTGAGGTGCCGCATCCGACCTCCAGCTGTTGGCAGCCCACTACACCACCACCGCGCCGCCGGCGTAGGACAGCCGCCCCCGGCTGTTGGGATGTGACTCACACCCACAACCAGCAGCCGAGACCCGAGCACCAACCCCGAACCGAGAGCCCTCTCCACGGCGTGGAGAGGGCGAGCCCAACGGGCGCGGTGAGGTGCCGCGTCCGCCCCCGGCCGTCGGCAGTCCGCACGACCGCACATCCACCATCGTAGCGCGGGCGTTCCAGCCCGCGCGGCGCCCGCCGCCACGCAGACGACTCGTAACGCCGATGTAGGACAGTCGCCCCCGGCTGTTAGACGAACTCACGACCGCAACCAGTATCCTCAAATCCGAACACCAACTCCGAACCGAGAGCCCTCTCCACGGCGTGGAGAGGGCGCGCCCAACGGGCGCGGTGAGGTGCCGCATCCGCCCCGGCTGTTGGATGGGACTCACACCCACAACCAGCAGCCTCAAAGCCAAGCATCAACCCGACTGTGAGGTGCCATGCCGCGCGCTGGCCGACGCGCAGTAGATGTTACACTGCCTCACCAGACGAGAGTTTCGCAACAAAGGAGTCGCATCATGGTGTCAGCGGAGAGCGTCGTCACGCCGGAGCGATACGCGACGGGAATGACCTACACCGAATACCTCGCTTCCATCGAGCGCAACCAGAAGCGCTTCGAGGAGAACTACGCGGGCACCAAGATCGCCGCGGCCGACATCGCCGCGTTCAAGGCGCTGATGGCGAAGCCGAACGGCCCGGCCAGGATGATGGTGGTGGGCGAAGACTGGTGCCCCGACGTCTTCCGCGGCATGCCCGTCTTCGCGAAACTCGCCGAGGCGACCGGCATCGACATGCGGGTCTTCAAGCGCGACGAGAACAAGGACATCATCGGCGAGTTCCTCAAGGACGGCGAGCACGAATCGATTCCGGTCACTGTCTTCTACACGAAGGATCACCACTACATCGCGCACTTCATGGAGCGCCCTGAGCTGGCGTACGAGGAGATGCGCACGCTACTCGTGCCGATGTATCAGCGAATGCGCAAGGCCGATCCCACACCCGAGGAGAAGGAAGCGATCAAGCAGGAGTACATCGCCTTCCAGAACGGCCCCGTCTGGTCGAACTGGCGCGATGAGACCGTCCGCGAGTGCATCCGCCTCATCGCCGCAAAGGTTGGCTAGCCGGAAACGCCGACCAGAGATGGTGGCATGGCCGCCCCCGGCTGTGCGTCCGGCGAAGCCGGACCGACGCAGTACAGGCCCTCATTCGGTAAGAAGCCTCCGCGTGCGAGCACTCGCCCAGAGGTCGCGCGAGACTCACAGAACGGAATCAAGTGCGGCGCCTCCCGCGCCTGCCATCCGGCCCGCCGCATTGTGGCCACGCAGCCCAATCGACTCGACGCAGAGTTCCCGTATCATGGCTGCATGGGCAGCTCGATCAAGCTCTTCCGCATCTTCGGCATCGATATCGGCATCCACTGGAGCTGGTTCTTCATCTTCGTCTTCGTCACCTGGACGTTCGCGACCGGATTTCTCGCCGACTCGTACCCCGAATGGAGCGACGCGCAGCGCTGGTCCGCGGGCGCCGTGATCGCCGGCGTGTTCTTCCTCTCGATCCTTGCGCACGAGCTGTCGCACGCCATCGTCTCGAATCGCAGCGGGCTGCCCGTGAACAGCATCACGCTCTTCGTCTTCGGTGGCGTCTCGAACCTCACGCGTGAGCCCGACAGCGCCGGACTCGAATTCAAGATCGCCATCGTCGGACCGCTGACCAGCCTTGCGCTCGGGGGCATCTTCGGAGCCCTGTGGCTCGCGCTCCGTGACGTGAACAGCGGCATCGCCGACATCTGCGGGTATCTCGGCTTCATCAACGCCTCACTCGCCGTCTTCAACATGCTGCCCGGATTCCCGCTCGATGGCGGGCGCGTCCTGCGTTCCGCCGTCTGGGCGCGCAACCACAACCGCTTGCGCGCCACACGCACCGCCGCACATGCCGGCGAATGGATCGCCTACGGCATCATGGCCATGGGCGTCGCGGAATCGGTGTTCGTCTCTACGTTCAGCGGCATCTGGTTTCTGCTCATCGGCTTCTTCCTCAAGAACGCGGCGGCGGCCAGCTACACGCAGCTCGTGGTCGAGACGACGCTCGACGGCATCACCGTGCGCGACGTGATGAAGACGTCGTTCGATTCCGTCGCGCCCGACGTCAGCGTCGAAGAGCTGGTGCACGACTACGTACTGCGGAAGAACGCGCGCTGCTTCGCTGTCATCGCCGCGGGCGACTTCGCTGGACTCGTCACGTTGACCGACGTCCGCAAGTTGCCTCGCGAGACGTGGGCGACGACCAGCGTCTATCGCGCCATGACGCCGGCGACGCGGCTCCATACCGTCGCTCCCGCGGACAACATCACCCTCGTGTTGCGGCTGATGGCCGAGCACGACATCAACCAGCTACCGGTCGTGGATCGCCGCGAACTCGTAGGCATGCTGGACCGCGCGGACGTCATGCGCTTCATCCAGCTCCATCGTGATCTTGATGAGCGCACCGGCGACGGCCAAGGCGATGCGGCAACGCAAGCTGCCAGTCCGACGGCTGAGAACCGCGTCTAGCGTCAGCGTTCGTTCCAGCCCAGTGCCCTCGACTACAACCTACAACCCAAAACCTACGCTCCTACCCCCACGGCGTCTTGATGCCCTCGCGCTGAAACGCCTCCAACAAGCGCGCCCGAAGCACACCCTCGATCTCCCAGCGCTTGCCCGGCACCACGGTGCCGTTCACCTGGATCGAAACGCCGCCCATCATGTCGATGCTATCGACGCGCAGGAACTTCGGCGCTTCGCGAATGAACGGCCCCCACTCCGTGTCCTTGGCCAACTCCAGGCCGACTTCGTCCGCGACCGTGCGCACCTTCGCCAGGTCGCTCGTCGTCGCGACGGGTATCGCTACGCGCACTTTCGAATAGTCGCGCGTGAGGTTCGCCGCGACGATGACGCTGCCGTTCGGGATCGTGTACAGCACGCCGTCGATGTCCCGCACCAGCGTCCGCCGCAGCGAGACATCTTCGACCGTGCCCGTCACTCCCGCGAGCGTGACGATATCGCCGCGCGCGTACTGATTCTCGCTCAGGATGAAGATGCCGTTGATCGCGTCGCGCACCAATGACTGCGCGCCAAGGCCAACAGCGATGCTGGTGATGCTCACACCCGCTAGGACCGCACGAATATCAAATCCGAACTCCGGCAGTATCGTCAGCACCGCGAACCCAGTGAGCACGATCTCGGCCGTGCGCACGATCACGCTGCTCAGGGTCTCAATGCGCCGATCCGTCTCGAGCTGCGGTCGACCCTCCATCTGACGCGAGATCGCCGGTCGCAGAGCACGCGGCACGATGCGCCGCACCAACATCCACGCGATGAAGACGAACACGAGCGTTCCCAGCACTGCGGCGCCGTGATCGCCGAACCACACACTGGCGTCGTGGCGCGTAACTTCAAGCAGTACTGTCGACAAACTCATCGCGGCAGTGTAGTGAGCGAACGGCATGTAGGACAGCCGCCCCGGCTGTCAGGCCGGCAGGGCCGGACCGCGCTCCTGAGGTGCGGACGTAGCACGCGGACTAGCGCATAGTGCCGAGCGCGGCAGCCAGGCGTCGTACCGCCGCGCGCGATTCCTTCGCCGGTACGGCGGCATAGCCCAGCACGAGCCCGGCTCTCCCCGCCGTGCCGGCGTAGTACTGCGATATCGCCGGCGCCTCAACGCCGTGCTCCGTAGCGCGTGCGGCGGCCACGCGGTCATCGACGCCGTCCGGCAACCAGCCGACCAGATGCATCCCGGCGGGCGACGGCGACAGTTCGAGCGCGCCCGCCAGTTCGCGCCTCGCGGCATCGACCAGCACGGCCTGGCGCTCGGCGTAGAGCATCCGCATGCGCCGGATGTGCCGTTCGAGCTGCCCGTCTTCGATGAAATCCGCCAACGCCGCCTGCTCCACCGACGGCGAGTGGCGGTCGGCGACGGCACGCGCAGCGACGAACGCATCGACGAGATCCGGCGGCAACACCAGGTAGCCGAGCCGCAGCGACGGCAGCATCACCTTGCTGAACGTGCCGAGATAGATCACCCGCCCGTCGGTGTCCAGCCCCTGCAACGCCGCCAGCGGGCGGCCCGCATAGCGGTACTCGCTGTCGTAGTCGTCCTCCAATACCCAGGCGCCGGCCGTGCGCGCCCACTCCAGCAGCGCCAGCCGCCGCGAGAGGCTCATTGTCACACCGAGCGGATACTGATGCGACGGCGACACGTACACCATCGCGGCGTCTGCTTTGCGAGCGATACCGGCGCTCACGTCGAGGCCTTCGTTGTCCACGGGCACCGGCACCAGTTGCGTCCCCGCCGAGGCGAGCGCGGCGCGCGCGCCCGGATATCCCGGATCCTCCATCCACACCGCATCGCCTGGATCGAGCAGCACTCGCGCGGCCAGGTCGAGCGCCTGCTGCGAGCCCGCCACGATCACGACCTGCTGCGCGTCACAGCGGACGCCGCGCGCCACCGCCAGGTGCAGCGCGATCGCTTCGCGGAGCGGGCCATAGCCCGCCGCATCACCGTAGCCCAGCAATTCAGGTGACGGCGTGCGCCAGCGGCGTGAGACGTAGCGCGCCCACTCCTCTGTCGGAAACGCGTCGAACGCCGGCATGCCGGGACGAAACGCCCGCGGCGCGCCCGCACGCGATTGCGTGACCGGAAGGCTCATCAGCGCGGCGCCCCGCTGCGACACACCCCGGCCGCGGCGCGACTTCATCGCCGGCAAAGGCGGCATGCGCCGTGCACGCAGAGCGTCGTCGGGCAGCGTGCGCGTCACATACGTGCCGGCGCCGATTCGCCCTTCCAGATACCCCTCCGCAAGCAGCTGATCGAACGCCGCCATCACCGTGTTGCGCGAAACCCCCAGCTCCACGGCCATCACCCGCGTCGATGCCAGCCGCGCGCCCGCCGCGAGGTGCCCCGACAGCACAGCGCCGCGAAGCGCGTCGTAGAGCTGGCGGTGCAGCGGTGCCGCGGCATCGGGACTCAGTGCGACCGCAGCGAGTGCGGTACCGGCAGATGCGACCACGCTGTTCGCCCTTTCTGGATTGGCTCTGTACGCATGACCCATTCTGGCGCTGTTCGCCATGCCAATTCTACACGACAATCAAACCTCCGGAGCAAGCGAAGGGGAGCGAAGTGGCGAAGGACTACCTGCAAACGCCGTACACCGCCATCCGCCGCAACGATCGTGCGGTCGATGACGCCGCGTGGATCGCCGCGTTCCTCCGGCGCGCGCCGATGGCGCAGCTCGCGACCGTGCACGACGGGCAGCCGTTCATCCACAGCAATCTCTTCGCCTACGACGAGGCCGCGCACGCCGTCTACATGCACACAGCGCCAGTCGGCCGCACGCGCTCGAATGTCGAAGCGGACGAGCGCGCCTGCCTGAGCGTCAGCGAGATGGGGCGACTGCTGCCATCACACGAAGCGCTGACGATGAGCGTCGAGTACGACGGCGTCGCCATCTTCGGCCGCGCCCGCGTCCTGTCCAACGATGCGGAGCGCGGGCACGGCCTGCGACTCATCCTCGGCAAGTACTTCCCGCATCTCGCATACGGCGCCGACTACCGCGCGATCACACCGGACGAGTTGGCGCGCACGACGGTGTATCGCATCGACATCGATAGTTGGAGCGGCAAGTGCAAGCGCGTGGACGACGACTTCGCAGGCGCGTTTCGTTACGGTGTGCACGCGGCGCAGCGAGGAGAAGACACCATGGCTGTCACCGACCACACAGCAGCCGAAGAGCGGCTTGCGAGCCTGGGAATCGAGATGCCGCCGTACCTGCCGGCCGCTGGCAGCTTCGTGCACGCCGTGCGCACGGGCAACCTCATGATGCTCTCCGGCCACGCACCCATCCGCGCAGACGGCTCCGTCATCTTCGGCCGCCTCGGCGAAACGCTCGACATCGATGCGGGCTACGACGCCGCGCGCATCGCCGCGATCAACGCACTGGCGACGCTCCGTCACGAACTCGGATCCCTCGACCGCGTCGCGCGCATCGTCAAGGTGTACGGCGTCGTCAACGCGACGCCGGAGTTCATCCGCCATACGCGCGTCATCGACGGAGCGTCGGACCTGCTGATCGAAGTCTTCGGCGACGCCGGCAAGCACGCCCGACTCGCCGTCGGCGTCTCGTCGCTCCCCTTCAACATCGCGCTAGAAGTAGAACTCACGGTCGAGTTGAGCGGCTAGTGTCGTCGCTCGATTCGACGTTAGAGGAGACGCGAAGCGCGTGGCATAGCCGTCCCCGGCTGTGCGTCCGGCAAAGCCGGACCGACGCAGCACAAACCCGCGAATCGCCGACGGTCGCCACGTGCGAGACTCGTGGCGGTACAGCCCAGAGCATATGGAGCGCAGGCGCCCCGCCTGCATGTCCGGCCCCGCCTGCACATCCGGCCAAGCGTCGCCGATAGGCACCACCGCCCGAAACGCTCCCCCTCGCCACTTCGTGGAGAGGGGTGGCCGAAGGCCGGGGTGAGGTGCTCGCAATGGCGCCGAGCGCTAGTCCACGACACCCACAAGCACAAACCCGCGACTCGCCGATGGTCGCCACCTGCGAGACTCGCGGCGGAACAGCGCAGAACAAATGGAGCGCAGGCGCCCCGCCTGCAAATCCGGCGTAGCCGGATCACGCTTCACACGGCCGCCACTACACCGGCTGCCAGTATCGCCGCCCCTCGCCCGTCATCACGCGTCCGAACGTCAGCCCCGGGAAGTGGCTCGTCCCGACAAGCGCGCCCGTCCCCTCGACCTCGCGCGCCAGCGCCTCTTGCGAACGCCGCGCGAGTCTCGGATCGACATCGCCGAGGCCGGACCATTCCGGCTCTTCGAGCTGCACGGGACAACTGATGCCATCACCCAGAATGAATGCGCGCGCGTCTCCCGACGACAGGACGACGCCGGCATGCCCGGGCGTGTGCCCCGGCATCGCATACACGTCGATGCCCGGCGCCAGCGATACGCCGCCGTCTGCCGCCTCGTAGCGCGGAGCCACCGCGGCGAAGATGTCCTTCCGCGCGATCGACCCGGCCGGCAGGTCGCCGCCGGTCCAGTACGCCTGCTCCGCCGATGTCCAGCGATACGTCGCGTTCGGGAACGTTGGGCGCATCTCTCCATCGACCTTTAGCGCCGCCGAGCCGCAGTGGTCGGCGTGCAGGTGCGTGATGAACACGACATCGATGTCAGCCGGCTGAATGCCGGCCTCCGCCAACTGCCCCAGCAGTTGGCCGCCGCGATAGTCGCCGAATGTGATCGGTCCGAGACCCGTGTCGATCAGCACCCGCCGATCACCAGACCGCACGACGAAGCAGCCGAACGGGAACGTAAGCTTGCCGTCGTGATCGGCCCAACGCGCGTGCGTCTGCCACTCCGCTTCCGTCGTCCCGGCGAAATACGCCGTCGCTGGGAAAGTCACGTCCCCGTCGGACACGGCGACGACCTCCAGATCACCGATGGTGAAGGTGTTCGGCATACATCCTCCGTGCGGCCAAGAGAAACGCGAACGTCATCACGCGTCCGCGACGATGATGGCGAAATGGCGAGGTAAACGGTGCGCCCTAGACGGCTTCGACACCCGCCAGCAGGTTGGCGACTGTGCGATAGACGTCCGGGTTGAACGCCATCCCGATATGCGTCGCCGTCACTTCGCGGTTCAGCTCCGCTTCGTCTTCGATGCACGACTCCCAATCGACAACGCCGTCGCACTTCGAGAAGATCGCGTTGCGCTGGAAGTCGTCCGGCCGCGGGTCATCGCGCATCGCCGTGACGAATGCACACGTGCACTCCGGTGTGAAACAGCTGCTCGTCACTTCGCGCCGGTGCTTGCGCTCCCGCACGATATTCGATCGAACGAAGTTGGCCGCCGAAAGCACCAGCGGGTGCGCGCGCACGCTGCGGAACGGCGACCCCATCGTGATCACCTGCTTCACCAGCGCCGGCTCGCGATGCCCCGCCGCGCGCGCAAGCATGCCGCCAAGACTATGGCCCACGATCGATACCGGTTGCTTGGTATCTTCGTGGGCCTGGTGGATCGTCATCACAAGTCGCTGCGTCAGCAGGTCGGGACAGTCGACGTTACGGCCGATGCCGGAGAAATACGGCTTGTAGCCGATGCGGCGGAGCCAGAGATGCATCTCGGTGAGGTAGCGGTCGTCGCCCAGGAAGCCAGGCACAAGGACCACCGCCTCGCCGTGCCCGCGCGGCACACCGAATCCGTAGTACACTGGCGAAAGATGGAGCGCGAGCCAATCGACCGGAAACAGCGCCTCCAACCACAACGGTCGGTTCGTCGGCTGATAGCCGGCGAGCAGGTCGGGTGAGGCAACTCCGTTCGTCACTCGTCCCCCTTTTGTACTGCGCTGTGCGGCGTCCCGCGCCTGATCGCCGGACGGGACGCTACTGGCAAATCGCCAATACCGCCGCTCGTATCATACAAAATGCGCGCCAATCCCCGCTGTATCAGGGCCCACTCCGGGCAAGATGGCCAAATTTACGCCGAATCTTATCGTCCCGGTAATGTACGCCACGAGTCCGAGGAGTATAATCCCTCTCGAGGACACCCGTCCACACGCACCGACGGCGGCGCTGGAGGCAATGCCACATGGCTCCCACGAACCTTTCGCGACGCATGAGCGCGGAAGATGCGTCGTTTCTCTACTTCGAGAAGCCGCACGCCCCGCTACATATCGGCTCTGTCGCCATCTATGAAGGCACGATCCCGTTCGAGAAGATGTATGCGAGCATGGACGCCCGGATGCACCTCATCCCGCGCTACCGCCAGCGCGCCATCATCCCGCCGCTCTACGCCGGCCACCCGACGTGGGAGGACGATCCGAAGTTCTCGCTTGACAGGCACCTCAAACTCGTCGAGATGCCCGGTCCGGGCACGCAGGAGCATCTGCTGGAGTTCTGCGGCGATCTCTTCGCCGACATGCTGCCGCGCGACCGTCCGCTCTGGGATATCACCGCGATCACAGGCATCGACGGCGATAAGACGGCGTACCTCAGCCGCGTCCACCACTGCCTCGTCGATGGCGTCTCCGGCATCGAGCTGCTGCTCGCCACCCTCGACCTCGTACCGGACCCGGAGCCGACGCCGCCGCCCGCCGAGCCGTGGCAGCCGAAGGAAATCTCGCGCCCACTCGAGTCATGGGCCGACGCCATCTTCGACCAGTGGAACCACGACGTGCGTGCGCTCACCGAGTGGCAGCAGAACCTGCTCGACCCCCGCACGCAGATGCGCCAGTTCACCGAACTAGGCCGCGCACTTGAAACCGCGATCCCGTCCGCCCTACGCCAACCGGCACGCACGCCGTGGAACAAGCCCATTGGGCCCAGGCGCCGCGCCGCCGTCACCGAGATGTCGTTCCAGGAAGTGCGCGGCATCCGCAGCGCGATCGGCGGCACGGTCAACGACGTCATGCTGACGATTATTGGCGGCGCGCTCGGCCGCTACCTGCTGGACCACGGCGTCAAGACAAAAGGCATGACCCTGCGACTGATGATCCCCGTCAACGTCCGCCCCGAGGGCGAGAAGGGCGCGCTGGGCAACCACGTGTCGATGATGCTGCCGGAGATCCCGGTCGGCATCCCGAACGCCGTCGAGCGCCTCACCGCCGTCCGCGCCGAGATGGAGCGCCTCAAGTCGCGCAACCAGGCCAACGCCTTCGAATCGCTGATGCGCGCCGCGACGAACATGCCCGCCGTTTTCCACGCCCTCGCCGGCGTCGGTGGCGTGCCGGCCGGCGGCGCGAACCTCGTCTGCACCAACGTGCCCGGCCCAATGATCCCGCTCTACGCCGTCGGCCACCGCATGCTGGCGCACTACCCGATGGTGCCACTCGCCGGCGATATGGGCATCGGCGTCGGCATCACCAGCTTCGACAAGTCGCTCTTCCTCGGCATCATGTCGGACCCGGACATCATCGACGACGTCGCCCTCATCGGGAAGTACTGCGACGAAGAATTCAGAATGCTCCGCGACGCCGCCGGCGTCCCCGTCAGCGACCTCCCCGACTTCACCCGCCCCGCCCGCAACGGCAACGGCCAGAACGGCAGCGCCGCCAAGAGCGCCGCAGAACCGGCGTCGAAGCAAGAGCCCGTCGCCTCGACGTAACAGCCGTCTCCGCAACAGAAATGCATCGTAGGGGCGCACGGCTGTGCGCCCCCGCAGCACGGAGACGACGCGCACCCTCTATCGTCGGCGGCACGATCGCATAAGCAGCACGATCTCAGCGTCCTTCAGCCCGATCACACCATCGTGATTCACGTCGAACACGCCGCGATACAGCCGTTCGCCCCGCCTCGCGCCGAACCGCTGGGCGATGCCGAGCAATAGCTGAAGTTTTCTGGCTGGCGTCAGACATGACGGTCTTGGCGTAGCGGTGGGGACCGCTGTTGGCGTCGACGTACGCGTGGCGATCGCGGTGGCCGTCAGCGTCGCCGTGCTCGTTGCGGTCGGAGTTGGAGTATTCGAAGGCGTCGGAGTCGCCGTCGATGGTTCGGCGATGTCCATCTGGATTCTGTCCGACGCTAGGTTGTTCGGATCGGGGTTCTGCGGATCAGCGAACGGATCAAGATCCGTACCGTACGCATCTCTCAACAACATGGCCGTCGCGGTAAAGGCGCCGGGCAAAGCATTGTCTTGCGCGCAAACGACCGTCTGCGCCCCGAAACTGCCATCCGCAAGTGCGATGGTTGGCCAGATCGGCTGTTCGATGATCGCACGACCAATGTCCGAAACACTGAACCGAACCCAAGCGGACGTGATCGCCGTGCCGTTCGCGTCGAACGCGCGCGCCGTCAGTTTCGTAGCCCGCGTCTGGTTGCCGGACAGGTTGTCAGCCAGGGTTCGGCATCCTCCTTCCTGGGTTGGTTCGAGCGACGCCCTGTCCGCCGAAATCTGCACTGTCACCGGCTCACCTACGACGGTGAATGTCGCTTGCTGATCTACGCCGTTCTGCGTGATGGTCACCGTCTGTCGCCCGAGTGTCGGACACGTCTCAAGCATGCACCCAAGATTCGCGACGACAACATGATCTGGACCGAAATTCGGATCGGTGCTCGATGCGTTCGCCCCGCCGCAGTCCGAATCGGGATCCAGGCCTTCGCCGGTGCATGTCCAGTCAGCCGTGTCACTTTCTAGGAACTTGCCGGCTGAAGTGTGAAATTGGACCGGGCCGCTTCCTTCAAGGAATGCCAGCACCGCCACGTTGCTCAATCCATTGCTCGACGACTGCTGATGCACTTGACCCGCAGTGGCGCTTACCGCCTGCGCAAAGTCAGCAGAGTCGGCAACGCCGTCGCCATCGCCAAGTTCGTCGGAAACCGCTCTCAGATGGGCGCCGCCGGAGTACGCCGAGTAGTTGAGCGCTCCCGCTAAGGCGCAGCCCGAGAATTGTGTGAGTCCAAGCGATAGCGAGAGGCAGATTCCGGGGTTCAGTATTTCGACGCTGGGCGCAAGCAGCGGCCCAAAGCCGCGCAGCTCGATCGCGCGCGAGCCACGGAAGGTGCCTTCCGTGACATTCAGGTTTGCCGATTCGCTCGCTGATCCGTTCGAGGAAAAGCGAACGTCAATCGAGCATGTATTGCCTGCGGGTAGAGGTGTCCCGGAACAGGTATCTGCGGCAACATCGAAATCCGATGCATTGCTCCCTAGGATTGACGCGGCCCCGATGGAGATGGGATCGAACCCGAGGTTCATGTAGGTCACGCCGTTGAGCGCGTTTCCACCGCGCGGGAACGTTAGCCGCTGTGTCGAAACGGACAGGGCCGGAAAGGGTACCGTCGAATGAAACCGCAGCTCTCCAAACAACGCGCCGGACTTGCCGAGGCCGTTGCACGCATATTCGAAGCTCGCAGCGAAGCGCTGCAGCGATCCATCCGGATTGAGATCTATTTCGTGGATAACGAAACGCCCCGGGCCATCCGGACAGTAGACGACTGTCCCTTGGGCTTGGCCGTAGGCGAAGAAACTGCCTTGGCCGGGGACATAGTACGGCCTCGTGTTGTCGTACGTTCCTACGTGCAACTCTTCGCCGTCTGGGGGGTACATATACAAGAGGCCATAGACGAACACGCCCAAGCCTCTTCCTGTAATCGTCCCGGCGTAAAGTTCCTGGGTTCCGTTCACAACCAGGTTGCCGATGTCGCTATCTAGATAGATGGCCGTGTGTGTACCCGGGAGTTCAGCCAGCCCGGATAACTGGATAACTCGCTTCCCGCGAAACGAGTTGTCCGGAATCTCCAACGATGCGCTTTTGAGTCCTTCGGTCCGTGGGCGGAAGGCCGCGCCAATCGTGCAGGTCTGCGCGTGGTCGAGCGTGAGGCCCGAACACAGGTCCATGATGATCGAAAAGTCCCCTGCGTCCGGGCCAGATATGACGGCCTACGCCAGTTGCAACGGCGTGACCCCAGCCGAGGCGATGGTCACGGCGGGCGCGTCACTACTAGCGTCGGTGTTCGTATCTGGGAACGCCACTCGTGCCGCGGACATCCTCGCCGCAGTAAACGGAATCGTCGAGTTGTACCGAACCTCGCCGAACAATGGAGAGGTACGGGCGGAGCTGCAGACCTGCTCGAAGCTCGCGGCGAACCTGTCGACCACGCCATTCCCATCAAACTCGATCTGTTCTACGACGAAGCGGCTGGGCGCAGCCGCGCAACGATTGGCAGAGACATCCATTCGAAGGCCAGGGACTCCCGGCGAGGGGAACTCCTGTGCGTTCTCATACGTTCCTGTATGGAGCTGTTGCCCGGTTGGCGCGGAGAATTGCACACTTGAGGAGCGGAAGTTGATGTCGCCGCTAGTATAGACCCCGAAATACGAGCTCGAACTGAAGGTGTGGAATGTTGCGTTCGTTTTGTCGGAGAGCTCTGGCGTCCCGCTCGCAAGGAAACCGCCCGGCGCGTCGAAATACGATGCCGTGTAGAGCTTGCCTTCCGGCACGGGCGTCCGCGTTGGCGAGGCTGTTGGCGTCAGCGTGATGGTTGGCGTCACCGTATTAGTTGGCGTCGGTGTGTCGGTCGGGCACGGGCCCGGACAGGGTGTAGCGGTTGCGCTGTCGCAGGTAATCGTCGCGCCAACTGTCGTCGCCTGTACGCCTGTCCCGAAGGCGTTGAGGATGTCTGAACCGTAACCAGACGGATCTTGTAACGAGTTGAGTAGAAGGATCGGGTATATGCCATCCGCGAGGCACTGCATGCTGAACGTCGTCGTTGTTCCAACGAACGGCGGCGGCGGAGGCGAACTCAAAGTCACACAACCCGCACCACCACCGATCACGGTGTTGCCAGCGGATGGGTTCGCATTGAAGGTGTTGTCAACCGGAGGGGCGCATAGGCTAAACCCAGTGCCGGCCTCCAAGGTGCTGCCGTTGATGAAACCCAGCCCGGCGGTCGGAAACTGGATCTCCCACTGGTAGCCGGCGTACGCCTGAGCCGCCGCCGTGATCTGAATCCCAACGCTGAAGCTCGATTGCGGGCCATTCACCGTGCGCGCAGCATCGACACCGCCACCCGCTGTAGCATCGATCGCCATCGCGTATCCGGCCGCGGCCTTCGCGGTGTCGTGCTGCGAATCGGCGAGCACGATCAGCCCCGCGATGACCACCGTCGCGAAGGTTCCAGCCAGCACAAGCCCTTTGATGAACCTTGAGGTCACTGGCATGCTCGCTCCGGCCGCGCGCCTCTGCGTGCGCGCTGGGTTCGATACTACACCTACGAGCCGTCCTTGTCACGCAAGGCGTTCACCCTGTCTGCTCTTCCGCCGCGATATCGTCTGTCAAGTTCGCCGCACAAACATGGGCGGGCCTCTCGGCCCGCCCATCGACTACCACAACAATTGCATGGCGCGGGCGTTCAGCCCGCGGCCTCACCGTCAGTCGTGAAACCCGTCCACCTCGTACGACATGATCAGCATGTCGTGCGTCCGGCCCTCCGCATCGACGACGTGATCGGCGAGCAGCGCCTCCGGACGGAAGCCGATGCGCTCAAACGTCGCGCGCGCCGCCTTCTGGTCCGACGTCATGTTGGCGGTGATCTTCTTCAGCCCGATCTCCTTCGCGATCGTGAACATCTCCTCGACCAGCCGCGCGCCCAACCGGATGCCGCGGTAGTCCGCCCCGACGTTCGTGCGGATCTCGCCGACGTGCCGCGTCCAGAGCACCTCGTTGTGGTGCAGCGTCGCATAGCCGGCCAAGTGCGATCCCTCGTACGCCAGGATCGTCACCGAGCGGTCGCCTTCGACATTATCGATCCACGCATCAACATTGTGCGGGTCCGTGATGTCCATGCGGAGGAACAGCAGGTCCTGCTTCGGTAGCGCCCGCGCGAAGCGGACGATCTCGTCGCGGTCGGCGCGGCCCATCAGCCGCAACTCCAGCGTCTTGCCGTTGTCCATGGGCACGTCGCGAGGGAACGTCCGTTTGTAGCCGACCGGCTGCACGTCCGTAGTCATCCGAGTCTCCTTCCACGAGCGCACGTCCGTGGCATCGCCGCCACGCCGTGGGTATCCGATCCTAGCACAGCCGGATGCCCATATGGAGACGCTCGCAGCCATTTCGTGAGACGATTTCGCGTCAGCCCGCCGATCCAACCGCGCTCCGCTTCAACGGTCGGCGAATCAAAGCGGAAGCAGAGTGGCACGGCCGTCCCCGACCCATTGATGCACAGCCAGCGCTCCAGACCGAGCACGCACGCCGAACCGAGAGCCCTCTCCACAATGTGGAGAGGGCGCGGCCGGCGGCCGCGGTGAGGTGCGCGACTGCCTTCCATGCCAAGAGTGCCCGACCATCGGAGTCCGCCATAGCCATGATCCCTACATTCGCCCCCGCGCCATCTCGGCAATCGCGCCGACATCGCCCGGATAGCCGCCGCCGGGGATGCCCGCCTTCACGATCGCCACCGTCCACGGCCGCAAGATGTCAAGCAGTTCGTCGAAATCACCGCCAATCGCGTCGACGATCGGCGTCTCCATCTCGTCGGTCTCCGACTCGATCCGCTCGCGGAACGCACGGCCCTCCGGCGAGAACTCGACGCCGCGCATCCAGCCCTTCGCCTGCATGCCTGCGATCGCCGCATCCATCTGCGCCACCGTCCAGCCCCGCGTCGCGGAGTACGTCTTCAAGGGAAGTTGCATCTGCAGCTCGGACATCAGCTGGATCTCGATCGGCCGCACCAGCGCCTTCGTCCACACCGCGATGTGGCTGTCGCCGCGGTGCTCGCGCAGCATGTCGCAGCACCGCCACAGCTGTCCGACGGGATCCGCCGGAAACGGCAACGACTTCAGCCCGCTGAACAACGGATGGCCCGCGCCCTCGGCCACATCCAGCCCGCGCCGCAACAGCTCGACGGCACGGCCGATCTGCTGCGCGTCCGGCTCGCCGAGCAGCCGCCGCAGCGACGCAACGGCGCCGTCGCAGCGCGCCTGCAACAGCGGCTCCGGCTCCGTCTTCGACCAGCCTTCATCGATGGAGGGCACAACAACCGCCGGGCTGAACACGCCGAACGCCGACGTCACGACGAGCCCGCTCGGCTTGCCCAGCGACGCGCCGCGGCTACAAAAGTATCCCGGCCCGTACCCGGCCAGCCCGAGCTTCGCGTAGTTCGCGTGCGCTTCCGGCGCGAAGTACACATTCGCGCCGATCGGCTCGCACAAGTTCCGTATCGCCCGCGTCCGCTCGTCCATCAACCCTCCGAGGGATTTCGCTCATTCGCGGGAATTATCTTGCTGAGCGACCAATGCCATGCTGCCATCACTGTCATACAGCCGCTGAGTCCGTCTCCAACTTCCAACTTCCAACTTCCAACTTCCAACTTCCAACTTCCAACTTCTACCTTCCATCGTCCACCACCAACCTCCAACCTCCAACCTCCAACACCCAGATCACGGCCACCACAGCGCCCGCGCCTGCGCGCGCAAATCGCCGCGATGATCCGGATGCGCCACCGCGATCAGCTCCTCCGCGCGCTGCCGGTGATTCTTCCCCCACAACCGCGCGATGCCATATTCGGTGATCACCGTATCGGCAAAGAACCGCGGTATCGTCACGAAGGAGCCTGGATCCATCTGCGCGACGACGCGCGACACGGCGCCGCCCATCGCCGTCGACGGCAGCAGCGTAATCGCCCGCCCGCGCCGCGAAAACGCGCCCGCCAGATGCATCTCCGGCTGGCCGCCCGTGCCGTTGATCATCCGCCCCCCGAACACCGTCTCGGAGTTGATCTGCCCCAGCAGGTCGACGGTGATCGCGTTGTTGATTGCCACGAAGCGGTCGAACTTCGTCAGCGTGCGCGGGTGCAGCACGTACTCCGGGTCGTACAGCTCGAAGTGCGGATTGTCGTCGATGATGTCGTAGTCGTTCGGATCGCAACCTGTCCACGCCGCCGCGACCGAGCGACCCGTGTGGATCTCTTTCTGGCTGCCGTCGACAATGCCGTCGCGCCACATCTTCGCCAACCCCGGCCAGCCCAGCTCGGTGTGGATCCCCAGATGTTTGCGCCCCTCGAATGCGCCCAGCCGCACGATGCCGCGCGACGGTTCGCCGACGCCTATCTGGATCGTGTCGCCATCCTCGATCAGCGCATGCAGGTGCCGCGCGATCGGCTCGGCCTCCGGCGGCGGCTCGCCCATGCCCAGCAGGCTCCGCACGTCACCCGGCGCCAGCGCCGGGATGATCGCCCGCACCGAACTCAGCACCTGCAGCGACGGCAGCTCATCACCGAGCTGCTTCCACCCCGCGCGCCGAACGTCGTCGGTGATCGTCGCGACGATCTCGTCGAACGTCGCGCGCTCCAGCGGCGGCGGCGTGAACTCCACGAACTGGCTGATCTCTGAGACGTGGATGTATACGTCTCCGTGCACCTGCGTCAGCGATTCATCGACCTGCGCGATGACGATCGGGCAGCGCCGCGCGTACGACCGCTGCACCCAGTTGTGCACGCCGAAGTGGCAGTACCCCGCCCGGTTCGGCTTCGAGACGGTGCAGATCAGCACGTCC
>CAYWOO010000210.1:0-10787 GCA_964458665.1 uncultured Dehalococcoidia bacterium
CGGCCGAAAGTCGGCGCGCGTGTGTGATCGCCTTTACCAGCGGCAAGGGAGGCGTCGGCAAGTCGAATCTCGCACTCAACGTGGCTGTCGCGTTGGCTCAGCAGAACGCTCGTGTCTGCGTCCTGGATGCGAATCAAGGACATAGCAGCCTTGAGCTGTTGTGCGGTTTGAATTGCTACTGGAATCTGAGTCATGTGCTCACGGGTGCGAAGTCGCTGCAGGATGTGATCCTCAAAGGCCCGGCGGGGATCAACGTCGTGCCCGCTGCCGGCGGGTTGATCGAGTTCGCCGACGTGACTAATCGCACGCGACACGAACTCGCGACGCAGTTCGACACGCTCGAAGCGGCATTTGACTTTTTGATCCTCGACACGTCCGCCGGACCGCATCGCGCGGCACGGCAATTCGCCATGGCGGCGGACTTCGTCTTCCTGGTCGCGACGCCGGAACCAACCGCGATCGCTGATGCCTACGCGACACTCAAGGCTTGGCACCCGGACTTGCCGACGTGCCCGGAAGTTCTCGTCAATCGAGTCGAATCGCCGCAGCAAGCCCACCAGATTCTGACACGCTTCGCTCAAACGGCGGAGCTGTTTCTGCACTGCGAAGTCTCCGCCGGTAGCTTCGTTTCCGAAGATCGGAACGTTTCGCGAGCCATCTTTCAGCGACAACCATTCCTCTGTACCTTCCCCGACTCCGCCGCGTCGCAAGACGTTCAGCAGATCGCCAAGCGACTCCTCGCCGGTTCAATCCCCACCCACAACGAACCCTTCCTCAGCCGGCTGATCACCCGGCCCGTTCCACTCTTGTAGGGCGTGCAAGTCATCATTGCATTGCCTTAACACCCCGTTGTCTTGGCTCCGACTTTTCCGATCAGGAAATCTGTAACGAAAGGACTCAAGTTTCCCCCCACGTTCTGCCGATTTCTCCTCAAGAGACGAAAGCCATCCTTGCGCCTCGACGTCACGTCGGCGACACAATACTGATGGTCAAATCTCTCCCACCTCACAGGCGACGAACGAGCAACCGCGGTCACTCGCATCACGCAAATGTCCCGGAGCAATGACGCTCGCCGTTGCAACGTCATCCCACCTCAACACACCGACCGGAATCAGATCGACCCACCACGGAGGGTTTTCTCATGGCTGTCGCAAGGCTCACCGAAGAACAAGTCGCCGAACTGTGGCAGGAATATAAAAAGGATCAAGCCAATCAGGAACACCGCAACGCGCTCATGGAGCGTTACCTGCCGCTGGTGCGGTACAACGCCGAGCGCGTGTGGGCCAAGCTGCCCGACGGCGTCGATCTGAATGATCTGATCTCTGCCGGCGTGTTTGGCTTAATGGATGCCATCGAGGCGTTCGACATGGAACGCGGCGTGAAGTTTGAAACGTACTGCGTGCCGCGCATCCGCGGAGCCATGCTTGACGAACTGCGCACGATGGACTGGGTGCCGCGCTTGGTTCGCAGCAAAGCCAGCAAGGTGGAAGCCGCGCGCAAGCGAGCGGAACTGGAACTCGGTCATCCACCCTGTGATGTGGATATCGCCAAGCAACTCGAAATTTCCGTCGAAGAGTACGACAAGATGAAAGCCGAGGCGAGCGCGGTGAATCTCGTCAGCCTCAACAAGAAGTGGTACGAAACTGACAGCTATAAAGACGTCCGCGAGGTCGACATTCTGGAGGACTCCAAAGGGGAAGACCCCACCCGCGGCATCCAGAAACGCGACCTGCTGCGGCTCGTCACGAAAGGTCTCAGTCGCAACGAGCGGCTGATCATCATTTTGTACTATTACGAAGAACTGACGATGAAGGAGATCGGCAACACGCTGGGCCTGTCCGAGTCGCGAGTCAGCCAAATGCACTCCAGCATCGTCATGCGATTGAAGGATCAGCTCTGCCGCCGCCGGCCGGAGTTCGGGTAAGCCACGTTGGCGGTCATTGGTCCTTTGTTTGGCCTCAACGGACCAACGACGAAGGACGATCCATAACCGCTCGAAGGGCATGCCCTCGTGAACCAGGTCCGACGACTGCTGACGATCGCCGTCATATTCGGCCTGTTGCCCGGCTGCGTGGGGCTGTCGAGTCCGTTCCCCTTCTCGCGGCGAGCCTCGCGCGTCGTGCTGCATCGGCAGCCACCCAACCTCTCGCGAGCCCAGTTCGCACGTTTGCATCGCCAGTATGACGAATCGTGCGCGACGGCGACGGCTAACGAGCCGAAAGAGCTTGACGCTTCTCGGCGATGAACGGCACGTGATGCGGAATGTGTCCCGTGATCCGTTCCAGCAACGTCCGCAACGCGAGCGGCCCATCGCTGCTGTGCCGGGCAACACGCTGGAAATCGGCTTCGTGCAAACTTCGCAGAATCGCCGCCATCTGCTTTCGCACGCATTCGATGAGGCACAGTTCGGTCTCAAGGTCGCGTTTGTGATACGCCAGCTTCGCGGCGAACTTATCCGGATCACCCCCGAAGATCGTCGGTTCGTTCTCGGCCAGAGCACGCTTCATCCGATCCGCATAAACTGGCTCGAAGTCGGCCAGGTGAGCGACCACTTCGAGTGTGCTCCACTTGCCGGCGACCGGCCGAGCCAATAGTTGCTCGCGTGTCATGTCGGCAACCGCCTCGCGCAACAACTTCGGGCCGCCGAAGTACTCGTCGATCAATCGAGCGTGACTCAGTTCGCTCAGATTCATGGTAGGCTCCCTCAATAATTTCCAGCATACTGCCGGTGATCTATGGTTGCTGGAAATGTTTCTCCTTTGGCGACTGATCTTCGGCAGCTTGGAAATCTCGAATGGCCCTGGCAGCGAGTGCCAATGCGTCCTGGCCGAGTTCGGCGACCCGCCGGTCGTCACTGGCAGAAATCTCAAGCAACTCATGAACGATGGTCGGAACGACTTCCGAGTTCTCCGGCGTTAGAAGCGTGACAAGCAGTCGCCCCCCGGCGGGGTCGCCGTCGCGGACCCGTTCAATACAGTCAACGGCAACTTCGCGCGCCAGCGCGTTGTCGCCGCGAGCCAAGTCGCAAATCACTTCTAAGAAGAAGTTCGCATTGCTGGTCCCGCGATCGGTATTTTGTAATAGCTGTCGAAGTTGGGGGACGTAAGCTCGTGCTGCCTCTGAGTTGACTTCGACAATCTTTCTGATCGAATATTTTACGTATCCGAAATCTCCTTGTTCGAGCATCTCGATCAGCACGGGCATCACTTCTGGAGCACGATTCGGATGGTGATGGACGAGATCGCCTAGCACCTCCGAAACGGCCAAGCGCACGGTCTGACCAGGATCCTTGGAAAGCCGGAGCAACCGGGGCAAACCGAAATCGACCGCGTTTTCGCTCGGCACCCAATCCTTCAGGAAAGGGTGCCCATATCGACTGAACCCGTACACCGCGATGGCTCGGACGCTGGAATCCTGGTGAGCAAACATCCGGTCTAGTTCACGCGCGGCTTCCGGGTTTTCCAATCCGTCTCGAAGCAACAGATACAAACCGTACCTGGCCAGGTACTCAGCATCTCGAAAATTCGTCACTGCTTGCAACGCATCCAGGAGCTGTGGGATGTCGTCCTTCGTAAAGCTGTCGCATGCAAAAGTGCAAACTTCGTAGGTGCGCGGTTCCGGGTCCTGAAGTCGTCGGAGGAATTCGGCGACCGACTTAATCGCCTCGCCCGTTCGCCGCGGCTGCGCTGGGCCCCCGAAATAATTCCCCATCTGATGCCGACCCACGCCACGCGGACCAATCGCCTCAATCAATTGCGTGACTTGCCGCGGATCAAGGTCGGCTTCGCAGGCAACGACTTCGACGACTCCCGCCAGCGTCTCGTCCCAAGGCTCTGCTGCATTCCATAACGTATGCCCGCTTGGGTTCATCCCTTGCACGCATACGGATCCGGCCAGGGGGCTCACAAGTTCCTTGGTTCGCCGCCCTAATCCGTCGGCCACATGAATGCGAATGTGCCCCAGCGACTTCACGGCTTGAAGGGCCAGGACGCCGTCGTTTGTAATGCACGTGTCGTCAAGGTCCAGCGTCTTGAGGGATGCGAGTTTCTTCAGCGACTGCACGCCTGCCGCGGTAACTGAGGTGTCGTTGATCTCCAAGTTGACAAGGCTCGTCATTTCCACCAGTCGAGCGAGACCAATGTCAGTCGTGGACGTGTTGCGAAGCGACAATGTCGTCAGTTGAAGTTTGCTCCAGGGAATGTCGTTGTCAGAGACGTTTGACCCCGCGAGAGACAAACTGCGGAGTGCGGTCAAACCGCTGATGGCACGGTACTCCTCGCTCCCCAGATTTGCTCCATCGAGGTTCAGCCGTTCGATTGTGGTGAATGCACTCAGCCGCATGATAAGGTCGCCGTCGATCGGCACTCCGCCAAGATTGACTGCGAGCAAAGGCGGAGGCGCGCCGCGCATGCCATTAGGAACAAGGACAATGCCGCCTCCGAGTCGCTCGACATCTTGGACAAACGCTTGTTGGCGCAATTTAAGTTGAATTCGACGCTCCGCAGACAGGATCAAGAGCAGAATCAAAGCCCCGACAGCCGCCAGCAGAAAAGCGGCAATCCAATTTCGCTGCCGGCTGACGAATCGTCCGCAGCGAGCCAGCAGATTCCGCTCGTCCGTTCCGTTCGATGGCATTTTCAATCTCCCGTCGCGGATTCCGAAGCTAACGAATGCCGAACGTCTCTCAATTCGGACAGCTTTAAGACCGGTTCTTCAGTTCGAATTGGCCAGTTCGTGAGCGACTTCTTCCGCGTCGCGCATCACGCGCAGCACGTTGCCGCTCATGATGCGGTGAATCTGCTCCGCCGAGTAGCCACGGTTGAGCAATTCTTGGGTGATGACCGGATAGGTCGAGACATCTTCAAGCTGACGCGGGCAGGTCGTGATGCCGTCGAAGTCCGAGCCGAGGCCGACGTGCTCAATACCGGCCACTTTTACGATGTGCTCGATGTGATCGACGACGTCTTGCACCGTTCCCGGTTCGATGGGGTTGTCGAGTTCCCATTTCTTCTTGGCCTTCTTGAAGTCGGCTTCCTTCGGGAACTGCTGCTGCAGGTCGCGGTTGACCTGAAACATGTTGGCTCGCCGCTTGGCCGACTCCGGATGAACAAAGCCGGAGAAGAAATTGACCATCACCACGCCACCGTTTTCGCGCGTAAGCCGGAGCACGTCGTCCGGCACGTTGCGCGGGTGATCGGCGATCGCGCGCGCGGACGAGTGCGAAAAGATGATCGGCGCGCGAGTCACTCTCAGGGCATCTTTCATCGTCTCCGGCGAGACGTGCGACAAATCGACCAACATGCCCAGCCGATTCATCTCGCGCACGACCTCCTCGCCGAACGCCGTCAGCCCGCCGTGCTTCGCCCCGTCGGTGGCCGAGTCGGCCCAATTGAGCGTGTCGGAATGGGTGAGCGTCATGTACCGCACGCCATGCTCGTACAGACGTCGCAGATTTTCGATCGAGTTGTCGATCGAGTGGCCTCCCTCGACTCCGATCAGTGACGCAATCTTACCCGATTTCTGGATGCGGTTCACGTCGTCCGCCGTCGTCGCGAACTCAAAGACGTCCGGATATCGCTTGACCATCGAGCGAATGATTTCGATCTGTTCAAGCGTCATCGCGAACGATTTGCCAGGCTGCTTGGCCGTCTCCGCCGGGACGTACGCGGCCCAAAATTGAGCCCCGACGTTGCCCGCTCGCAGTCGCGGGATGTCCGTGTGAAACTTCGGCACGCCCTTCGCGATGTCCGCTTTGTCAAACGACCCGCCCGCTTGCTTCCGCAGCTCCCACGGCAAGTCATTATGCCCGTCAAACACGAATGCGGCGGCATGTACCTTGCGAGCCTCGTCCGTCACGATGACGAGAGGTCGCTCGGTGGCGGCGACGCGAGGTGCGAACGACAAAACGAAAGCAACCGCCAGGCAAGCGATCACATGGTTCAATTGACCCACAGCATGCGGCGTATCGTGCTTCGTCATTCGTCATTCCTTCGGTGTTCGGACTTCGTCATTCCGCCTTCGGCGGCTCGATCTCTTTGAGCACGCGGCATCGTACTCCAGACAGGTTGCGATACCAGCGCGATCGTGCCTCGCTTGTCACGACGCAGTTGGCGGCCCGTCCATAACGCTCTCCTTCTCCACCGACACCGACGCATCTTCCTCTCGCTCCTGATGATCGAAGCACTTCCCGCTGACCGCGTCCGTCCCGCACAAAAACGCCCGCCGCACGCACCGGTTGATGCAGTGATAAACCCCCACATCCGCATCGACAGCGGCTGCAAGCGGCTGCTGTGGATCGGCCAGGAACGGACGACCAAAACCTTCTTGCGCTTCTTCTGCTGGCTGGGGAAAGTGCGGTCGCGTGGTCTGAAGTTCATTTGCAGCGACATGTGGCAGCCGTACCTGAATGTGATCGCTAAGAGGGCCAGCCAAGCCATTCATGTTCTGGACCGGTTTCACATCATGCAAAAGCTGAACAAGGCGATCGACGAAGTCCGCGCCGGCGAGTCCAAGCAGATGGCGGCCGACGGCTACGAACCGATCCTCAAGCATTCGCGCTGGTGACTGCTGAAGCGCCAAGAGAACCTGACCAAACGCCAAACGGTGAAGCTTTCAGAGTTGCTGAAGTACAACCTGCGGAGCGTGCGCGCACACCTGCTGCGCAAAGACTTTCAACAGTTCTGAGAGTACGTCTACCCCGCCTTGGCCGGACAGTTCCTAGACGAGTGGTGCTCGCGCACGATGCGCTCGCAACTGGAACCGATGAAGAAAGTCGCGCGAACCTTGCGGCGCCATCGCGAACTCCTCCTCAACTGGTTCCGCGCCAAAGGTGAGCTGTCCTCGGGAATCGTCGAAAGGTTCAACAACAAAGTGAAATTGACCACCAGAAAAGCCTACGGCTTCCGCACCTATGAAGCCGTCGAAACTGTCCTCTTTCACAACCTCGGAGCCCTCCCCGAACCAGAATTCACCCACCGTTTCTGGAGGAGGCAGTTTAGAAAGCCACTCGTCACAAATCAACGACTCCTGACCCCTTTGTTGCCCCCCGCACGGCGAAGTCCGCCACCGCCACTGCGTCGGAGTCGCTGGACGTGGAGATTTGGGACGGCAAGACGCTCCGTGGGACTCGACACGGTGAACGTCGTGCGGAACAAGTGCTGATTCGCATTCAGCACACGTTAGCGAAAGTGTTGTCCAGCACCACCATCCCACCGGACACCAACGAATCGAAGACCGCCTACGATTTGGTCCGACGATTGATTCTCAAGGGGACGCTGATCGTCGCCGACGCGGCCTACTGCCAACGCGAGATCTGCGAAGCGGTCGTCGAACAAGAGGCGGACTACCTTGTGACGGTCAAAGGGAATCAGCCGCAACTCCTGCACGACATCGAGCAAGCCTTCGTGATCCCACGAAACTTTTCCCCCCTACGCCGTGCGTGAAACGCTCGCTCAGCAACAAACCGCCACGACCGTGGAAAAGAATCGCGGTCGTCTCGAAACACGCACCGTCACCACCACCACGGCGACGATCGACGAATGGCACCTCGACTGGCCCGGCGCAAAACAACTCATCCGCCTGGAACGCCACACCGTCGAGAAAGGCCAGACTCGTCGGAGCACGACCTACGCGATGACCAGCCTGTCGCGAACGAAAGCCGATGCCACATTTCTGCTGCAACATCTGCGTGGCCGCTGGCACATCGAGAACCGTTGCTTCTACGTGCTCGACACGGTTCTCGGCGATGATGCCAGCCGCATCCGCACGGGTCATGCGGCTCGCGCTCTCAACGGCATTCGCCTCGCAACCCTCAACCTCGCCCGCCGACTCGCTCAAACTGTCGGGGCTCTCTGCCGAGAACACGCCCTCAAACCCAACCTCTTGATGAACAGACTACGCATCTTCAAAAACTAGCCCGCCGTGCGATCGATCGCCGCGTAATCTTTCGGCCTCTCGAAAATCGTCGCACGGACATTCGCCCGATTGAGGACACAAAAGACTATCCCACCGTCATCTGCTCGTTGGGCTAGCCCCATGATCACCTTATTGGAGAGAGCCCCGTCAGCCCGGAGCCCCGATCAATAACGCCAAATATCTCGCGAGTCTTCCAACTCTTGCAGGTCGTCTTCGTCGATTCTTTGGAACTGTTCGTCGATATGTTTTGCTACACCCAAGAGCGATGCATCGACTCGTGCCGTGTCAACTTGCTTGCGCTCGCGAAACCGTTCAATGAGACGCAGGTGTTTTTCGTATAACTCTTCAATACCGAGGCCAGGGTAGGTCTTGTAGAACATTCGAACTTGCGGACGGCTTACCACCGAGACGCAGGTGGTCGTCGTGAGCACGGCACCATCGGCAAAAACGCTTACGAAATCGATGCCATCCACGTTGTCCATTGCCAGAGTCAGCGCGGCGTACGCCAGGTTGTTCGGATGGACATAACAGCGACTTACTCGATCGCGAATTCGCTTCGTAGTCACGTCACCGAGTCTTACGAACCCCAGAACACCCATCCCGCTCTCACAACTTGCAACGACTTCGGCATGGGATCCGGCAATCGCATCCAGGTCGGACTGCCAGTAGCGCGACGCCTGGCCTTCATAGATGGGATTTCCAATTCGTTTGGCTTTTCGCTCCCGAGCAAACTGCACGGCTGCCCGTTTCGCGGCTGCCATCTTCTGTCGGAATCCATGCATCTCCTGTTGTTGCTCGGCAGTAAGTTCCGTTTCGTTGTCATCGTCATTGCCGCCGAACAAATCCTTGTACTCTCTCCAAAAACGCTCTGCCGGAGTTACGTCCCAATAATCGCGGTAGCGAAGGCGGAACAATGCTTCAGCAACGGACTGGTTATGGCACTCCTCGGAAATCGCAACGTTCGAAGAGTAGGTCTTCTTGGGCTTGTGAACGATGGACATCTGGCCGGCGTCGAAGCGATGGAGCTTTGCGTCGTCTAAGTTAGCGAGCACAGCCTGCGCTTCCGCCTCGTCGCGAACAGGCTGGGCCAACTTGTGAGCATTGGACGCCAAGCCGAGTGCCTCACGGAGAATATGCGACGGCAGCTTCGGGAACGTGGCGTCAATGTGCCATGTCTTGCCACGGACCACGCCGTGGTAGATCTGCCGCGTTTCTGGTTTGTCATGCGAGGCAAATGCGAACTCGAACACCGTTCCATCCGGAGGGCCCACGATCACGTTAGCAACCGTTTTGCCGAAGTTAGCTTTGATTGGGGAACGCTCGATGTAGCGATGATCAGAGAATGCCAGCTTTAAACCGTTGGACAGCACTCTTGCTTGAATGTCATTCATGTCATCGCTGATCTTTCTGGCAAGTTGTTTGACGAGTTGACGTTCCGCATCGGGAAACTCAAGTGTGATGGTTGCTGAAACATCGTCCCCATAGCAGCAAGCGTTCACAAAGAACTCGACCAGACGGAAACGCTTCATTGGAAGTGTCACCGGATCGCCATCGACCTCGATCAAACCGACATCGCTCATCATTTGCTCGACGACCACCAGCGCCGATTGTTCGTCATCATCACCATCGTCCTCATCCTTGTCGGCATCGAGGTCTGAGTCGCCCGGATCCTGATCGGATTCGGCAGGATTGTCACCGACAAACTCACTCGCAATCTGGCTTTCTGCGTCTCGGATATACTGATCCCACTCGCCCCCCAATCCGATCGCCCAGAGTAATCTCGGCAGATTGCCGAGATCCGATTCGAGTTCAACACTTGTCAGTCCCTGCCACGCCAACACTCGACGGACCGAATCAACATCGCAATCAACGTGGTTAGATTCCAAGAACTCGACCAGTCGATCCTGGTGCCACGCTTGGAAACGTTTGACGGCTTCGTCAAAGCTCAAGTCGCGAGTGTTCTCGGTCAAGCTCGCCGGTAGCGGACAGCCGAAGCTATCTTTCATGTCGGCCGCGAATCTCTCGAATGCCGTTTGAGGATTCTCGCGACGTTGTTCTTCCAGGAACTCCATTGCAGCCTCGTACTCATCTTCCGCCTCGTCGTCGACGCTCCAGTAGTTCTCGTTAAGTGGCCCAGAGTGATTTCCGAATTCGTGCAGCAAAGTCTCAGGTTCGTTTCCAGGTACGAATAGTGTCACGTACCATCGACAAGCGTCTTCACTGGTAAAAATGAGCGCCGGTTTCTTCAACTCGGCAAGACCCTTGAAGATGTCGCTGCCACTGACGCTCCATACGCTCGTGCGAAACGAAACCCATCCGTTATGTTCCACAATCGGCAGTTGCGCAATCCTTTCCCCAAACAACCGCACGTACACATCATGTATCTCGTCAGCACTGGATTGTCGCACTGCCGCCACCCGTACTCGCACTGACATGCTTGGGCCTCACCTAGCGTTTGATTTGATCGGGGTTTGCAATTCTCGTCGGCAAGTCCGAGGTATTTAGATTTCGTCAAAATTCTCGCAGGATGGGTTCGCTTTGGGATCGATACATACGCGACAGACGGGCTGGTGATCTATCGCAGTTCAAGCGTGCGCGTCATGCCGATAGGTCTTCGCTCTCCGGCCACGCACTGTGCACTTGCTGAGCGAAGTCATCGCGTCGTTGCCGGTGCCAGCCATTATTGCCACAACGGGACTACGGCGGCAATTCGTCAACTTTCCCAATCCAGCCGCGCGATTTGGCCGGAGCTCAGGCACAAACGTCTCGCTGCCCAGCAGGCCTTGCCGACGCTTCCAAGCCGCCACAAACCGCTGCACGGGGGAGTAGCTGCCTGGAAATTGATGCTCATCCCGCAGCCGCTCAAACACACG
>CAYWOO010000211.1:0-4399 GCA_964458665.1 uncultured Dehalococcoidia bacterium
CAACAGGGGGCCAAGCACCCAGAAGCTTGCCCGCATCTTGGAAACGAGATCATAGGGAGCGGTAGTATCAACAATGGTCTGGGCTGAAATCCGCAAGGTTTCGCCAGCCGTAGCACTCTGCCCCGGGCGCTTGCCCGAAACGGTGATATCCACCCCGTGGTTCTGCAAAATCCGCTGCAGGCGGAGCGCATCCACCAGGCGCGGCACATTGCGGAGCGTGAGCGTTTCGGGGGTCAGCAGTGCCGCAATCATCAGGGGCAAGGCAGCGTTTTTGGCACCCGAAATATTGATGGTGCCGTTCAATTTGTTGCCACCACGAATGCGAATTCGGTCCATTCCGTCTTTTCCCTTCGAATCTGGCAGGAAACCCTGCCAAAACGGCGTTAACAAGCATAGATGGCCCCATTGGGGCAAGGCTTAATCGGACGCCTGTTTATCATGCTTCACAGTGGTTTTTCTGAGTCTGGCCAAGGATTTTCGCTTCAGGAGGTTAATTCGCAAAGCCTCCGCCAACCGCTTTGTCTCGGCCGCAGAGCGTGGGGTTCGGGGTTTATTTGCCATTCCTGCACACATGGAAAGACTGGCGCATTCTGTCAAGTTATGAGGGTTGCACGAAATCGAGGCCTGTGGCATGTGTCCCCTCATTCTGGTGCGCTGCTGTAGCTCAGTGGTAGAGCACTCCATTGGTAATGGAGAGGTCGACAGTTCAATCCTGTCTAGCAGCACCATTTTTCAGTCCGGAATGTCCGGTTCACCCAGATCCTCGCGAACCAAACGCTGCCGCGAACGGTAGTCCTCCGGTTTCTCAAAAGTTCCAGCCCAAATCCCCCGCTTGGCCTTTTTCGCTTCTGCCTCTGCGCGCAGGTAAGACATGCTATGGCGGGAATAAGCAACGGCCCAGCCTAACCGCACCATTTCGTCATTGATGTCGAGATCACCGATTTTGCAAACGGCAACGGCACGCCTGTAGCGATCCGTTTCAATCGAAGTGCAGGAAACATCCCTCCCTCGAACAAGTCCACGCAACGCATTCGCTGATTGCTTGCCGCAGGAATATTCGGTGTCGTGCTTATCCCGGCAAGTCTGGCGGTATTCTGGTGCATCAATGCCATGAAGGCGAATATCCGTGTCGCCCTTGCGCAGTGAATCGCCATCGACCACCTGTACTGATCCTGTGCCCAAATCAAACAGGTCAAACTGCTTCATAAGGGCCAGGACAATTGTGAGAACGGCTAGGAATACGAGGGCGTCAATAACGCTGCGATAGAACGGCCGGGGGCGTCTCCAGTAACGTGTCACGTAGAGGCATTGTCCCAGCGCGCCGCGCTCTCATCATCCGATGATTTCGCGACCACCCAATTTTTCCCCTGCGGCCCTTCTTCCATTTTCCAGAAGGGCGCCTTTGTCTTGAGCCAGTCGATCAGGAAGTAACACGCTTCAAAAGCGGCTTCCCGATGAGCCGAAGTGGCAATGACCAAAACAATGTCATCTCCGGGTGGGAGCGTGCCATAACGATGGACAATGAGCGTATCGAGAACAGGCCAGCGCCGGTGGGCTTCGGCATCAATTTCGCTGAGGGCCTTCTCCGTCATGCCGGGATAGTGCTCAAGGGTCATGGCGGAAATTGGGGCACCGTCGCTGAGATCGCGCATGGTGCCAACAAAAATTACCGTGCCGCCAATATCCGTGCGGCCCTGCTTGAGCTTTTCAAGTTCGGCAGCCGTATCGAATGGTTCTGCTTGAACGCGGATCATGGAATCATAATGCTCTTACGCACGCCAGACATCAATTGCTGAACAGTTTCTTGAGCAGCTTCCCGCCCTCCTTTTCGATCTCCTTGAATGTCTTTTCGGATACGCCCAAATCGCGCAAAGCATCGTAGGCGGCTTCCGGATCATCGAAAATCCCCTCCAGATTGGGGTATATCTTGGGAGCATGCCATGGCCCCTTCACCACGACCTGAACCGTAAGACGTGTCGTCTGGCCACTGCCCGTGACCAGCGCGGGTTCAAATTTGAAATCCAGGGCCCGGCGCAGGAGATCAACTTCACCGCGACCTGATACTTGGAACGCCGAACTTTCCACTTTCACGTCCTCACTGCGCGCAACACCGTCTTCAATGAGGAAAGAAGCCGCCGCCCCGTCAAAAGAGGTAAGATTTTCCGGCCCTTTCCCCCAGCCATCGCTCACCGCACTTCTCACCTTTGAGATCATGTCCACAATGTTGAGGCCTGTGATTTCTCCATCTGAAACTGAAATTTCAAAATTGCCTTTCAGGGTGGACAGCATCTCTTGTTGATTATGGCCCGTTGCAGATAACGAAACCTTGAGGCCGGTGTTTCCCGCGAGCCAATCCACGCCGGCAAATTCCTCAAAAAACCTTTCGCCTCTGATATCGCGGGCATCAAGTGCGAGCTGCAGGATCGGCGTTTCCTGGGCCCCATCGAGGATGATTTTTGCACTGGCCTTGCCGCCATAGAGGGAAGCGTCCCGGATGGCCGTTTCAAGTCGCCCGTCCTTTAACGTGTTGGACATTTCAGCCGGGCCAAATTCAGCGTCATTCCATTTGACCTTGAAGGCTGAGAGCGACAGGTCGCCATCAATACCGTTGAGACCGGCAAAAGAAAGCCCGGACGTGCTCCAGTCGGCATTGCCTGAACCCTGGTTCGTTGCGCTGGTTTTCTGGGCCGCGAGATAGGGATCAAGCGTGAGCAGATCCGTTGCCAGTGTGGCACTGACACGGGGCTTTTTGTTCATAAGGTCAAGAGCCACGTCACCGTTCGCAACCATGCCGTCCAATGCGATGCTCGCTTTGGCCAGGCTGAAAACCACGCCGTTTGAATCCAGGGCACCGGCAAGCGAGAAATTCTTGAGGCCGGCATTCCCTTTGATTTCCGAGCCCAGCCATTTTGCCAGCAGCCGGAGGTCAGGAGAGGTGGCATCAACGGCTCCCGCAAGGTTAAGCTTTTCGGCTGTCGCCAATCGGCCCGTGAAATTGACCGCCAAGGCGGGAGCACTGATTGTCAGGTCAAGGGGGGAGCCATCTTGGCCCATGCGCCGCATGGACTTCACCTGCGCCTCAATATAGGCAAGCTGTCCATTGAGCATCGCCGTTCCCAGGACATCAAGTTCAGTTTCATCGCCGATGGTGAAGTTTGCTGTCGCCTTTTCAAGTGCGAAAGCCTGGCCATTGCGCTCATCGAGGAAATTGGCCGAGGCGTTTTCAACACGCAGGGTAAGCGGTTCCTTCGGGCTTGCGCTGGTACTGGGTTTTGCTGCCCTGCTTGGGGAGGTTTTACCGTCGCCAACCCAGTTGCTGCGCCCCTCCCGGTCAATCAGGATATTAAAAACCGGATGAACCAGGGTAATCTCCCTGATTTTAAGCTTGCGGCGGAAAAGATCAGCGAACTGAAGGGGTAAGCGGGCGTTCGTGGCATGGGCAAAATTGCCATCCATGCCTTGGGGGTTGGAAAGGAATACATTGTCAAAACGCACGCCGAGCCGGGGGAAAAATTCCAGGCTGGCATCACCATTGACCACCAGCGTGCGCCCCGTCTTGCGGGCCACATAGTCCTGCAACTCGGCAATGGCAAAACCCGGATGGGTGACGGACCAGGCCGCTGCGGCAAAGAGACCTAAGGACAGGACCACACCAATCCAAATAAGTCGCTTTTTCATTATTCCTCGCCTCCCGACGGTATGTATTATGGACCAAATCCCCGTTGGAGATAAGTAATGCCCGACCAGCCCCTGTGGACGCCATCAGAAAAAAGGAAATCGAGCTCAAATCTTCGCCGATTCATGAATGAATTGGAAGGCTCGCACGATATTCAGTTGCACTCCTATGGGGATATTTTGAACTTTTCCACGGAAAATCCTGAAGCCTTTTGGTCGAAGCTGTGGGATTTCTGCGACGTTAAGGCCGAGACGCGGGGAGAACGGGTTCTCATAGACGGGGACAAGATGCCGGGCGGGCGTTTTTTCCCCGATGCAAAGCTGAATTATGCCGAAAACCTGTTGAAGCGAAATGACGATGCACCCGCGCTGATTTTCTGGGGTGAAGACAAGATTAAAATTTCAATGTCGTGGCGTGAGCTGAATGCGCGCGTGGCCCAAACCCAACGTGCCCTTGCCAAGGCAGGTATTAAATCAGGTGACAGGGTTTGCGCCGTGGTCCCCAATCATCCGGAAACCATCGTGGCTTTTCTGGCCGTTGCCTCCCTCGGCGCCGTCTGGTCGTCGTGCTCGCCGGATTTTGGCGAGCGCGGCATTCTTGATCGCTTCGGCCAAATTGCACCCAAGCTGTTGTTCACCTGCGATGCCTATTTCTATGCCGGAAAAACTCACAGCCTTTCCGAGAAAATCGCCAAGGTTCTCACCCAACTGCCAAGCGTCGAGC
>CAYWOO010000212.1:0-12891 GCA_964458665.1 uncultured Dehalococcoidia bacterium
CGACCATTGTAAACTACGCTTCCAGCGCGCGACCGCCCGCAAGCGCGGACTGCTGCAAGGCACAGATCATCGCAGCCGACCGGCCTGGACGCGCGCTGCGGTGCTACTTCTTGGCGATGTAGTAGTTGTTCAAGATGTCGCCCTCTACTTGCTTGACGCTGATGTCACGGAAGCCAGCTTCCGCCATCAGTTCGCGCGCCATCTGTTCGCCCCACGCGGTGCCCAGACCCTCACCGCCCAGCGCCAGCGACACGGTCATGCAGTGCATCGTCGAGATCGTGTACAGGAACGCGCCGAGCGGGTGATCCTTGTTGTCATGCACATCGCTGGATGCGGCGATGTCCACGCAGAGGTAGGTGCCGCCCGGCTTGAGCGCATCGTGCACGCCCTTCAGCACGCGGCGTGGCTTCGCCTGATCGTGGATGGAATCGAACGTCGTGATGAAGTCGAATAGCTTCGATCCGTCCAGCGTCGCCGCATCCTTGACCTCGAACGCCGCGTTTGTCAGCCCCAACTCTTTCGCCTCGGCGCGGCCGCGCGCCACACCCTCATCCGAGAAGTCGTATCCGGTGAAGCGGCTCTTGGGAAACGCTTGCGCCATGAGGTTAATCGCGTGACCGGCGCCGCAGCCCACGTCCGCGACGTCAATGCCGCTCTGGAGCCGCTCGATCAGCCCCGGCACCAGCGGCAGCGTCGATGCGATGAGTGTCGCGTCGAAGACGCCCGCGCTCTCCTCGCGCATCAGCTCCTGGAAGCGCGGGAACTGCGAGTAGGGGACGCCGCCGCCGTTCTTGAACGCGCCAACGACACCGCTCTCCACATTCCCCATCTCGGAGAAGAACTGCGCGAACGCAGCGAGATTGCCCGGCCCCGCTGCGCGCGTGATCGACATGGCGTGCTCCGCCGGCAACGCGTACTTCTTCGTCGCCGGATCGTAGTCAACGATGCCGCCCGCAAGCATCGCGCCGAGCCACTCGCGTATGTAGCGCTCGTTGAGGCCGGTACTCGCTGCGATCTCTTCACTGGTTGATGGCGCCATGTTGGCCATCTTGTCGAACAGCTCCGTCCGATGGCCGATGCTGATCATGAAGGCGAGGCTCGCGCCGTTCATGACGCCTACCATCTTGCCGGCGAATGCCTCCGCCTTTGTCGCGTCGATTGCCTGGGTGGTCATGATTTCCTCCTCATCGTGCTGCCTGCTGCATACTTCGTGTCGCGAGTATCGAACACGTTACATCGAAGCGGGGAAGCCGGATATCGCCGCCCGGAGCTACAACCCCGCCGCGCCCGTTTCCGCGTCAAGCGATTCTGCCGCGCGCGCGTCGAGCCAGTTCGCGATGTCGGCGAGCACCTGATCCTTCTCCGGCTCGTTGAGGATCTCGTGGAACAGGCCCTGGTAGAGCTTCAGCGTCTTGTCGGTCGAGGATGCTCTGCGGTAGAGCGCCTCGCTTCCGGCGGGCCGCGTCAACGCGTCCTCGGTGCCGTGCATGATCAGTAGCGGCTGATCGACGCGCTCCATGCGGTCGTCGATGCAGTGCGCGGAGCGGATCATCGCGCCGATGAGACCCGCAGGCATCTTGCCGCGGAAGTTCAGCGGATCGGCGTCGTACCACGCCACGACTTCGGGATCGCGCGACACCGTCGCCGCGGCGAGCTTTCGCAGCCGCACGCGCGGCGTGAAACGGCCGAGCAGCAGCAGGATGCGCGTCACGAGTTTCGGCGTCGGCGGCGCGGTGAGGCCGGCACCGCTGAGCAAGAGGCCGCGCACCTCGGGCCGGCGCGTCACCGCTGCCAGCGCGACGATCGAGCCGCCCATGCTGTGGCCGAGAAGCGACGGCGTTACGCCGCCGTACCGCGCGCTCACGAGCGCGAGGAACGCATCCACGTCATCGAGGTATTCGTTGAACGACCGCACGAATACGCGCTCGCCCTCGGACTGGCCGTGGCCGCGCAGGTCGAAGGCGTGCACGGCGTAGCCGCGCTGCGCGAGCCAGATGCCGACGTAGTCGTAGCGGCCGCTGTGCTCCGCATATCCGTGCACGATGGCGAGCACGCCCTTCGGCTCGCCGTCGGGTAGCCACGCGCGCTCGAAGAGCCGCAGGCCGTCCGTCGTGTCGAATGTTCCTTCGGTCTTCCGCATCGTGCCTCTGCCTCGATCGCTCCTGCCAGCAGGCGTCAGTATCGACGTTTCTGATGCAATCATCCACCCGGCCCGTCATTCAAATCTCAGCGAGTGTACGGGCGTTCGGATAATGAAGATCGGGTTGAAAGCGCGCCGCCAACGCTTGGCGTGCAATCCGCTCGAAGTCCGCAACTGCGAACTTAAATGTATCGGCGACGAGCTGGAACTCACCGGTCATCGTGCATCCGAACGCGCCCGGGTCGTCGGTGTTGATGCTGAAGGATAGCCCTTCCGCCAGCGCGCGTGGGACCGGATGCTGCTCGATCCGTTTCACGGCACCGGTTCGGACGTTGCTGGTCGGGCACATCTCGATGTGAAGGCGTTGCTCGCGCACGCGATCGAGCAGGGAGGGATCGTCAAAGATGGCGACGCCGTGCCCGATTCGTTGTGGCCGCCCGTGCTCCAGCGCGTCCCACACGGACTCGGGTCCACACCACTCACCGGCATGGATCTCGACGGGCAACCGCGCGTCATGGAACCGCGCGAACGCGCGCGCGAACCGTCGTACAGGATTCCCCTCCTCAGGTCCTGCAAGAAACACGCCGGCGATGAGACTCGCCTCGTGCAGCATGAGGATGCGTTCCGCGATCTCGTTTGCCTCGTCGGCGCTTCGCCGCCGGTTCCAGCCAGCTACCAGCTCGATTTGGAGGTCGCCGCTTTCAAGCTCATCGGCGTATTCGCGAAACGCCCGGAACCGGCTGATGAAATCTGCCCAGTCACTCCGCAATATTTCACCGACGGCAACCATGATCTCCGTGTAGACGACGTTCTGAGCTCGGAGACGTTCGGCGTGTGCGGCCAGAATGGTCTGGTACGCGTTGAGACTGCTCCCGAGGGCCTTCTGAACATCGAACCAGCGCGAGAAGCTCTCGAAGTCGTCGACAGGATAGGCACCGGCCAGCGTATCGGCGCTGAGTGCGAGCTCGATGCCGTGTGCGCGGAGACCGCGTAGCATCTCGGGATCGGGGATGCCGTCGAGGTGGCAGTGCAGTTCCACCTTAGGGATACGCTGGAGATCCATACCACTCTCGCTCCTGCGGGCAACGAACTGTCGATCCCTGCTGCCAACGGGCGTCAGTATCGGCCTTTCCGGCGCAATCATCCACCCGCAGGTTCGCTACACTTCGATCATACGTTCGCGGCGAGCACCCCTTTCGGCCGAGTCACCTGCTACCGAGATCGCGCGGGACTGAAGTCCCGCCGCGGCGTTGAAGGGGTCGCGTCGCGCTTGGAACGGGTGAGCGTGCACCGTTACGAGCACCGCGCGGGCTAGAAAGCCCACGCTACATGTCCGATGAGCGGTACGACGGAAAGACTGAGCGACCGAAAGACCGGAACACGTGACCGCATTCGACTCCTTTCATCCTGCTGTTCGGGGCTGGTTCCTGCGCAGGTTCGAGGCGCCCACCGATGCGCAGCTCGCCGGCTGGGACGCGCTGGCCGCCGGGCGCGATGCGCTGATCGCGGCGCCGACGGGTTCGGGCAAGACGCTGGCGGCGTTCCTTTCGAGCATCGACTCGCTCATGAAGCGCGGGCTGGACGCCGAGATGCCCGAGGGCATCGACGTCGTCTACATCTCGCCGCTGAAGGCGCTGAGCAGCGATATCCAGCGCAACCTCGAAGCGCCGCTCGAAGGCATCCGTGAAGTCGCGCGCGAAATGGGTGTCGTGCCGCCGGAGATCCGCACTGCGCTGCGCACCGGTGATACGACGCAGGCCGCGCGAGCGGCGATCCTCCGTCACGCGCCGCACGTCCTGATCACGACGCCGGAGTCGCTGTACCTGATGCTCACGTCGGAACGCAGCCGCGTGCTGCTCGGCAACGTGCACACCGTCATCGTGGACGAGCTGCACGCGCTGATGCGCGACAAGCGCGGCAGCCACTTGATGCTCACGCTCGCGCGTTTGGATGCGCTCTGCCAGCGCCGCCCGATCCGCATCGGCCTCTCCGCCACGGTGCACCCGATCCAGGACGCCGCCGGCTACCTCGTCGGCACAGCGAAGATCTCCGCGGATGGCACGCCCGACTGCACGATCGTCGATGTGGGTCACCAGCGCGACCTCGATTTGGCGATCGAAGTGCCGCCGGCGGACTTGCAGGCCGTGGCGGCGGGCGAACAGTGGGGCGACATCTACGACCGCATTGCTGCACTGATCAACGAGCATCGCACGACGCTTGTGTTCGTGAACACGCGCCGGATGGCGGAGCGCATCGCGCACAACCTGGGCGAGCGGCTGGGAGAAGAGCACGTCGCAGCGCACCACGGGAGCCTCTCGAAGGACCGCCGCCTGCGCCTGGAGCAGCGGCTGAAAAACGGCGAGATGCGTGCCATCGTCGCGACGGCATCGCTGGAACTCGGCATCGATGTCGGCACGGTCGATTTGGTGTGCCAGATCGGATCGCCGCGGGCGATCACGACGTTCCTGCAGCGCATCGGCCGCTCCGGCCACGCGCTGGGTCTCACTTCGCGCGGCCGGCTCTTCGCGACGACGCGCGACGAGTTGTTGGAGTGCGCCGCGCTGATCCGCGCTGTGCGCAACGGACGCCTCGACCGCGTCGAGCCGCCGGTGGCGCCGCTCGACATCCTCGCCCAGCAGATCGTCGCGGAGTGCGCCTGCCGCGAGTGGGGCGAAGATGCACTGTACGACCTCGTCCGCGGCGCGACGCCGTTCGCGGCGCTGTCGCGCGACGACTACGACGACGTGATTGAGATGCTGAGCGAAGGCGCCGCGCCGCGCGTCGGACGTGGCCGGGCGCTGCTGCACCGCGACCGCATCAACCGCACGCTGCGCGGCCGGCGCGCCGCCCGCATCACGGCGATCACGTGCGGCGGCGCGATCCCGGAGGTCGCGGACTACCGCGTCATCCTCGATCCCGACGAAACGTTCATCGGTACCGTCAACGAAGACTGGGCGATCGAGAGCATGGCGGGCGACGTCTTCGTGCTGGGCTCGCACTCGTGGAAGATCCGCCGCGTCGAGTCGGCGCGCGGCGTGATCCGCGTCGAGGACGCGCAGGGGCGGCCGCCGAGCATTCCGTTCTGGCTGGGCGAAGCGCCGGGGCGCACGTGGGAGCTGTCGGAGGAGGTGAGCCGGCTGCGGCGCGATATTGGTGCGCGGCTTGGGAGCGTAACGGTGACGGGCGCGGATAACGGGGCTGGCGGCGCAGACGAGCACCTCACCCCGGCCTTCGGCCACCCCTCTCCACGTCGTGGAGAGGCAAGCGTTACCGCGGCGGGCTTGGAGAACGACGGTTCCGGCGCGGACGAGCACCTCACCCCGGCCTTCGGCCACCCCTCTCCACGTCGTGGAGAGGGACTCAGCAGGGAAGTCGGCGTGGGAAGTGACGGCGAGGCGAGCAGACAGCACGATCCAGCTCCCCCTCTCCACGTCGTGGAGAGGGGGTTGGGGGGTGAGGTGCAGTCCTGGCTCCGAGCTCCCGAGCAACGCGAGATCCGACCGGGTGAGGGCCCGGCCGCGTGGCTTCAGCGTGAGTGTGCGCTCGATGCGCTTGGCGCGCAGCAGATCGTCGACTACGTCGAGGCGGAACGCGCTGCGCTCGGCATCGTGCCGTCGGACACAGATATCGTGTTCGAGCGGTTCTTCGATGATGCGGGCGGGATGCAACTCGTCGTGCACGCGCCATTCGGCGGACGCGTCAATCGCGGCTTCGGGCTGGCGCTGCGGAAGCGCTTCTGCGTGAACTTCGATTTCGAATTGCAGGCCGCGGCGACCGACGACGCCGTCGTGCTATCGATGGGGCCGCAGCACAGCTTTCCGCTCGAGGACGCGTTCTCGTTCGTGCGCGCGAGCAACGTCCGCACGTCGCTGGAGCAGGCGATCTTGTACGCGCCGATGTGGGGCGCGCGCTGGCGCTGGAACGCGACGCGATCCCTGCAGGTGCTGCGCAGCAACGCCGGCAAGCAGGTACCGCCGCCCATCCAGCGGATGCGGTCGGACGATCTGCTCGCGGCCGTCTTCCCGGAGCAGGTTGGCTGCCAGGAGAATCTCACCGGCCCGCTGCAGATCCCCGATCACCCGCTGACTCGCCAGACGGTGCGCGACTGCCTGCACGAAGCGATGGATGTTGATCGCCTGGAAGCGGTGTTCGAGCGGATCGAGCGCGGCGAGATCCGTATGCACGCCCGCGACACCACCGAACCATCTCCGTTCGCGCATGAGATCCTGACCGCGAAGCCGTACGCATTCCTCGACAATGCGCCGCTGGAGGAGCGCCGCACGCGCGCCGTCACGCTTCGGCGCACGCTGCCGGAGAGCCAGCGCGATCTCGGCCAGCTCGACGCGGCGGCGATCGAGCGCGTGCGCGACGAGGCGCGCCCCGACCCGCGCGACGCGGACGAGTTGCACGACCTGCTGCTGAACGTCGTGGTGCTGCCGGGCCTCACCCCGGCCTTCGGCCACCCCTCTCCACAGCGTGGAGAGGGAAGCGTCACGACATCGGGCGTGGAGAACGGCGCTTCCAGCGCAGACGAGCACCTCACCCCGGCCGTTGGCCACCCCTCTCCACGACGTGGAGAGGGACTCAGTGCGAACGACAGCGCCCAAATTCGCGGCGAAGCTGCCACACCTTCCGATCTGGCTCCCCCTATCCACGTCGTGGAGAGGGGGTTGGGGGGTGAGGTGCAGTCCTGGCTCCAGACCCTCATCAGCGCGAACCGCGCATCAATTGTGCGCTCGGCGGCCAGCGGCGATATGTGGTTCGCCGCCGAACACCTCCGCTCGATCGAGCAGCTCTATGCGGGCGCGGGGATCGATCCGCCCGTGCGGCTGCCGGCGCACATCGATGCGGCGGCGCCAACGCGCGATGACGCTGTGCTGGCGGCGGTGCGCGGGCACATGGAGTATCTCGGGCCGGCGACAGCCGACGGCGTCGCGGCAATGCTCGGCTTCATGGCTGGCGAGGTGACTTCGGCGCTGGCGCGGCTCGAGGGCGAAGGCATCGTGTTGCGCGGATCGTTCACGCCTCGCCACGGTGAGCCGTCGGGCGGCAGGAACATCGAAGAGTGGTGCGATCGGCGGCTGCTGGCGCGCATCCACCGCCTGACGCTCGACCGGCTGCGCAGCGAGATCGAGCCCGTGACGGCGCAAGACTTCATGCGGTACCTGTTCGTGCGGCAACATGTCGCCAGGCCGCGGCGGCTTGAGGGCAAGCGCGGCGTGCTCGAAGCGATCGCGCAGCTGCAAGGGTTCGAGGTTGCGGCGGTGGCGTGGGAGCGCGACGTGCTGCCGATGCGCGTCCTGAACTACAACCCGCAGTGGCTCGACGAGCTGTGCCTGGCGGGCGACGTCGCGTGGGCGCGGCTCTCGCTCAAGAAGCCGAGCGCCAGCGGCGGCCGCGGATCGTCGCCCCAGCGCGCGACGCCCATCACGCTGGCGCTGCGGCGCGATCTGGGGCACCTGCTGGAAGCGGTGCGCGGCGTGCAGCAACCGGAAGATCCGGCGAACGGCTCGGCAGCGGCCACGCTCGACGCGCTGCGCCAGCACGGCGCGCTGTTCTTCGAAGACCTCGCCGCGGCCAGCCGCCAGCTCCCGGCGCAGCTCGAAGAGGCGCTCTGGGATCTCGTGGCGCGCGGGCTCGCCGCCGGCGACGGATTCCAGTCGCTGCGGCAGATCATGACGCCCGCCGGATCGTCACGCGCGCGATCGGCGCGGCGGCACAGCCGGCAGGCCGGCACGCGGCTGCCGCGCTCCACGTCGCCGCAGGGGCGCTGGTCGATCGTGCATCGCTTCCAGCCGGAGCCTTCGCCCGCAGACGAACTGGCGCAGTCCGTCGCGGAGCAACTGCTTGCACGCTACGGCGTCGTCTTCCGCGACCTGGTCGCGCGCGAAAACTTCGCCGTGCCTTGGCGCGATGTCGTGCGCGCGTTGCGGCGGATGGAAGCGCGCGGCACCGCTCGCGGCGGCCGATTCGTTGCGGGCTTCATCGGTGAGCAGTACGCGCTGCCGGAGGCGGTCGAAGGCCTGCGCCGCGTCCGCCGCGAGGAGCGCAGCGGCGACATCGTCCGCATCAGCGCCGCCGATCCGTTGAACCTCGCCGGCATCATCACACCAGGCGCACGCGTCGCCGCGCTCCACACAAACGCCGTCATCTTCCGCGACGGCCTGCCGATCGCCGTAGAAGAAGGCCGCAACATTGTCGTTCGCCCCGAAGCCGGCGATATCGATCTGCGGGATGTGCTCGGCGCCGGGCGGGCAACGACTCCTTCCACTACGGCGATATGATAGAACCTGCCCACACGCGCCAATCGGCACCAGGGAAGAACAAAAGGACACACGCGCGGGAAGCCGGAGCATCGAGTCGTGCCTGATACAGACCTTATTCTTTACCAACCAGAAGACGGCCCCCCCACCGTCCAAGTCGTGCTCCGAGACGGTAACGTCTGGCTTGATAGGGGCCGGATGGCGGATCTCTTCCAGCGCGATCGCACCGTCATCCAGCGCCACATAACGGCTATTTTTGAAGCTGGCGAGCTAGATCCAGAGCGAACTAGTGCAAAAAATGCACAAGTTCAAATCGAGGGGGAGCGAGAGGTTGTACGGGAAGTCACCCTCTATAACCTTGAGATGATCATCCACGTAGGCTATCGGGTCGGCGGCCACAGAGGGGCTCAGTTCCGAGCGTGGGCCACTGACAAGTTGTCCGACTACGTCGTCAAAGGATTCGCCATTGATGACGCCCGCCTCGCCGGCGAGCAGTCCAACTACTTTGACGAGTTGCTTGAGCGCGTCCGACGCATCCGGACCTCAGAACGAAACTTCTACGAAAAGGTGTTGGATATTTTCGCGACAAGCATCGACTATGACCGCAGAACGGAGACCGCAGGCCAGTTCTTCGCCACTGTGCAGAACAAGTTTCACTTCGCCATTACGGGGCATACCGCGGCGGAACTGATCTCCGGCCGCGTTGATAGCTCAAAGCCACATATGGGGCTCACCAACTGGAAGGGGGCGATCGTAAACACTGCGGACGCAGTTGTGGCGAAAAACTACTTGGAGGAGCTCGAACTGCAACGACTGAACTTGCTTGTCGAGCAGTTTCTGTCGTTCGCCGAATTGCGCAGCGTCGAGAAGACAGCCATGTACATGAGCGACTGGAATCGAAAGCTCGACGACTTCCTCATCCTGAACGACAAGGAGATCCTCGGAAACCTCGGTTCAGTCTCGCGGGCCGACATGGAGGCAAAGGTTCGCGACGAGTTGTCAAAGTACAAACCTGTGCCGAGTGCGCGCGCGCAAATCACAGCGCCGAAGTCGGTCGAGAAGCGCGACTAGTTCGCCAACTCCGCACACAACGAGACACCCTCGCCGATCAACGAGGGTGTCTTCATGTTGGACGAGTCACTGCGATCCTACGCCGCGCGCACAGCTTCGATGTGCAGCGTGATCTTCACCTTGTCGCTGACGATGACGCCGCCGGTCTCGAGCAGGCCGTTGAAGTTCACACCGAAGTCGCGGCGACGGAACTGCGTCGTCGCAGTGAAGCCGGCGCGCTGGTTTCCCCACGGATCGGCGACCTGGCCCTCGAACTCCGTTTCGAGCACGACTTCCTTCGTGACGTCGCGGATCGTCAGGTCGCCGACGAGGCGGTAGTTCTCGGCGTCGACGCGCTCGACGCGCTTGCTGACGAAGGTGATCTTGGGGAACTTCTCGGCATTGAAGAAGTCGTCCGAGCGCAGGTGCGTGTCGCGTGCTTCGTCGTTCGTCGTGATGCTCGCCACGTCGATCGATGCGTGCACTGACGACGCGAGCGGGTCCGACGCGTCGCCCTCGATCGCGCCTTCCAGCGTTCCGAAGCGGCCCTTCACGGTCGAGACCATCATGTGCTTCACGGAAAACTCGGCGATCGAGTGGCTGGCATCAATGTTCCAGGTATTGACGGCGACTGCGGTGGTCATGGCTGTTGCTCCTTGTTTCAGGTTCACGGCCAGCTTCCTATCCGCTAGTCCCGTTACCTTTCGTAAGTCACTATAGGTCCAGTCAGCTTATGCTTGTCAAGTGGCTTACGTTGCGTAATAATGGCGCCATGGACAGCGAACCCCACGGCACGGCGCTTTGCCCCCGATTCCACCACGCGGTGGAGTTGATCGGCCGCCGCTGGACGGGGGCGATCATCCATATCATGCTCGCGGGCACCACACGCTTCAGCGACATCACCCAGGCGATTCCCGGCCTCAGCGACCGCATGCTGTCGGAGCGGCTGAAAGAGCTCGAATCGGAGGGCATCGTCCAGCGCTGCGTCTTCGCCGACACCCCCGTGCGTATCGAATACCGCATCACCGACAAGGGCCGCGCGCTCTCCGATGTCGTCGCATCGATCGGTGTCTGGGCGGAAGAGTGGATCCCGCTCGATGACGCGGCGCCTGCTCGAGCCTAGCCACCTTCCCCTTCGCGCGCACGCGATCCTACACTGCGCGCACATCGCTACAGGGGAGGAACACCATGGCCGACATCCGCGATCTTGCAGAACGCCTGTGGACGGGCAACCTCACGTCGGGCGAGGCGCATCCCGTCACGGCGCAGTTCCGCGAGGGCGACGAGATTCTGCCCGGCGTGCTGTTCTACAAGGGCTTCGCGAGCGCGAACACGATCGATACCGGCGAAGCGCTCGTGATGCTCGATACGGGCGCGGTGACGGACACGAACGCGCTACACGAGGCGGTGCGCAAGTGGCGGCCGAGCACGCCGCTCACGGCCGCCGTGTTCTCGCACCATCACGTCGACCACATCTTCGGCGTCGGGCCATTCGAGCGCGAAGCGGACGAGAAGCGCTGGGCGCGGCCGCTCGTCTACGGCCACGCTGGTCTCGCTGCGAACTTCGATCGTTACAAGAAGACGCGCGGATGGAACGGCGCGATCAACGTGCGGCAGTTCGCGTTTCCGGTCGCGCGGTTCGAGTGGCCGGAGCACTACCGCTACCCCGATGTCGCGTACCACGATCGCCTCACGCTCCGCAGCGGCGACCTGACGTTCGAGTTGAACCACGGTCGCGGCGAGACGGACGACGCAACGTGGACGTGGATACCGGAACGCAAGATCCTCGCGCCGGGCGATCTCTTCATCTGGGCCGCATCGAACGCGGGCAATCCGCAGAAAGTGCAGCGCTTCGCCGGTGAGTGGGCGGCGGCGCTGCGCAAGATGTGCGCGCTTGGCGCCGAGACGATGATCCCCGGCCACGGCCTGCCGATCTTCGGCGCTGATCGCATCCGCGTGGCGCTCACCGACACCGCCGATCTGCTCGATTCGCTCGAATCGCAGGTGTTGGCTTTGATGAACGCTGGGGCGCCGCTCGATCGCGTGCTACACGAAGTGCAGATGCCGGAGCATCTGCTGGCGAAGCCGTACCTGCGGCCGGTGTACGACCACCCGCAGTTCATCCTGCGCAACATCTGGCGGCTTTACGGCGGCTGGTACGACGGCGAACCCGACAACCTCCTGCCCGCGCCGCGCGCCGAGCAAGCACGCGAATGGGTGGCGCTGGCCGGCGGCATCGACAAGGTGCTTGCGCGCGCGTCGGCGCTGAAGGCCGAGGGCAACCTCCGGCTCGCCTGCCACATCGTCGAGTTCGCGGTGCTGGCCGAGCCAACGTCGAAAGAAGCGCACGCCGTGCGCGCTGACGTTTACGGCGCACGCTCGAAGCTCGAAGAGTCGTCGATGTCGCGCAACATCCTCAACCACGCCGCGCTGGCCAGCGAGCAGGGGAAGCGCGATCTGGCTGGCGAGTACTAGCTGGATCGCACGCCATTGGTGAGGGCACGGCTCGCCCTGCCCGGTGCTGGGCCTGGAAGCGCCGCGATCGCCGCGCGCGTTGCTTGGCGCCGCCAGGGGGAGCGCCACGCCCCGATCACGGCTTGGACTCGCCTCGAACAACGTCAACACCGACAAAATAGGGCCATCAGTCGGTGGATCGGATCCCGTGCGAGGGCGTATGCTATGGACACTCGCGGAGCCGCCCGGCGGCCGATGCTTACATTAACGACCCACGCAAGAGGAGGCGCACGATGGAGTCCAGTATTCTGGCGGAACTTCGCAAAGAGTCCGGGGGCGAGGATCTCGACCTGTCCTGGCTCGACAAACCGGCAGCCGAGCGTGGACTGCGTGTTTCGCCCAGCCGTCGCGGCCTCACGCTCGAGGATATCTCGACACAGTCGTACGGCGATATCCCCGAGCACACAAGCAACCAGAGCGGCCGCATGCGCGGCGCTGCGCCGCGCGTTGACCAGCAGCGCACGTCGAATCACTGGGGCGACAAGTCCGCTTCCTGGTCCGACTCGGCGATGCTCCTTTATGAAGAGGCCGTGCAGCGCCAGTGGAGCAGCGCCACCGACATTCCGTGGGCAGACCTGCCCGAGCTGCCGGAAGAGATGGAGCTGGCGATGTCGCAGCTCTGCACCTTCCTGACGCAGGTCGAGTTCATCGCCGGGGACGTGCCGGGCATGTACGCCCCCAACATCAGCGGTGAGTACTTCGAAATCGGCATGTTCCTCGCGAGCCAGATCATGGACGAGGCACGCCACCTTGACGTCTTCCGCAAGCGCGCGCTCGCCAACGGCATCGGTTTGCTGAAGGCGGGCCCCGGCGCTATCGGCCTGCTGGTCGCGCAGGACTTCACAGAAATCGCATCGACGCTCCACCTCGTCGGCGAAGGCTTCGTGCAGTCGATGTTCCGCATGGGCGAGATGTTCGCGCAGA
>CAYWOO010000213.1:0-2909 GCA_964458665.1 uncultured Dehalococcoidia bacterium
TGGCGTTGAAAAATTGAACAGCTCGATGCGAGTCGCTTTGGATTTGGTGGGCATGCTGGTGTTCCCTCGGACGTTTGTGTTGGTGAACGAGACGTGTCCGGAATGTCTCTGTTGGAGTTGGGCGTCAGACCGCAATCGCGCCGTATGGCATCCGCCTGAACTCTGGCGAGTTCAGCGACGGAGACATTGAGGCCGCGATCACGTGCCACACCGGAGGAGTGACACGGCTCAAACGAGCCTGTTCTGAGCCAGCTTCTGCGCCGAACGCTTTCCCTGCGCGGCTTGCGAAGCACTGGGCGACACAGTTGATAAATTCAGCCATACCGAGCGGAACATGTCACACCTCAAATCTGCTCAACAAGTGCGATGAGCGCTTGCTCCCGCGAGCCAAAAACCTCCTGTGACTCCGGGGCCGAGAAGCCGAGAAGCCTTGAAGCAATGGCCGTGCCACAAGCCCCGCGGGTTGAACACGAGGACGGTTCCGGATTGTGTCGACAGCGGATATTTTCGAGGTTTCGTGGCGATTGTAGATTCTTCAATCGCGGCCAAAGGCTTTGTTGAAATGCTTTCTCGATCCCAACATGCACTCGCAGATGGCACGAGATGCACTGAGTCTTGGCAGTGCGACTGAAGCGACAGATTTCAGAGGTTCCACAGATTTCTTCAGGAGTGGAGGCAGCGCCAAATCCACGTCATTGGCGGAAATCCGTGGCACCGCGAGTAGCTCGGAATCCCGGAATGCCCCCTGTATCATCCGCCGCTTTGGATTCGACAACTGCCTGGATTCGACACGGTCGCGTCCGACCACTGGGATTCGTTCAACGCCATCGCGAGACTATGAGTTCACACGCCGCTGCTTCGCCTCACGCCCAGGAACTGACTCCCTATCAAGGTGGGCTGCTGTCCGGCAGTTTCTTGGGAGTCTTGATCGCCCAGTTTCTCGGCTCGATCAACGACAACGTCTTTCGCTGGTTCATCGTGTTTTTGGGGGGCAAGGTCATCGGTGATGCGAAGGCATTGTCGCTGGGCTTGTTCTGTTTCACGCTGCCGTACCTCATCTTTGTGACGATGGCCGGATTCCTCGCGGATCGGTTCAGCAAGCAGAAGGTCATCGTGTATCTGAAGTTCCTGGAATTGCCGCTAATGCTGCTGGGGATCGCCGGCATTTTCATGCGAAATGTCTATTTTCTGTTCTTCGTCGTGGCGCTCACGGGATGCCAGTGTGCATTGTTCGGTCCGGCGAAGTTTGGAGCCCTGCCAGAGATTCTGCGTCCCGACAAACTTTCCGCGGGGAATGGCTTGATGGGCTTCGCGACGGTCATCGCGACGGCGATGGGCTTTATCGTGGCCCTGCAAATTTATGATCCGGCCGAGATCGATCTGCGATCCACGATTACGATCGACCAAGTGTGGAAGATCGCGACTTTTTTGATTGTGACCGCCCTGGTGGGCTGGATGTTCACGCTGCTGATCAAACCGATTCCAGCTGCCGACCCACAGCGTCGCTTGCCCCCAAATCCGGTCACCGAGACGTGGAACAACATCAGCCAACTGTATCGCCAACTGCCGTTGTTCTTGGTGGCGTTGGGAATGGCCTACTTTTGGTTGCTGGGAAGCATGGCTCAAAGCGGAGTCGTTGAGTTCGGCAAGAATGAGTTGCAACTGCTCGACAAGGAACTCGTTCCGCTCCAGGTCATGCTGATCTTCGGCGTCGCGGCGGGGAGCATTATCGCCGGCTTGTGGTCCGCCGGTAAGATCGAGTTGGGGATCGTGACGATCGGAGCCGTCGGCATGGCGATCAGCGCGACGGCGCTGTCAGTGGTCGGCTGGTCGATCGAACCGCCTTCGGCCGAAGCTCTCCAGAAAACGGAGATTCGACAAAAGGCCGATCGCTTCAAAGAGAAGGACGAACAGGCTCAGCGCCGCGCAGCGCGGGGACTGCCTCCGTTGCCAGACGTGGATTCGCAGAACGAGGACAAGCAGCCCAAGTGGCCCGTTTACTCGGTCTATCCCGAGATGCGGAGCGAGTCCGCCAAGAGCATGTTCAAGTGGGCCTGTCTCTGCCTGTTCGTGTTGGGTTTGAGCGCGGGGATGTTCAACATCCCACTCGAGGCCTATCTGCAGCACCGCAGCGATCCGAGGCAGGTCGGTGTGAATATCGCAGCCAGCAATTTCCTAGTGTTCTCGTTTATCCTGAGTTCGGCCGGCTTGTACTATCTGGTGCGCGAAGTTGCCGGAGTGAGTTCGTCGTGGATCTTCCTGGGCGCCGGACTCGTGACGTTGCCGATCATCGTGATCGTCTTCCGCTTGATCCCGCGGGAGACCGTCCGCTGCGTGGTGTGGCTGTTGTTTCAGTTGGTCTACCGCGTCCGCGCGACCGGCCGTGAGCACATTCCCGTGACGGGCGGCGGACTGATCGTAGCTAACCATGTCTCGTGGGTGGACGGCATCCTGTTGATCCTGAACGCCGAGCGGCCGATCCGCATAATCGCTTGGGCCGACTACGTTTCAACCGGTTTCGTCGGCTGGCTGACGAGGTTGTATGGCGTCATCCCGATCAAGACGACGGAAGGCCCGAAGGCGATCATCACGGCACTCAACATTGCCAAAGAGGCCGTTCGAAACGGCGAATTGGTCTGCATCTTCGCCGAAGGTCAACTCACGCGGACTGGACAATTGCAGCCCTTTCAACGCGGACTGATGCGGATCATCGACGGGACTGACGCGCCGGTCATTCCCACTTACCTCGACCAACTCTGGGGCAGCATCTTCAGCCACCGCGACGGCAAGTTGTTCTGGAAACGCCCGCGACGTTGGCCGTATCCTGTGACGATCGTTTTCGGCGAACCGCTGAAAAACCCGGATAACGTCAACGAGGTCCGGTTGGCCGTCGAGAAACTTGGTGTGGA
>CAYWOO010000214.1:0-17334 GCA_964458665.1 uncultured Dehalococcoidia bacterium
GGTTTCGCGCGCAACGGCCCTGCGGTGGAGCAGTTCCTCGCCGAGGGCGATCCTGTCCCGGTCGCGTCCGTGGCGACAGCTCCCACCGGCACGCGCACCGTCCTCTTCACCGACATCGTCGGGCATACCGAGATGATGCAGCGTCTCGGCGACGCGAAGGGGCGTGACGTGCTGCGCGAACATGAGCGCATCACGCGCGAAACGCTGAAGCAGCACGGCGGCGCGGAAGTGAAAACGATGGGCGACGGATTCATGGCGTCGTTCGGCAGCGTGACGTCGGCGATGGAGTGCGCGATTGCGCTGCAGCGGGCGTTCGACAGGCCCCTCTCCCCGGCCTCCGGCCGACCCTCTCCCACAGGGGGAGAGGGTGAACGCGGCGAGCGTGTCGCGATCCGGATCGGATTGAATGCCGGAGAGCCGATCGAGGAAGACGGCGATCTGTTTGGCGCGACGGTGATCCTCGCGTCGCGCATCGCGGCGAAGGCGGGTGCGGGCGAGATCCTGATCCCGGAGCCGGTGCGGCACTTGCTGTCCGGCAAGACGTTCACGTTCTCGGATCGCGGTGAGCACGAGATGAAGGGCTTCGACGACGCCGTGCGGCTGTACGAGGTGAAGTGGCGGGAATGATGCCTCGTCGGCCCGACGACGCGGGCTGAAAGCCCGCGCCACGGGACTCTTGGTACTCAGCCCAGCGCCGGCTCTACCAGGATCTTCGCGTGCGCGTCGGGATTCGCGAGCGTGCGGAATGCTTCCGGGACGCCGGCGATGCCTACTTCGCCCGTGATCAGCGGCGCTACGTCGATTTCGCCGCTGGCGATGTAGCCGAGGGTGCGGGTGAACTCTTCGGGCGTGTATCCGAGGACGAACTGGATCTGCAGCTCCTTGGTGATGCCGATGATCGGCAGGATGGCGTCGGTCTCCATGCAGACGCCGACGACGAGGATGCGCGCTGCCGGCGGCGCGTCGCGCATCGCGCGGTCAAGCATGCCGGGGACGCCGACTGCCTCGTAGATGACGAGCGGGCGCTTGCCGTCGACGCGCTGCCACGCGGCGATGGCGGGCTCTTCGCGCGGGTCGACGACGTCGTGCGCGCCCAGGCGCGTCGCGAGCGCGCGGCGCATCGGCGAGAAGTCGGCGGCGACGATCGTTTCGATGCCGGCGATCCTGAGTGCGGCGATGACGGCGAGGCCGACGGGCCCGCAGCCCATGACGAGCGCGGCGTCGCCGGGCTTGATGATGGACTTCGCGACGGCGTGGACGCCGACCGCCATCGGCTCGGTGAGCGCGGCGTGACGGGGATCGAGGCCTTCCGGGACCGGGAGGCATATGGCGGCGGTGAGCAGCATGCGCTCGGCGTAGCCCCCGGGATACGTATTGGAGTAGCCGATGGTGGTGAAGCCTTCGGCGCTCAGCATGACCGGGATCGATACCACGACGTCGCCGGGCTTCACGTTCGTCACACCAGCGCCGGGCGTGAGGACGCGCGCGCTGAATTCGTGGCCCATGACGATGTCGCGATCGAGATCCATGACGAACGGCGCGCCGGTCGCGCGGGCTTGCTCTACTAGCTTGTCGGCGTGCAGCAGTGTGTGCAGATCGGAGCCGCAGATGCCGCAGGCGATCGTTTCGACCAGCACCTGCCCGGGGCCGGGTTCCAGCTCCGGTACGTCGTCGACGACGATCTGTTTGTTTCGCATGATCGCTGCGCGCATCGTGGGTCTCCTGGTTCTGGATCTGTTTGCTGGCGACCGGGGCGCACAGCCGTGCGCCCCTACGGTGCGGGTTCGTTATCCGCCGGGCGGATGATGACAAGCTGGGGCGCCGAGCGCCAGACTGCCCGGTCTTCACCTCGGCCAACGAACGTTAATTCGAGAGCGGATCATGGGGGTGGTGGGTTCGTGCGGTGTCCCGGTATCCGCTGGATCCGATAGTCGCTCGATCAGCTGCCCGGCGTCGGCGTGGCCAGCTCTGCGGCGGACGTAGATGTTGGGGCTGCGCCAAACGCCGGATCGAACAGAACAGATTCCACACGCTGCGGTGCGGTGAGTTCGGTCAGGTTGCGGCAGTCCGCTTCGATCCAAACGACCCGCCCGCCCTTAATGTGGAGCGCCACGCCCGCATCTGGACCTTCAGCGTGCTTGTGCGTGCGGAAGACCGCCACGAAGTCGGTCCCGAAGCCCCCGCCGAACTCGGACGAATCGACGCGAGGCTTGTAGACGGAAACGAGTTCGGGCTTTTCCGACGGCAGGTTGAACCGAAAGGCATCCGGAACCTGTTCGGGGCGTATCCAGCCCGTATCGCAGGCAGACGACGGCAATGCCTCGACTAACGCGCCGTCACTTTCATTGTCACGGCAGGCAGGCGGTGCGCCAGTCCTCTCGGTCGAATCTCGTTTGCAAGCGATCTTCTCGTAGCCGGCGAGCCCGGCTAACTCGATGTCGTCAGCGGCCAGCGCAGCGCCTATCACCTGATCCAGCACAGGCGTGCCGGTGAGAACCACAGGCGTGCGCTCTTTAGACGTGTTGGGCGCCGGAACAGTGCGTACGGATGCCTTTGTGCCGCTATCGCCGCCTGCGCCGCAGGCAGCAGCAAGCGCGGAGAGGACGACCGCTGCGGCGAGGGAGCAGGCGGCGTTTCGAGTCATCGCGAGAGTATATCGGGAGTGGAGAGCTGTGCCTACAGCCTATGCCGCGGGTCTGTCGTTATGTCGCGATGGTGAGCCTGGCCACCGAGAGCGCAAAGGGTGGTCCACAGATTTCACAGATGAGCACAGATTCTCCGGGGTCTTGGCCACGAAGGACACGAAGGTGCACGAAGGGGATTGGAAGTTAGAGACTAGAGATTGGAGGTTGGAGATTGGGGGGTTGGCCGCGGTTCGACGCCGTGGTCCGCACGCGACCACTCGCTGCGGACGATCGGTTGTACTGCGCCGGTCCGGCGTTGCCGGACGCACAGCCGGGACGGCTATGCCACGCGCTTCGCGTTTTCAGATGAAAGCCGACACCGGGGAGGAGGGACTGCGCTACGGCTATGCGGTGGCTTCGGCGAGTTCCTTCTGGGGCTCGCCGCCGGTTTCCTCTTCCGGCCATGCTTTCCGCTTGAGCATTTCGCGTGGCGGGTCGATGTAGATGGCGCCCCAGCCGCAGGAGTCTTCGCAGAGACGGCAGCCGGTGCACTTGCGTTCGTTCAACACGGCGATGCCGAAGAAATCGCCGACGGTGCGTTCGGGCTCGCCGAGCGATAGCGCGTCGAACGGGCAGACCTGAATGCACAGCTCGCAGCCGCTGCCGATGCAGTTGTCTTCGACGACGATCGCCTTCGGCCACTCTTTGCGCGGAAACGTCTTGCAGATATCGCCGAGGTCGTCGAGGATCGCCTCCGGCGGGCAGACGACGCCGCAGGCGCCGCAATCGATGCAGAGGTGTTCGTCGATGACGTGGACGACGTTGCGGGTGCCGGTGATGGCGTTGGTGGGACAGCGCTTGGTGCAAGCGGTGCAGCCGATGCAGGTGTCGACGATCGTGTATGCCACGAGGCTGCTCCTCAGCTACCAAGCGCCGGGTTGTGCGCTCGATTGATCATCGGCGTGCGCGGCCGGTTTGGCAAGCATCCGCTTGTGAAATCGACCACGAGAGTATAGGCGTGGCGGGTTCGGGCGATCAAGTTGCGGGTGGGTGGTCCACAGACTTCACAGGTGGCACAGATTCTCTGGGGGTTAGCCACGAAGGACACGACGGGGCACGAGGGGATCATCCACAGATTTCACAGATGAGCACAGATTCCCCGGGGTTAGCCACGAAGGACACGAAGGAGCACGAAGGGATCATCCACAGATTTCACAGATGAGCGCAGATTCTCTGGGGTTAGCCACGAAGGACACGAAGGAGCACGAAGGGATCATCCACAGATTTCACAGATGAGCACAGATTCTCTGGGGGTTGGCCACGAAGGACACGAAGGTTGACGGCGAGGCCAAGTTCACACCTTCACCACCGAGAGCGTCACTTCGTGGCCGTCGATGTCGGCGGTTTCGCTGTGGACGCCGTGTTCGGGGGCGTCATCGGACAGTTCGACCGATAGCGTCTCGGCGCTGATGTACGATCCGTGCTGGCGCATGACTGCGGCGATCTCGGCGCCCGCGCGATAGTACACCTTGATGCGGTCGGCGATCTCGAAGCCGGCGTCTTTGCGCAGGTTCTGGATGCGGTGCACGATCTCGCGCGCGAGGCCCTCGCGCAGCAGCTCCGGCGTCAGCTCGGACGAGACGATGACGACGGCGCCGTTCTCTTCGGCGGAAGCAAAGCCCTCTTTCTCGCGCCCGTTGACGAGCAGTTCTTCCGGCGCGAGCGTCTTGCCAGCGACCTGGACCGGCTCGCCCGCACCGGCAGCGCGCGCGACCTGCGACAACTCGGCCTCGGGCATCGACACGAGCGCCGTCGCGATCTCCTGTACGTCGCGGCCGTACTTCTGGCCGAGCAGCTTGAGGTTCGGCTTCACCTCGAAGCGCAGAAAGTCCGTCTCATCGCGCACAATGCGCAGCGCACGCACGTTCAACTCTTCGAGCAGTTGCGGCGCCAGCCGTTCGAGCGCGTGCTCTTCGAGCTGCGTCGGCAGCTTGACGAACAGCTCCGCCACGGGCTGCCGCACCTTGAGCTGCGCCTTCGCCCGCGCGGCTCGTCCGAGCGACGCGATGCGCATGACGAGACGCGTCTCGTCGGACAGTGTGCGGTCGATGCGGGACGCGTCGGCCAGAGGCCAGTCGGTGAGGTGGATCGATTCTGGCACCTCACCCCCCAGCCCCCTCTCCACGACGTGGAGAGGGGGAGCAAAGGAGGCGACCAGATTCTGGTACACCTCTTCGGCGAGGAACGGCGTAAACGGCGCCATCAGTTTCGCGAGCGTCACGAGGCATTCGTACAGCGTGGCGTACGCCGCCAGCTTGTCGCTGTCGCTGTCGGACTTCCAGAACCGACGTCGGCTGCGGCGCACGTACCAGTTCGAGAGATCGCCGACGAACGCCTCGATGAGCTTCGTCGCGGCGGCGGCATCGAAGTCTTGCAGGGCTTCGGTGACGCCTTCGATGAGCTGGTGGAGTTCGGAGAGGGCCCAGCGATCTAGTTCGGTGTAGTTCGGGGGACTCACAGCCGAGGGCGGCTGTGCCACATCGGACCACGCGGGCTGAATGCCCGCGCTCCTGGATTGAAGATTGGCGGCCTCGCTCGCAGAGACGTCTGCGGACGGGGGACTCACAGCCGGGGACGGCTGTGCCACTCTCTTGGAGCCAGCCCCAACAGAATCCTCTGTGGCCTCTGTGTCCTCTGTGTCCTCTGTGGTGAACTTCGCGGGCGGCTTCCAGCCATCCAGCTCTGCGTAGGTCACGAAGAAGGCGTAGGTGTTCCACAGCGTCAGGAACATCGAGCGGCGGACTTCGTCGGCGGGGCCGTAGCCGAAGTTGATGTTGTTCGCCGGATTGGCGCGCAGGAACAGCCAGCGCATGACATCGACGCCCATGTTGTCGGCGGCGTCCTCGAACCAGATGGCGTTGCCGGCGCTCTTGTGCATCTCGGCGCCCTGCTCATCGCGCACCATCGCGTGGCCCAGCACGGTCTCGAACGAGGCGCGATCCTCGAGCGCCGTCGACATCGTCAGCAGCGAGTAGAACCAGTTGCGGAACTGGCCGGGGAACGCTTCGGTGATGAACTTCGCCGGGAACCATTCGTCGAAGTACGCCCTGTCGGTTCGGTACTTCAGCGTCGCGTACGGCACGATGCCCGCATCGAGCCACGGGTTGCCGACGTCCGGGATGCGCGAGACCGGCGCGCCGCACTTCGCGCAGGCAATCTTCACCGCATCGATGAACGGCTTGTGCGGCGAGTGCCCGGCGAACACGTCCCAGCCTTCGACGGCACGCGCCTCCAGCTCCATTTCGCTGCCGATGATCTCGAACGCGCCGCACGCCTCGCAGTCGTAGATCGGCAGCGCGAGGCCGTAGTAGCGCTTCTTCGAGATCATCCAGTCATCCATGTTCTTCAGCCAGTCCAGCTCGCGCGCCAGGCCGAAGTCGGGGATCCAGCGGATCTGCTTCGTGACGCCGGCGATCTGGTGGCGCAGCTCGTCCATGCTGATGAACCACTCATCGACGAGGCGGAAGATCAGCTGCGTGCCGCAGCGCCAGCAGTGCGGGTAGCGGTGCGGGTACTGCTGCGTGCGATACATGAAGTGCTTGTCGCGCAGCTGCGTGAAGATCGCGTCGCGCGTGGCGTCGTCGCCGACGAAGCTGCCGGTGAGCGCGCCGAAGCCATCGATGTACACGCCCTCGTCGTCGACCGGCGCGATGACGGCGAGCGCGAACTGCTTGCTGAGCGCGAAGTCCTCCTTGCCGCAACCCGGCGCGATGTGGACGATGCCCGTACCTTCGTCGTCGGAGACATCGTTCCAGGCGATGACGCGATGCACGATGCCCTGCGCCACGGGCAGCTCATCGAACGGACCGCGGTACGTGAGGTCGACGAGATCCGCGCCCTTCACCTCGCCGATCACCTCGAAGCCCGGCTTCAGCGCAACCTTCGCGGCGCCCTTCGAGACGTAGAGCACGTCGTTGCCTTCGCGCACCTTGAGGTACGTCAGTTCCGGATGCACCGCCGCCGCGACGTTGCCGGGTAACGTCCACGGCGTCGTCGTCCAGACGAGCAGCGATTCGCCGGGGCGCTCGAGCAGCGGGAACTTGACGTACACGCTGGTGTGCGTGACCTCGCGGTAGCCCTCGGTGATGATCTCGTGCTCGGACAGGCCGGTGGCGCAGCGCGGGCACCACGGCATGGTGTCGTGGCCCTTGTACACCCAACCCTTCTCCCAGCACGTCTTGAGGAACATCCAGATGGTGTAGTTGTTCTCGTCGGAGTTCGTGAAGTACGAGTTGTCCCAATCCATCCAGTAGCCCAGCCGGATCGACTGCTCGGTGATCTTCGCGGCGAAGCGATCGACGCGGTCCTTGCACTCCTGCACGAACTTGTCGATGCCGTGCTCGACGATATCCTTCTTCGACGTGAAGCCGTGCTCCTTCTCGACCTCCACCTCGATCCACAGCCCCTGGCAGTCGAAGCCGTTCTGGTAGCGCTGCTTCTCGCCGAGCATGGTGTGGAATCGCTGGTAGAGATCCTTGTACGAGCGCCCCCACGCGTGGTGCACGCCCATCGGGTTGTTCGCCGTGATCGGGCCATCGATGAATGACCAGCGGCGCTCCGACGCGTCGTTGCGGTGGATGTACTTTTCGATCATCCGCTGCTCGCGCCACCACTCCAGCGTGCGCTTCTCCATCTCGACGAATGATGGTCTGGTCGGTACTGAGTTCATTTCGGTCCCCTCTCCCCGGCCTTCGGCCGACCCTCTCCCACAAGGGGAGAGGGTGATGGTTACGCTTCGCTTCACTGGCGCCTCGCACCGATTCGGATCGATGCGGCCCCCTCTCCCCGGCCTGCGGCCGACCCTCTCCCACTGGGGGAGAGGGTGATGGTTACGCTTCGCTTCACTGGCGCCTCGCACCGATTCGGATCGATGCGGCCCCCTCTCCCCGGCCTTCGGCCGACTCTCTCCCACAGGGGGAGAGGGTGATGGTTACGCTTCGCTTCGCTGGCGCCTCGCACCGATTCGGATCGATGCGGCCCCCTCTCCCCGGCCTTCGGCCGACCCTCTCCCACAGGGGGAGAGGGTAATGGTTACGCTTCGCTTCACTGGCGCCTCGCACCGATTCGGATCGATGCGGCCCCCTCTCCCCGGCCTTCGGCCGACCCTCTCCCACTGGGGGCGAGGGTGATGGCTACGCTTCGCTCCGCTCGAAGGCCGCGACGATCCTGTCTAGTGCCGCCGGAAGATTGCTCATGACGAGATGGTTCGGCAGTCGCACAAAACGGATGCCGAGCGATTCCATCAGGGTCTGACGTTCCGCGTCGAGAAGCTGTTGTTCGGCATCGTCGTGGATTGAACCGTCGACTTCGACGGCGAGCCGTTCCTCGGAGCAATAGAAGTCGAGCACGAACGGTCCGACTGGCTGTTGGCGGCGAAACTTACGACCGCCGAGCTGCTTTCGTCGTAGCGCTGACCACAATTCCTGCTCACCCAGCGTGCTGCGAGTGCGCAAGTCGCGGGCGACCTCAACCATGCGCTTCCGCACTTCCCGCGGCACATCCCAGCGCCCGCTCTCGCTCTCGTCCGTCCTGCCTGCCACGCATCCTCCATCCAACAGCGCAAATCAGCGATCCACGCACCCTCTCCCCCAGGTGGGAGAGGGTCGGCCGAAGGCCCGGGGAGAGGGGCCAACGCAAAAGCCCGCCCCCAATACAGGGACGGGCCGAACGATCGGTGCCCGCGGTACCACCCTTGTTCTCGCCAGCGGCGAGCGCTCTTTCGGGCGCCAACACGCCCTGCCCTGGTAACGGGGGCTTCCGGGTTCGCTTACTGGCCCCTCTCCCCCTGGCCCCCTCTCCCACGAGGGGCGAGGGGGAAGGACGAAGAAGTTCGTTCAGCGGACCGGCTCGGGAGGGATCTTCGGCCGTGGTTGCTGCGTCCGGCTCGCACCATGCCCGGACTCGCTCGGCAGCGCCGTCGGCGTACTCGTCTCCGTCATCGCCTGTGGGTGTGAGTATAGGGGGCGGGTGTGGGGGCCGCCAACGAGAGGAACTCCTAGTTCTGGGCCCTGAGTTTCGGGAACTCAACGGCGAAGGCGCGCCTCACGGATTCAAATCTCCTCGAATCGAGTGTCTTACGGCAACTCACTGTATTCATGACGTCGTAGCCCGCCGCAGCCATCGCCTCGGCGAGAGCTTTCTCCATCGCCGCAACGACATCTCGTCGCTCTCGGTGGGTGGCCATGTCCGCCGCTTCCTCGATGATTGGTCCGTGTGCCACAAGGCGGAACGCGCAAGCGCCAGGCTCGACCCTATGATCCCGCAGGTGACGCCGCAACATGCTGCTGTTCTCGGCGAAGCCGAGGTGCTGGCCCATCCTGTTGAATGGCGACTGAGCGTTGCAAGATGAAGCATCACCCGTGCGCCCCACATAGTAGAGCGCTTTGCCCTTTGACGGCTTGACCTCCCAGACGTAAAGCCAGAATCCACGCTGAAGAAATCCACCACCAAACGCGACGGCCTGGGTTGTTGCCTTCATTTGTCCCTCGACCCGTTACGGCACCAACACCACGCGCCCCAACGCCGCGCGGGACTCGATGTACGCGTGCGCGGCAGCGGCTTCGCTGAGGGGGTACGTCTTGTCGACGACGACCTTCAGCTCGCCCTTCGCGATGTCGGCCAGCAACTGGTCCATCATCGGGACGACGCGCGCGGCGCTGCGGAATGTCTCCAGACCGAAGAAGACGCCGGTGACGGAGCCGTTCGTGCCGCTGAGTGGCGAGAGATCGATGCCTTTGCCCTCGCGGCTGACGTTGCCGACGGTAATCACGCGGCCTCGGTAGGCGATGCACATCAGGCTGCCTTCGAGCGTCTTGCCGCCGACGGAATCGACGACGAGGTTGACGCCCTGCCCGTTCGTCGCCTTGCGTACGGCATCGACGAAGTCGCCGCTTTTGTAGTTGACGCCGATGTCCATGCCGTACGCCTTCAGCCGCTCGAGCTTGTCGTCGCTGGACGACGTCGCGATGACGGTCGCGCCGGCGCGGTGCGCGAGCTGCACGCAGGCGATGCCGACGCCGCTGGTGCCGGCCTGCACGAGCACGGTCTGGCCCGCCTCGAGCCGCCCGAACTCGAACAGGCAGTCGTGCGCGGTGCCCCACGAGACAGGCACGCAGGCGGCGTGCTCCAGCGAGCAGCCGTCCGGCACGATGAACGTCGATGTCGATGGCACGGAGACGACGGCTGCGTGCGAGCCATCGGCCATCAGCGCCGTGACGCGGTCGCCGGGCTTGCGGTCGGTGACTTCTGCGCCGACTTCGCGGATGACGCCGGCGCAGTTATAGCCGACGATGTGCGGCTTCTTGACCATGCCGCCGCCCGCGCGGTTCAGCACGTCGCCTCCTTCGATGGCGATCGCCTTCACGTCGATGAGGACATTGCGCGGCTGGAGCGCCGGCTCGGGCACCTCTTCGTACTTGAATACGGTTGGGGCTCCGGTTTCGTAGTAGACGGCTGCTTTCATGATGGTTTGCTCCTTCTAGCGGAAACAGGCATCGCGCAATAGCGAACGCGGGCACGCCACCGCGTGCCCCTACAGACCTGGTTACACCGTAGCAGCGCTAGTCGTTGTGCGCTCGCCGATACGCATCGGGGTCGAGCGAACGCGGGCACGCCACCGCGTGCCCCTACAACGCCTGTACACCGTAGCAGCGCTAGTCGTTGTGCGCTCGCCGATACACGTCGGGGTCGAGCCGTTGCATCCAGCGCTCCGGGATGGCGAGCGGAGCGAAGCCGGTCTTCTGGTACAGGGTGTGGGCGTCGCGCGTGCCGAGCATCGTGTTGCGCAGGCCCTGCAGCCGCGGGTGGGCGGCGACGCACTCCATCAGCCAGACGGCGAGCTTCTGGCCACGGAGCTCCTCCAGGACGAGTACATCGGCGATGTAGGCGAAGGTCGCGTAGTCGGTGATGACGCGGGCAAAGCCGGCCTGCGCGGCGCCACGGTACAGGCCGAAGTTGAGCGAGTTGGCGATAGCCCGCTTGACGACTTCGCGCGGGATGCCCTCGGCCCAGTACGAGCGCTTCAGGTAGCTCCACACAGCGCCGACATCGACGCGCGCGGTGTCATCGCTGACGACGAACTCGCCGCGCTGCCACTCCGTGGTTTCGTTCATGGCGCGTGCGCTCCATCGCCGGCGTGCAGCCACGCGCCTATTGCGTTGACGACCTGGCGCTGCACGCCAATCGCGTCGTCGAGCGTCGAGTGCGCTACGGGCACGATTGGCAACAGCCCATCGCGCGGTTCGCGCGGCGCGACTTCGACCGATGCGTCGATGTTGATCGCGTTCGGCGCATCGATTGGTTCGCCATGCCAGCCTTCATTCCGCTGAATGACGTTCAGGAGCGCCGGACGTTGCGGTAGTTCCATCGCGAGACGGTCGTAGTACAACAGCGAACGATCGAGGAGCACGCCGTACATGCGGCCTCCGTATCGATCTTCCAGCGCCGCCATCACCGACGTGACAACAACGGCGCCGTGGCTATGTCCGATCAGCACAACCCTCAGGCACCGCGTCGCTCCGAGCCTGCGTTCGAGATCCGCGGCGAGCCACTGTTCCATACGCGTCTGTGGCAGGTCGGCAGACTCGATGGCGGATGTCATCAGGATGACGCCTGACGTCACGCCGGGCGCGGCCGCCTGCGCTCGCACGCCGTTGACGATGTCGATCAGGCCGACGCTCACACCTTCGTCGCGGTCCAGTAGCTGTGTGCCACCACCGGCGATCGCGACGATGAGCAGCGGAGCGGGTACCGCTGCCGCGCACGTCAGCGGAAGATCGGCGTCGGCGACAAACCACTCGCGTCGCTGACCGAGCAGCAGACACGCATCGCCGCGCACGAGCGCGATGTCGACGGCCTGCAGTTCGGGCGCGTCAGCGCTGTTCACGCGGCCGTCGGCGTTGCGGTCGAGGCAACCGATACTGATCGCTGAGCCGCTCATCGGCGGCTGGATCTTCGCCATCCATGATGCTGGTGGATACGCGGGCGCGGGCGCGACGGCCGGTGCGGAGTCGGGGCTCGGAATGGCGAACGCGCCCTTCACGATTCCGTGCGGCGAACTTGCCGCGTTGCTCGTGCTGCAACCCGCCGCGCAGGCGCCGACGAGGAGCAGGCAAGCGAGGGCGAGCTGAAGAACCCCGCCACGGATGCCTGACGCGCGGCGCTCAGTCATCCTTCAGGCCAGGTGCTGTTTGTAGAAGGCGATCGTGCGGTCCCAGGTCTGCTGCGACGCGGCCGCGTCATGCACTTCGGCGCGCGTGTCGTTGAAAAAGCCGTGCTGCGTGCCGGCGTACTGGTGGAACTGCACCGTTTTCCCGAGATCCTTGAGCTGCTTCTCCAGCGCAGCCGCCGCCGCGGGACTAGCCCAATCGTCATGCGCTGCGTAGTGCCCGAGGACTGGCGCGGCGATCTTCGTGAGGTCGGGCTGCACGCCCGGTAGTGCGCCATAGTAGATCACCGTCGCGTCGACGGGGCTCAGCGTCGAAAGGTAGAGCGACAGACCGCCGCCGAGGCAGAACCCGACGCAGCCCACTCTTCCGTTACCGGCTGGACTATTCTTGAGGTACTGGACGGCGCCGGTGAGGTCCTTTGCAGCATCGTCCATTTTCATCGCCATCATCGCCTTCATCGCATCGTCCGGCTCCGTGACGACCTTGCCGTGATAGAGGTCCGGGGCGAGCGCAAGGTAGCCCGCTGTGGCGAATCGATCAGCGATGCCCTTGATGTTGGCGTTGAGGCCCCACCACTCCTGGATGACGATGACGCCGGGGCCCTTGCCCGATGCGGGCGTCGCGAGATATCCCTCGGCGGAGCCGCCGTTGCTGGGGAACGAGACCATCTTTCCGGGCATGCTGCTGCTCCTTCACTGGTACCGAGAACCTGGGAACCGAGAACCTGGAACCTAGGGCCGAGAACCTAGGGCCTAGAACCTGTCCAGAACCGTTGGAAGCAGCATCATACGCGGCGATGGGCCAGAGTTCCAGCGATAGGACGGGAGATTACGCGCGCGGGTACAGCACCATCTGCGTGCAGCGGAACAGCGCGATGACGGCGCGGCTGGCCACCGCTGCGACCTTCGCGTCCCAAGCTTGCCTGGTGCGGCCACCCGCGTACGAGGCGTCCAATGCATACGACGGCGCGTCGTAGCCGCACGACGTTTCTCCTCTCTGGCGCCCACGCGGCGGGCGACCGACGAATACGCCGTCGTACAATGTCACTCAGCCGGCGCCTCAGGCCATATGGCCAGTCAGTAAGGCCCAACCGCATCTCGCTGTGCACGTGCTCCCGCACCTATCGTGAATGTGGTCAGCAGGAGCGTGTCCAGGCTGGCATGTGTCCTCCGGAACCATCTAAGGAGGTGAGTTCTGGCTGTCCCGGTAGCGCGCCGCAATCTCTTTGCCGAAAAGGGCCGTTTCGCGATCTCCGTCGCTGGCGTCGCGTTCGCCGTTCTGCTCATCCTCATTGTGCTCGCCCTCTACCGGGGATTCAGCCGTACGGGGCAAACGTTCAAGCTGCTGCTCGGCGATCTCTGGGTGGTTCAGCAAGGCACGACGGATCCGTTCCATTCGCTCTCGCTCCTCGATGCGGACCGCATCGCCCGTGTGCGGAGCGCGGAGGGTGTGTCGGCGACCGTCCCAGTGCTCTCTCGTCAGATGGAGTTCGACGCCGGCACCGACGAATCGTCCGCGCGCTTCATGGCGCTGCAAGTCCCGGCGAGTGCCAGCCTGCCCGATGACATCCGGCGAGCCTTTCTGCCGCCGCGGGGCGCCGTTGTCATCGACCGCACGCTGAGCCGAAAAACAGGGCTGGACGCGGGCGATCCGCTCGTCATCGGCGGTGAACGGTTCCTCATCGATCACGTCCGCCCGGCAACGGGGGAATCGCTACAGCAGTTCGCGTTCATGCATTTCGACGATGCCGTGCGCGTGTATGGCATCCACGACGTGGTCAACTACGCGATGGTGATCGTTGCGCCGGGGCGCGATGCCAACGAAGTCGCGGCCAATATCCTCGCGCGTGACCAAGGGGTGAAGGTGTTCACGGCCGACGGATTCGCAAGGTCGATCCGCAAAGAGATCGATGAATCGTTCCTGCCGATCATCACAATCCTAGTTGCGATTGGCTTCATCGTCGGGGCCGCAGTGGTCGGCCTGACGATCTACACGGCCACCATCGAACGAACGCGCGAATTTGGCGTCATGAAAGCGGTAGGTGGCTCGGCGGGATTCCTCTACCGCATCGTCCTGTCGCAAAGCGTGATGCTCACGGGCACTGGATTCGTCGTAGGGCTGGCGGGGGCCTGGTCGGTAGCGCAATTGGCCGCGCAGGCGGTACCTGAGTTCACAACAGACTTTCAGCCACGGGACATCGCGTTTGTGTTGGCCGCGACCGTAGCTATGGCGATACTCGCATCGTTTGTGCCTGTCCGCAGGATCAACAGCATCGACCCCGCGATTGTCTTCAAGGCATGACGATGGACCAGAAGCCCGACGTGATCCTGCGCGCCAGCGGCGTAACCAAGGTCTTCGACGCCGGCGAGAACGCCGTGCGCGCCGTCGACGGTGTCGATATCGCCGTGTCGGAAGGCGAGATGGTGCTCATCATGGGGCCATCCGGCTCGGGCAAGACAACACTCCTCACCATGCTTGGCGGCCTGCTGCGTCCCACGTCCGGCTCGATCGTCATCGACGGTACGGAAATCACCGCCCTCAGCGACAGCAAGCTGACCCCCCTTCGGCGCAGGACCGTCGGCTTCATCTTCCAGTCCTTCAACCTCTGGGAGGCGCTCAACGGCGAGGAAAACGTGGAGCTGACCCTGAACATGGCCGGCGTTCGCGGACATGACGCCAAAACGCGCGCACGCAAACTGCTCGAGGATCGGGGCCTCGGCCATCGCCTGAAGTTTCGGGCGCGGGACATCTCCGGTGGCGAGAAGCAGCGGGTTTCGATCGCCCGCGCGCTCGCCAACGAGCCGCGGCTCCTACTGGCCGACGAACCGACAGCAAACCTCGACTCGAAGCACGGCCGCGACGTCATGCTCCTGCTGCGGGATATCGCCAGAAGCGGTCATCGAGCGGTGATCGTCGTAAGCCACGACCAGCGCATCCGTGAAGTCGCCGACCGCGTCCTGTGGCTGGAGGATGGTCGCATCACCGACATCGGCCGCCTTGTGATCGACCCTGTGTGCCAGATGAGCGTCGGAGCCGAGAACGCCGCCGCGACGTTGGACCACGACGGCGCGACGTACTACTTCTGCTCCCGTGGGTGCATGCGGGAGTTCCAGGAGGCGGCGGGCGGCTAGCCGACGGTGCGGCCTACGGCCGCGGCGGCTTCGCGGCGGCGGTACTTCATACGGCGGTTGCGCGCTCGGACGGGTTCGCCGCAGTGTTCGCACATCGTGACGAGTTTCAGGTCGTGGCCGCAGGCGTCGTGCACGAGGGCGACGCCATCGTAGAGGTGCTTGCCGCCCCATTGAAGCAGCGCCTGCATCACGGTGCGGAGGTCTTCGCCTTTGGGCGTCAGACGGTAGAGCGCGCGCGGCGGATGCTGCTCGTAGAACTCGCGCTCGACGACGCCGTGCGCTTCGAGCACTTTGAGCCGATCGGAGAGGATGTTTGGCGCGATGCCGGCCAGTGATTCGGCCAGTTCGACGTACTTGCGTGGCCCCTGAGTGAGCAAGTCGCGCACAACGAGTAGCGTCCAGCGGTCGCCGACGATGTCGAGCGACTTGGCGACAGGACAGGGGAGATCGTATTGCTTGGTCACGTATTCCCTCCATGTGAAGTCTATGCGGGTCGCTATGTTTCTGCAAGTGACTCGCGATGGCGGGCGACACAAGTAGCACGACGCAGCGGAGGCGCACGCGATGCCTATCGCGGGGCGAGGCGGTGTGCTGCGTCGGTCCGGCTTTGCCGGACGCACAGCCGGGACGGCTATGCCACGCGCTTCGCGCCCTCGGTCGAGCACGCTTGGCTAGATTCCACGATGCTCGGGCATGCTGCGCCGGCCAAGGGCACGCCACCGCGTGCGGATGCGGGCACGCCACCGCGTGCCCCTACGACGACCCCGGCGTGCGGGTTAAGTCTGTGTTACGCAGTGCCGGCTTGACTCCCGCGCGACGCCTGAGGACCGCGTACCGTCGATACAATTGCAGGTGGAGCCAGGGAGAGGAATAACCGCATGCTCGACGACCAAAAGGGCTACGTACTTCAGTCGTGCCGCGATCACGACGTGAAGTTTATCCGGCTATGGTTCACGGACATCCTGGGCCAGCTCAAGAGCTTCGCCATCACGGTCGAAGAGCTGGAAGAAGCGCTCGACGAGGGACAGGGCTTCGACGGAGCAAGCATCGAGGGCTTCGCCCGCGTCGACGAGTCCGACATGGTGGCGATGCCGGACCCGGCGACGTTTGCCATCTTGCCGTGGCGGCCGCGCGAGCGCGGCGTCGCCCGCATGTTCTGCGACATCAAGCACCCGGATGGCACATCGTTCGAGGGCGACCCGCGTTTCGTGCTGAAGCGGCAGTTGAAGCGCGCGGCGGACCTGGGGTACACCTTCTACGTGGGGCCGGAGCTGGAATACTTCTATTTCAAGTCGTCGGAGGCACCGCCGGAGGGGCTCGACAAGGGCGGCTACTTCGACCTGACACCGCTGGATGTGGCGAGCGATCTGCGCCGCCAGACGATCATGACACTCGAGGAGATGGGGATCGGCGTCGAGTTCAGCCACCACGAAGTGGCGCCGAGCCAGCACGAAATCGACCTGCGTTACACCGACGCGCTGACGATGGCCGACAACGCCATGACGTATCGGCTCGTCGTGAAGGAAGTGGCGCTGGCCAACGGCGTCTACGCGACCTTCATGCCGAAGCCGCTTGCCGGCGAAAACGGCTCCGGCATGCACACGTACCAATCGCTGTTTAAGGGCGACCAGAACGCGTTCTTCAACGCGGACGACGCGTACAACCTGTCGCCGATCGCCAAGTCGTACATGGCGGGCCTGCTGCGTTACGCGCCGGAACTGACGCTGGTGACGAACCAGTGGATCAACAGCTACAAGCGACTCGTGCCCGGCTACGAGGCGCCGGTGTATCTGACGTGGGCGCGCCGCAACCGCAGCGATCTGATCCGCGTGCCTCACTATCGCGCCGGCAAGGAGGCGTCGACGCGCATCGAGTATCGCGCGCCGGATGCGGCGTGCAACCCGTACCTGGCGTTCGCCGTCATGCTGGCAGCCGGCCTCGAAGGCATCGAGCACGAGTTGCCACTGTCGCCGCCGACGGAGGAGAACGCATTCGAATTGGGCGCGGAGGAACGCAAGCGCCGCGGCATCGAGATGCTGCCGGGCAGCCTCAAGGAGGCGATCCAGGCGTTCGAGAGCAGTGACTTCGCGCGCCGCGCGCTCGGCGACCACGTCTTCGAAAGCCTGCTCGAAAACAAGACGATCGAGTACGACGCCTACCGGCGGCATGTGACGGATTACGAGCTGGAGCGGTACCTGGCGGTGCTGTAGGCCGTCACCCGCACCGTAGCGCGGGCTTTCAGCCGGCGCTTTCATTTCCAGTACGATGTCCGCAGCATGAATCCGCGAACACTGACCTGGGACGATGTTCCCCACTTGCACGCGCTTGTGTCGCGGCGCTCGGCGGTCGGCG
>CAYWOO010000215.1:0-7416 GCA_964458665.1 uncultured Dehalococcoidia bacterium
GATTGTCGGCGCGATATCGATCTGGCGCGACGGTGCATCGATCAGCGCGCCCTTCTTGATGCCTGGGCCGGAGAAGACGAGCGGCGAGCGTGCGTGGACGACATCGAGGGCGCCGTGCTGGCCGGGTTTGCGGCCGAACGCGTACGCCTTCGGGTTGACGACGAGATCCGGCGCGTTCGGGCTGTCGAAGAGCTGCGCGATGCGTTCATATGCGAAGGGATACGTGTTGTGCTCGGGCTCGATGTAGGCTGTGTTCGCTTCGATGCCGGGGAAGCCGGACGCCTTCGATGCGGCAAGTTCCTCGTCGATCGTCGCGAGCGCCTTGCGGTCCTGATTGGCGATCGGGTTGTCGCCGATCTGCTCGATGACGTGATAGTCGTAACCGCGGCCGTCTGCCGCGTACGAGCGTTGAAAGCGGATCATGCCGCGTTTCGCCCAGACTTCGTACGCGTCGTCGCGATGGGTGATGACGAGATCGGACTGCGGCCCGGCCGTGGCGTCGGTGAGAAGGATGTGGATCGCGCGGTCGCCAGATTCGTACTGATGAGGGTCGAGGCCCTGGCCTTGGAGGCGCTCCGGGCCGATGGGGGTGGCGACGCGTTCTTGGGTGGTGGTGGTCATGGGGCCTCCGGCATTGGACAGTGCATAGTGGACAGTGAACAGTGAACAGTCGGGCGCTGGTATCGGTGGTTCGCCCATGATCAGGTAGCGATGGGCGTCGCGCAACGGGTGCAGGTCACGGGGAGTAAAATCGGGACGAGTGTTAACGCAACCACGGAGGTGCTTCGATGCCTGCTACGACGAAACGCAAGACGGCGCCGGTCGCCTCGAAGCGGGCGCGGAAGCCGGTGGCGGATCGGCCGGACATTCCGTACGGCCTAAGAGGGCCGAAGGAGGGGATGGGGCTGCTGCCGTGGAGTCGCGTGAGCGAGCGGATGCGCGGGTCGTACATCTACTGGGTCTCGACGACGCGCAAGGACGGGCGGCCGCACAGCATCCCCGTGTGGGGCATCTGGCTGGACGACACGCTGTATTTCAGCAACGGCGCTCTGACCTCGCGGAACCTCGCGCGCGATCCGCGGGTATCCGTGAACCTCGAGAACGGCGAGGACGCGGTGATCATCGAAGGCGTCGTGGAGATCGCGAGCGGGAAGGCGCTGATCAAGTGGATCAACAGCGCGTACAACGAGAAGTATCTGTGGGAAGGCACGCAAGACGTCTGGTTCGCGCTACGGCCACGCGTAGCGTTCGCGTGGCTGGCGCCGAGCGCGGGGCTGGGGACGGAGAGTGTGTACGCGGGGAGTGCTACTCGGTGGCGGTGGGGGTAGGGCACTTCGCTGTTTGTAGCTCGTGGTTTGTAGTTCTTCACCGACGCGGATGACGCGGTCGGCACGACAGCAAGTCCGAGCAGAGGCCGTAGGGGACGCACCTTTAGGTCCGTCCGCACCTTGGCGGAGCTGAAGCTCCGCGGGTACTTCTTGCTCCTTGTCGGCGCGCGTTTGTAGGAGCGGCGCCGCGCGCGGTGAGCCCGGCCCCTACGCGATCGGTTGGTGTTGGCGGCCGGGCTTTGTTTCGTTCCTAGCGGGGACGGACCTGAAGGTGCGTCCCTACGGCCTCGAGTTTCAGAGGGGTTGCTCGTACGAACAGCGGGCACGCCACCGCGTGCCCCTACAACGGGCGATCTGCACGGCGCGTGCCGAGCGCCGATGCTAATCGAACAACAGCACCGTGCGGGAGACTTCGCCGGCTTTCATGGCGCGGAAGGCTTCGTTGACGTCGTCGAGGCGGCCTTTCTTGCTGATCATTTCGTCGAGCTTGAGGCGGCCCTGTTCGTAGAAGTCGATGTAGCGCGGCATGTCGACGCGGAAGCGGTTGGAGCCCATCATGCTGCCCTGGATGCGCTTCTCGCCCTGGAGGAAGCTCCAGCCATCGAGCTCGATCTTGGTGCCGAAGGGGATCATGCCGATGATCGTGGCGACGCCGCCGGTGCCGAGGCACTCGAACGACTGCTCGGCGGTCTTCTTGAGGCCGATCGCCTCGAACGCGTAGTCGACGCCGCCATCGGTGATGTCCTTCACGGCCTGCACGGCGTCGCGGGATGACGCGTCGACGATGTGCGTCGCGCCGAACTCCTTCGCGGTCGCGAGCTTCGATTCGACCATGTCGACGGCGATGATCTTGCGCGCGCCGGCGATGCGCGCGCCCTGGATGACGGAGAGGCCGATGCCGCCCGCACCGAAGACGGCGACCGTCGAGCCCGGCGCGACTTTCGCCGTGTTCATCACCGCGCCGACGCCGGTCATGACACCGCAGCCAATGAGGGCAGCCTTGTCGAGCGGGATGTCCTCGCGGATCTTCACGACGGCATGCTCGTGCAGCAGCATCTGCTCGGCGTAACCCGCTATGTTGGCGAACTGGTAGACCGGAGAGCCGCTCTGGCTGAGCTTCGGCGGCTGGCTGGGCGCGCGCTGGTTGTCGGGGTTGCTGCAGCGGTTCGGGTGACCGGTGGTGCACTGTTCGCACGAGCCGCAGAAGACGGAGAGGCAGGCAATGACGTGATCGCCGGGCTTCACGTACGTCACCTGATCGCCGACTGCCTCGACGATGCCGGCAGCCTCGTGGCCGAGGATCGCGGGCGCGGCCATGGGGTAGAGGCCTTCGACGAAGTGAAGGTCACTGTGACAGACGCCGCTGGCGACGGTGCGCACGAGGATCTCGCGCGACATCGGCTTGTCGATCTGGACTTCCTCGATCGTGAGCGGCTCATGCGGTGCGTGGAAAATGGCGGCTTTCATGGTGTTGCTCCTGATGCTGCGGCGGCATAGGTCGTCATTCTCGTGGTTCCGGAGTTCAGGAGCCAGCCGAGCACCTCACACCCGCCAGCCGCGTCTCCACGACGCGGATACAGGGGGCCGACCGGCCGGGGTGAGGGCCCAAACGCCCGCCGCTATCTCGCATTCAAGCGGCGCTGATTGTCAGCCTCGACACAACCGTCGTGCTCTTCGTGCTCTTAGTGGATCGCTCCCCTAAAGCGAGACTTCCGCCTCCGCCTCCAGCGGGATGATCGCCGACGCCATCGCCGGGTTCACCAGCACGAACGGCGCGGCAGCAGCAGCCGGGTCCATGTCGGCGCCATCGAACGTGCGGAACGTCGCTGCCGTGAGGATCAAATAGCGCTCCGCCGCCCCCGCGTTGCGAAGCGCGTTGCTCAAGAGCACACCTGGCGCGTGCGCGTACTCACCTTCTACAACGCCCCACGTGGTGAAGACGCGCACGCGCGTCGTCTTGCGCTGTAGATAGTCCGGGACGATGGCTGGAGAGTCGGGCTCGTTCACGTGGCGCCTCGCTTTCGCGACGCAGCCAACGCGGCTGCGCTACGTGGGGTCGCCGGCCAAACCGGCGGCCAGGAGATGGGCGTTGTCATTCAAATGGATCAACGTCGCGCCGCCGTCAAGCATATCGATCACGGTTCTTGACGCGAGGCCGTGGCGCAGCCGCCTGAACTCGGACAGCGGCAGATTCAGCGCCCGGCACACGACTGTCAAGATCACGAAGTTGTGTGCGACCGCCACCACCTCCGCGTCCGGGTGCACCTCCCGCATCCGCCCGATCGCCCGCCACGACCGCTCCTGCACCTCCGCGAGCGTCTCGCCGCCAGGCATCCGGGTGTGGCCGGCGTCTGCGGAGAGCCATTCCCGGACGAAGTCCGGGTACCGCTCTCGCAGCTCCGTCCGCGTCAGATGCTCCATCTCGCCGACATCCATCTCGACCAGATCCGGCTCGAGCACCACGTCAATGCCCGTCGCTGCGCCGATCACTTCCGCCGTCTCGAAGGCCCGCGCCAGCGGACTCGCGTAGATTGCCGCCGGGCGTGTAGTGAACGAACCGGCGAGGGCCCCCGCCTGTGCGCGCCCAAGCTCGTTGAGCGGCACATCCGCGCGCCCAAGCGTCAGCTTGCCACGATTGTGCTCCGTCTCGCCGTGCCGTACGAGTATCAGCCGCATCAGCCCGCGTACCGCCCGCTCTTGCGCAATGCCTCGCGCGCGGGCGATGCACCGGCGAGGATCAGCTTCGTCCGGTGGATCCGTGTCGGCGTCGGCAGTCCGAGCGCCGCCGCCACCTGCTCCGGCCGGCCCGACCCACTGCTGTCGTTCTTCAGCCGCAGCCCCAGCCGCACGCCATCACCGCCGCTGACGATCACATCGATCGTCTCGACCTGCGACCGGATGTCGTACGACTTCGTTTCATCCTCCCGCTTGTGCTCCCACGGGATCGTTGCAGCCGCCATGAATCGCGCAACCGTGTCCGCGACGCCGGCGCCGGCTTCGACCTTCCAGTCGCCAGCGTCTACGGGCCGTGCGCACCGCGCGGCTGCGATATCGACGTCGTACTCCGCGAACCGCACGTCCGCCTGCAACGCGGGCAGCGCCATGCCCACCTCTTCGGCCGAAACGACCGTGATGCCATCTGGCAGTTGCGGCGCCAGCTGGCGCATCAGCGTCTTCGGCGCGATCACCTCCGCCATGAAGACGTCCATCAGCTCCGCATCGCTCGTCGTGCCGACGGGCAGCGGCGCCGCCAGCGCTAGCTGCGCGTGCGGCGAAAACCCCTCCGAGTACGCCACCGGCAGTTCCGCCCTCCGCAACGCTCGCTCCCAGAAGCGCATCACATCAAGATGCGTGATGTACTTGGTCGCCTCACCGCGCGCAAACACCATCCGTATCCGTTGGATTTTCACGAAGCGAGTTTCATGGTTGGCAGTGCGCAGTTCACAGCAAAAGATTCACAGCTCAAGACTCATCTTCCGACCGCTCACTCGCTCGCACCACACGCCGACTGATCGCGTAGGGGCATTCCGTAGAATGCCCTTCCCGATCCAGCAACCCCGCACTAACTCAGCATCCAGCCGGCGCCTCATCTTCAATCGCTTTCGTGCCCTTCGTGTCCTTCGTGCTCTTAGTCGATCGTGCCCCAAAGAACTGCAAACGGAAAACCGTCAACCGTGAACGCGCGTAATCACCACCGACTCAATCTTGACGCCCTTCACTTCCGACACGGCAATCCGGTAACCGTCGAGCGTGACCGTCTCGCCCTCGCGCGGAATATGACCCAGTTGATCCAGCACGAACCCCGCGACCGTCTCGTAGTCGCCCTCCGGCAGCTCGATCTCCAGCTCGCCCCGCAGATCGTGAATGCTCATACCGCCGTCGACGCGCGTCGTGTGCTCGTCGATCGCCGCGTACTCCTCCGACGGCTGCCCCAGCTCGTCGACCACGCGCCCGACCATCTCCTCTAACAGCAGCTCCAGCGTCACCACGCCTGCAACGCCGCCGTACTCGTCGACCACTACGGCCAATTGTTGGCGCTCGTCCTGCATCTGCCAGAACAACGCGCTCACCAGCTTCGTCTCCGGGATGAACGTCGCAGGACGGATCAACTCCGCCAGCGGCGACGCCTCCGTCACGCGTTTCTCCGAGAGAGCCTTCAGCACGTCCTTGATGCTCACGATACCGACGACGTTGTCTACGGTCTCGTGATACACCGGAAAGCGCGAGTGCGGCGCCTCGCCGAACGTGGCGTAGAACTCGCTCACCGTCTCTTCGCGCTCCAGCCATACCACTTCCGTGCGCGGGATCATGATTTCGTTGACGCGCCGATCGTGAAAGTGAAAGACGCGGTCCAGCAGCTCCGCCTCGTCCTCGCCCACCGATCCCTCTTCCGCGCCGATGTCGATCAGCATGCGCAGCTCGGCCTCGGTCACTGTGTGGGTCACGCCCTCTCGCGAGAACATGTTCGGAATGATCGCCAGCGCGCTGATCAGCGGGCTCGCCAGCCGTACGACCACCTCCATCGGAATCGCTACGGCGAGTGCGATGCGCTCAGGCGTCCGCGCCGCCAGCACCTTCGGCGTGTATTCGCCAAATTCCGCCGCCACCAGAGGAATTGCGATGAGACTGAAGAAGTACCCCCAGCTCCCAAACGAATCCACAGCAATCACGGTGCCCGCCGTCGATGCGAGGAAGATCGCCGCATTCTGGAGGATCACCACGACGCCGAAGTAGCGCTCCTGCGCCGCCTTCAGCCGCTCCAGCGCCTTCGCCGATCGATGTCCCTCCTCCGCCGCCGCCCGCACGCGCAGCCGGTTCGAAGCGACCACGGCGATCTCGACCGCATTGATGAACGCGTAGCCCAGCAACCCGCCCACAAACAGGGCGATGGCAATCGGTGTCGGAATGTTGAAGGATGCTCCTTCAAGGAGCGTGGGCGCAAAGCCCGACAGGGGGATGTCTAACATACGTCAGTGCGGACTCGCGGCCGCCTGGCCGAAGCGCACGCCGCCCCGGTGCCACATCATAGCGGATGCCACACCGGATCGAGCGCAACCTCGATCCCTCCCGCGTCTGCCGTCGCCGCGAACCCGCCACTCGTAAGGACAGGTCTGAAGACCTGTCCCTTACCGTTCGCCAGAGCATCACCATGCCAGAAATGGAGCGCGGGCGCCCCGCCCGTCGTCCTCCCTCTCCGCCGGGCGGAGAGAACTCGGAGCGAAACCGCCAACAAAGAGTGGCACAACCGTCCCCGGCTGTGAGTCGGTGCGACAGCGGAATCCCGAACGGAATCAGAATCCGTTCCACCAACCCCGCTATGGAGGGCGGGCGACCCGCCCGTCGTCCTCCCTCTCCGCCGGGCGGAGAGGGTCGGGGTGAAGTCACAGCCTCACCCACCCCCAACAAAAACGTCTGTGCCCTCTGTGTTCTCTGTGGTGAAATAAAGAAGAAGGACCGTCACACAGCCCGACGCTCGAACTCCTGTCCTCCCCGTTAGGTCACAGCCTCACCCACCCCCAACAAAAACTGTGTCCTCTGTGTTCTCTGTGGTGAAAAAAGGGGGAAAGGACCGTCACACAGCCCGATGCTCGAACTCCGCAACGTCCACACCAGCGCCCTCGCCAAGAAAGCTCTCTTCCAGCAGCCGCATCGACTTCTCGCACCAGTCGATGTACGCGCGCCGGTACGCGATCGCCATCTCCAACGTCAGCGTCCAGAACAAACCCTGCCGCGGCGAGTGATGCTTCTCGACGTTCGCGCGGATCTTCTCACGCAGCACCGTCTCCGAAAACGCCAGCACCTTCTGCTGCTCCTCCATCTGACGGCGGAGCAACACCAGGATGTCTTCCAGCGGTACGTCGCTGCCGAAGAACAGCTTGATCATGAACGGGTCGCGCAGGTCCGCCGGCGGCTGCGGCACGCGCACCCAGCGCGCGAACTCATCGCGGCCCGTGTCGGTGATCGCGTAGATCTTCCGGTTCGGCCGGCTCTCTTGCACCTCAACGCGCTTGTCGACGAACGCCGCCTCTTCGAGCGCCTTCAGCGTCGGATAAATCTGGCTCAGCTCGGCGTTCCAGAAATGCTGAAC
>CAYWOO010000216.1:0-4620 GCA_964458665.1 uncultured Dehalococcoidia bacterium
CCGTTCTTGAACGCTCGCAGCTTGTCGAGGTCGATCTTCGGCTTGCCAAACGTCAGCCCATGCTCGGCCGCGTCCGCCGCCTCGTGAATCAATTTGGCGACGTGCAACAACGCCTTCGACGGAATGCAGCCGCGCTGCAAGCAGACGCCGCCGGGATTGGCCTCCTCATTCACGAGGACCACCTTCTTCCCATGATCCGCCGCCGCAAACGCCGCCGGATACCCGCCAGGGCCGGCACCAATGACCACGATTTCCGCGTTTTGAAACATCGAAACTCCAAACCTACTGGCAAACTATTGAGAGTGCGCGGCGCTCGACATATCACTCACTTGGTGACAGCCCGAGTTGGACTTGGACCACAACTTCGATGGCTTCGAGATCGGACGGCGACAACTTGCCAACGTAATTCAGGCAGCGCTTCTTGCTAACGGTCGTGATTTGGTCCGCCAGTGCTTTGTGACGTTTCCCACGAACCGAAACCACGACCTCGCTGGGATAGACCTTGGAGACGTTCGTCGTCAGTGGCACCACTTGAATTCGGTTGAGGAACCGATTGGATTCGTCGTTACTAATGACGACTCCTGGCCGCTGTTTTCCGATTTCGCCTCCCACGGATGGCTCAAAATCCATCCACCAGACTTCATCGCGTTTCATCGCGAATGTCTCCGATACAGGCTTCGGACCAGGCCAACGCCTCGGCCTCGCGTTCGGTGTCAGCCGCCATCCGGCGATATCCTTCGGCAAGGTCTTTTTTCACGACGTGCGGTCGGATAAGCGTCTGAATAAACCGGCTGATTTTCTGCCGACCGACGACCGCATAGAGACGGTCATAAACCACTTCATCCAATGAAATCGTCAGCCGTCGCTGGGGTTTCTTCGTTGTCTTGCGAGGTGTTTTCGTGGGCATGATGTGCGTTCTTTGTTACAGAGTTTGTTCAAAGCGTCGGCAAGCAACGTCTCGGACTTCAAGGCACATTTCAATCATTTGTTGGCAGATCCGCGACGCTCCTTCGGGAGTCTAACGCCATCGCCACGTCTCCAATCAAGGCATCGCACCATTCGCGAGCTTCCGCCTCGCGGTTTTTGTCCGCGGCCATCTCGCGGTACTCGTTGTCCAACTCCGACCGGTTGACCAACGGCCGGACGCCAATCTTGCCGGGATTCAGATTCTGATACCGCTGGTTAGTCATCCCCCGCTCCGTTAAAGCAAGTCAAAACAGTCGATCGAGAATTGCAGAAAGAAAGTGTGTGACAATGTCGTCCACTGAGTCTCGTTGTCCAAATAACGCAATGAATACCAGGACGACTCCGAAGATCAGCATCAAGATCCAGAAAAAAGAAGCCCACCAACCACCGCCAACAGCGACCAATCCCCAAACACCAATTGCTCCAACGCCGGCTGCAAAAATCAGGACGACAAATCTCGCGCATCCGTACAACGCTTTCGGAAGTTTGCCGTCGTTTGGATGGGTGTTGTCAGACATGACGCAGCTCACACTTCATGAAATCGAAAGCGGTGCTGACACACCGCACTCGAAATTATGCCTCCGCCAGCAGAGCGAAAAAGTCGTTCAACATGCTGCCGAGCTTGGCGACGAATCGGGCTCCGCCGGCACCGTTGATAACTCGGTGGTCGTAACTGAGCGATAGTGGCAACATCAGGCGCTCGATGATCGCTCCGCCGTACAGTTTCAGTTCGGTGCGGCTGCGGCTGATTCCGAGGATCGCAACTTCGGGCCAGTTGACGATCGGCGTGAAACCGGTGCCGCCGATGCCGCCCAGGTTCGTCACCGTGAACGTCGCGCCGGACATTTCCTCGGGCTTGAGCTTGCGGTCACGGGCGCGAGTCGCCAAGTCCATCAGTTCGCCGGCGATTTGCACGATCGTTTTCTTGTCGCAGTCGCGCACGACCGGCACCAGCAGCCCGTGCGGCGTATCAACGGCACAGCCGATGTGGTAGTACTGCTTCAGAATCAATTCGCCCTTGGCCGCGTCGAGGCTGGCGTTGACGTGCGGAAACGCCTTGAGTGCGGGAACCAGGGCCTTCATCACGACGGCAGTCATCGTGACCTTCGGCCCGTTCTTACCGACAGTTACGCCAAAGCGTTTGCGAGCTTCTTCGAGATCGGTGATGTCGATCAAGTCGTGCTGCGTGACGTGCGGAATCAAAGTCCACGCGAGACTGAGATTCGTCGCCGTGACCTTGCCGAGTTTGCTTTGCGGCTGACGCTCGATCGGCCCGAACTGGCTAAAATCGGGCAGGGCCGGCACGTAGCCTTTTCCAGCAGCGACGGACGCGGCCGTGCTGCCTTCCAAAATGCCGCGAACGTAAGCCTGCACATCTTCGGGAGTGATCCGTCCACCGGAGCCGGTTCCCAGGACTTTATGCAAATCGACAGCCAGTTCGCGTGCCAGTCGTCGAGTCGCCGGACCAGCCGGCGCTGGAGCGACTTCTTCGCCGTCAGTCACTGGCGCCCCAAGGGCACTTGCGGCAGGCGAATTTTTTTTGGTCGGAAGCGCGGCCGTGGCCACGGGCCGCGCGGCCAGGGCCGGCGCGGCTGTCTTCGCGGCGGGAGCACTCGTCGCCGGAACAGAGGCAACCGCCGCGCCATTGCCTGCTTCGATGGTGAGTAATGTCGATCCGATGTCGACCGTTTGGCCGACATTGACGTGAACCTTGGCGATGCGACCGGCCTGCGGACACGGCAGCTCGACGACGGCTTTCTCCGTTTCGAGTTCCATGACCACTTGGTCTTTAATGACGACGTCACCGGGCTTGACGTGAATCGTCGAAATATCGACGGAGGTCACGCCATCAGAGACTTCCGGCAGTTTGAATTCGATGGCCATATTGGCGGCTGCTCGTGAATGTGAACGTGAAAAAGTTTGGAACACTAATCTCCGCTAATTGACGCTAATCAAAGCAGAATTAGCGTGGATTAGCGCTGATTAATGTTCCCTTTGGTTTGCGTTTTCTGTTTTTATTCAAGCTTTGAACGGTTCGATCTTGTCGGGGTCGATGCTCAAGTCTTTCAGGGCTTTGGAGAGCTTCTTTTTGTCGAAGTGGCAATGCTGCGACAGGCCCACGAGGGTTGTGTAGGCGACGCACTCGCCGTCCACTTCGAAGTGTCGACGCAGTTCTTCGCGTGTTTCGCTGCGACCGAAACCGTCGGTGCCGAGTGCAAGGTACGTCCCTGGCACCCAATTGCGGATTTGATCGGGAACTAATCGGACGTTGTCGCTGGCGGCGATGAATGGACCTTGCATTCCGTCGAGCACTGTTTCCAGGTAACTCTGGCGAGGCTTTTGGCTGGGATGCAGTCGGTTCCAACGCTGGCACGAGCCGGCATCGCGGCACAGCTCGCTGTAACTGGTGACGCTCCACACATCACTGCCGATGCCGAACTTGTCGGCAAGAATCTGTTGTCCCCGCAAGACTTCTCGCAGGATCGGTCCGCTGCCGAACAACTGCGGGCGCATCTTTTGGTCCTTCGCGCTCTTGGTCGAACTCAAGCGATACATGCCGCGAACAATCCCTTCGGCCACGCCAGCGGGCATGTCGGGCATCTCATAGTCTTCGTTGTAAACACTGATGTAATAGAAGACTTCATCGCCATCGACATACATTCGCCGCATGCCGTCTTGAATGATGACAGCCAATTCGTAGCCATAAGCCGGATCATAGGCTGCCAGGTTCGGGATGCTGGTCGCGAAGAGTTGGCTGTGTCCGTCTTCGTGTTGCAGGCCCTCGCCGTTGAGCGTCGTACGGCCAGACGTTCCACCGACCAGAAAACCCTTCGTGCGCGAATCGCCGGCGAGCCAAATCAAGTCGCCAACGCGCTGAAAACCGAACATCGAGTAGTAAATATAGAAGGGAACCATGTTGATACCGAGGTTCGAGTACGCCGTGCCCGTGGCGACGAACGACGACATGGCTCCGGCTTCGTTGATCCCTTCTTCGAGAATTTGGCCGTTCTTGGCTTCTCTGTAGTACATGAGCTGACCCGCATCCACCGGCTCGTAAAGCTGGCCTTTGCTGGCGTAAATGCCACATTGGCGGAAGAGCCCTTCTAGGCCGAACGTGCGCGCCTCGTCCGGGATGATCGGGACGATGCGCGAGCCGATTCGCTTGTCCTTCAAGAGGCTGCTGAGGATGTAGCCGAACGTGAAGGTCGTGGAGCCTTCCTTCACTTTGCGGATGTAGCCGAGAAACGTGTCCACATCCGGAATTGGGAGGCGTTCGGTCGTCGGTCTCCGCGCGGGCAATAAGCCCCCGAGCGCCTGCCGCTTCGCTTGCAGGTATTGCATTTCCGGGCTGTCGGCGGCGGGCTTGTAGAACGGCGCTTGATCGACTTGATCGTCTGCGATCGGGATGCCGAAGCGTGAGCGGAACTCGCGAAGCTCTTGTTCGTTCGCCTTCTTGACATTATGTGCGACGTTACGGCCTTCGCCCGCTTCGCCAAGTCCATAACCTTTAATAGTTTTGGCAAGGATCACCGTCGGAGCGTTTTTGTGCTCGACGGCCGCCTGATAGGCCGCGAAGACTTTCTCCGGATCGTGGCCGCCCCGTTTCAGTTTCTGCAACTGCTCGTCGGAGAGGTGCTTGACCAATTTCAACAG
>CAYWOO010000217.1:0-2621 GCA_964458665.1 uncultured Dehalococcoidia bacterium
CCGCGTGAAGGCCGCCCCATTTGACGATGAGCCTTCGCGAACCCGCATCTGCTTGATCGTTGGGGATGGCTTCGAGCCGATGGTTGGTCGGCATGATGCCGAGTAGCGTGTAGGGCCAGTTTGACAGGATGAGCACCGCCCCTAGCGCCCAGCGCCAATCTTGCGCCAACCACGCCGCGCAGAACCCCAGGAGCGCAGATACAACTGCCAATGATGCCTGCATCGCAAAGCCACGTTTGTAGCTTGGCTTCCACTGGGTCAGCAGACTTCGATCATCCAGTAGCAGTCGCGCCGGCTGCTCAGCGACATTGATGTAGAATGCCGCGCCCGCAAACAACGCCGCCGAAACCAAAGCAAGCAGTTCGAAAATCATGTTGCGGCTCCCGCATAAAGGTCTGCAGCGGCCTACCACGGGCTCGCGCTAGAGCAAGAGTCCGAGAATGCGGCGCGACCGGCAAGGTCGCTCCAGACCGGCCATTCCCGGCCTCTGGGGCGACCCCACGTTCTTCGCCGAAGGCTGTCAGTTGGTTCGACGCAAAGAATGGCCGGAAGACCCCGCCTAGCGGTCATGGAAGCCTTCAGAGAGGCCGCCATTTCCCGGTTTGCCATCTCGTAAATCGGCAGAGATACCGCTCGCAAACGCGACTTGCCCAAAACGTCCGCCACACAATGCTGGCAGATGCGGAAGTAAGCGACTGTCCCTGATTTCCGCGCCTTCGCGGGATCGAAAATTAATGCCTTGTTTTTCCCCATTGCGGCGAACAGACGACGTGCTGGGAGCCGGCTATCGTTGGGTTTTTATTAACATTCTTTACTGAAACATTTTCACCCTTTCTTAGCAGGACTTGTACTATTTGGCAGGACTTGCAGTTATCGTGCGGTCTTTGCGCGCGCTGGATGCGGCGTCTGTGTTCGGCCTTTAAGCTGCGGGAGGGGCTATTGAGAAACGTCCTGTTCGTGCTGAGTTCGGGCTTCGCGATCGCGACGCCGATCTGCGCCGCGGCCGAGACCAGCGTGGAATGGTCAACCGGCGGTAATTATTCCAGTGGCGCCTACGGTGCCGCGGTGGACACTGAAATTACCTACGCTCCGGTCACCGCGCGCGTCACGACCGACCGATTGCGGCTGGACATAAGCGTTCCCTACATTTCCATCACCGGCCCCGGCGGTTCGGTTTCAGGCGGCGTGGTGATCCCAGGCACGGGCCCAGTGGCGAGCCATTCGGGGCTCGGCGATGTCGTTGTGTCAGCGGCCCTACAACTCATCGAGCGCACCGAGCGAGCGCCGAAACTTGATCTGGAAGGCGCCGTAAAACTTCCAACCGCCGACGACCAACTTGGCACCGGCGAGACCGACACCAGCGCCCAGTTTTCACTGCAGCAGCCGCTCGGCGGCGGCGTGACGGTTTTGGCGTCGGCCGGCTACCAATGGTACGGCGATCCCGACACATACACGCTTGAAGACGGCCCGATCGGCTCGCTCGGCCTGGACTATGCCGCGAGCGAACATGGCAGTGTCGGCTTGGTCGCCAATTATCGATCACGCTATCTCAGCACGCTCGAAGAGCAAATCATGGTTAGCCCTTATTTCACCCTACGCTCGGCGAGCGGCTGGAGCCTCACCGGCTATGGCACTGCGGGATTCACCAATTCAAGTCCAGAATACGCTGCGGGCATTGTCTTGGGGAGAACGTTTGGCGGCCGCTGATGCAACCATCACCTAGCTTCAGAAGGAGAGCACGATGAAACTCAAACTCATGGCATTGACAGCATTAGCCGTCGCGCTGGCAAGCGGCGCAGCATACGCGCAGGGCAGGCCGGCATTCGCGGGACCGCCGGTTGTCGCGCCTCCGGTTGTAACACCGCCTGTCGCAGCCCCGCCAACGGCGCGCGGTCCCGCGTTTGGCGCAGGCATCTCCCAGACCGCGCGGGAAACTCATGACGGCGTCGCTGTCCGCGACACCGCGCGCGCAAACCGGCGCGCCGTCGAACACGCCAACGACGCAGCCCTTGAGCACGCCAATGAAAATGCGGGCTTGTCCGAACCGGCAGAGGAAGATCCGCCCGCCTAAGGACACTCTGAATAAGCCATCGATTCACGGCGTCGGCGAAGCCATGTAAACTCGGCCTTGGTTTTTCGGAAGCTGGGGCTTGTTCGATGAAGCAGAAGACATTCGCGGCGTTGGGCGCGGCGACGGGATTTGAGCTGCACGCCAAGACGACGCGGCGGGCGGCGTTTCTGGCGGAGAAGGAGCAGGTGGTTCCATGGCGGCGCCTGATCGCGCTGATCGAGCCTTATTATCCAAAAGCCGGCAATGGCCGCCCGCCGGTGGGCTTGGAGCGGATGCTGCGGATCTATTTTTTGCAGCAATGGTTCAATCTCTCCGACCCGGCGGCGGAGGAAGCGCTCTACGATTCCGCGACCATGCGCGCTTTCGCCGGCATCGATCTTGGCCGCGAACCGGCGCCCGACGAGACCACGATCTGCCGCTTCCGCCATCTGCTCGAAGCCCACGATCTCGGCGCGCGCATGTTCGAGGAAGTGCATGTGCATCTTGAAGCCAACGGCTTGAAGGTATCGACCGGCACGATTGTCGATGCGACGATTATCCATGCGCCGTC
>CAYWOO010000218.1:0-16240 GCA_964458665.1 uncultured Dehalococcoidia bacterium
AAATTGGTGCCGAAGGTGGGAGTCGAACCCACATGAGCCTTGCGGCCCAACGGTTTTTGAGACCGTCGCGTCTGCCATTCCGCCACTTCGGCTCGTTGCACCAACCAGCGATAGCGTACCGACTGCCCGGCGGCCTCGCACGTGCCGCCGTCGATCGAGCGTCGGCGCGCTTGCGGCGCTACCGTAAGAACTGAAAGAAGCGCACACCCGGCTCGAACGGTGGCGGGTCGACGATCAGCCAATGCGAACCGACGCGATAGCTGCGTTCGTCGGAGGCGTCGAACCGCGCCTCTTCGAAGCCGCGATCGACGAACCAGCGGCAAATGTCGGGTGCGAGATCGTCGCCGGGCCGCCCGTACCGCGTCCAGACGACGGTGGCGCGCGGCGCGCACAGCATCGGCAGCTGATCGATCGTGCGCTTGATGTCCTCGTCGCTGATGTTGCCGAAGATGCCGCACGCCAGCACGATATCCGCGGGCGCCGCGCCCACGTAGCTGTCGGTCGTCGAAGCGTCGGCGCAACGCACCGTCACGCCAGCGAGCCCGGCCGCGATCGCATCCGCGCGCGCCGCTTCCGCAAGCACTTCATCCAGTTCGACGAGCACGGCTGCGACGTCATGGCGGCGCGAATGCTCCGCCAGCGCCCCGATCACATCGCGCCCCTGTCCGGCGCACATGCTGATCATCTGGATCGGCCCTGGCTGCCCCGCGCGTTCATCCAGCGCCGCGCTGACATGCGCCTGCACGACGCTCAGCCGTTCCGACAGACGCGACTCAGGATCATCGTACGCTCGGTGCCACTGCTGCCAGTCGGTTGCGGCTTCGCTCACCCGCCAACCCTATCGATCACTCGCACTCGGGCGCAATAGGCCTGCGGCGCGTCAACATCCGCTTGCGGCGACCCGGCGCGCTCCCGTATACTCCGCCCAACGCGAGCGACGCTATATCGCGCCTAGGAAGCAGGATATCTATGACACGCACGCCCACCGCCGCCACGTCGGCCGTCGCCGCTGCGTCTCCTGCTGGATCTGCTCGCTAACACCCACTCCTGAGCACCCCAAGGTCATGGACGCAGCGGCGCCTGTGGCCTGTTTGTTTGCCCGTCGCGCCTGACGTGCCGGCGATTCGTCGCCTGTCGTCACAAGTGTTCAGCGGGCAGCCAGCGGCCATGGATCCGATCCCGTGGCCGTTTTTTCTTCATCACGAACACCCTAGAAGGAGTTGCAGCATGCCGACACCCATTGCCCGAACACGGCACATCGTCAACCGGATTGCTACGTGGCCGCGGTCGCCACGGCGACGCGCCGGCCTCCGAGAGGGGCGAAGTACACCGTGTCGAGGACATTTCGAGATCAGCGGCGAGAGCGCCGTTTTCAGGGATCGAGCGAAGAGTTTCGCTGCCGGCACTGCCGGACATTCGTAGGGAGGACGCTGTATGGAGGCAAGCATCGCAATCACTGCCCGCAGTGCCTCTACTCGCGCCATGTTGACGGCAAGACGCCGGGCGACCGCGCGAGCGACTGCGGCGGGTCGATGGCGCCCGTCGGCGCGTTCACGCGCGCCAAGGGCGAGCACGCGATCGTGCATCGCTGCCTCGGCTGCGGCTTCGAGCGGCACAACCGCGTCGCGGCCGACGACGACTTCGCCGCCGTGATGCGGCTGCCGGTCGTCCAGCCGCGCGTGAAGTCTGCCACGCGCGAGGAGAGTGACGCGGAACGCACAGCGTGACGTAACGAGATGGAGCGGTCGCCGCAGCGGCCGCTCCATCCGTTTCGTACAACGGATCATAACGGCCTACGCCGACCGCGGGGCCGTCGCTACAATGCCGCAAGCCATGTCCGAACCGATGACTGCGACGCTGCGGCACACCGCGCTTTTCGACCTGCACGAGCAGCAGGGCGGACGCATGGTGCCGTTCGCCGGCTGGTCGATGCCCGTCCAATACAAGGGCATCGTCGAGGAGCACAACGCCGTCCGCCAGCGTGCGGGCGTCTTCGACGTCTCGCACATGGGTCGCGTCTTCGTCGTCGGCGTCGATGCGAAGCGGTTGCTGCGCAGCGCCGTCACCTACAACGTCGCCAAGATCGCCGAAGGCCGCGGCCACTACACGCTGCTTTGCAACGGGCAGGGTGGCATCATCGATGACCCGTACGTCTACCGCCTCGATCCGCAGCGCTTCCTCGTCGTCGGGAACGCCTCGAACGCCGATCGCGATCTCGAACAGATCCGCGCCCTCGTACAGCCGGGCATGGATGTCGAGCTGCTCGATCGCCAGGCGCAGACGGTGATGCTCGCCGTGCAAGGTCCGGCGGCGAGCGGGCACATGGCCCGCATCATAGGGCCGGAAGTCGCGGCGCTCGCGCATCGCGCATGCACCGAGCTGCCGTTCATGCAGTACAAGCTCTTCGTCTCGCGCACCGGCTACACAGGTGAGGACGGCTTCGAGATCGTCACGTCGCCCGAAGCTGGCCGCGCCATCTGGCGCCAGCTGATCGCCGAAGGCGTCGAGCCGTGCGGCCTCGGTGCGCGCGACACGCTGCGCCTCGAAGCGGCGCTCGCGCTTTGGGGAAACGACATCGACGAGACCACAACGCCGTACGAAGCCGGCCTCGGCTGGGTCGTCACCCTCGGCGATGGCGCCGAGTTCGTCGGACGCACGGCGCTCGCGCAACTGAAGAACGCTGGCCCGACACGCAAACTTACGTGCCTGAAGGCGACGGACCGCGGCGTCATCCGCAGCCACTACCCGATCCTTCGTCGAGGCGAACCGATCGGCGCCATCGCCAGCGGCGGCTTCTCCCCCACGCTCGGCGAAAGCATCGCCATGGCGTACCTCCCGCTCGATCTCACCGGGTACGGCACCGAACTCGAGGTCGACGTCCGCGGACGCATGCTCGCGGTCGTAGTAGTCCGCCGCCCGTTCGTATCGAAGCCCGACGATCCGACATCCACTCCGTAGGGACAGGTCTTCAGACCTGTCCGCCGCGCGCGCACTCAAGCAGATGGAGCAGCCATGGCCACCAGCCCCACCGACCGCAAATACTCGAAAGAGCACGAGTGGCTGAAGATCGATGGCGACAGCGCGATCATCGGCATCACCGATTACGCCCAGGATCAGCTCGGCGATGTCGTCTACGTCGATCTGCCTCAGCCCGGCGCGACGATCGCGCAGTTCGAGAAGATGGGCGAGATCGAATCCGTCAAGGCCGTCTCCGATCTTTTCACGCCCGCTTCCGGCGAAGTGCTCGAAGTAAACGAGAAGGTGGTCGAGAAGCCGGAGCTGGTGAACAGCGACCCCCACGGCGAAGGCTGGCTCCTCAGGGTGAAACTCACAAACCCAGCAGAGGCAGACGCGCTGCTCACAGCCGCCGACTACGACGCGTTCACAGCGACGTAATTTAGGTCCTTGGTTCTTGGGTCTAAGTTCTTGGTTCATCCGAAGGGAGCACAATGCGTGACGACAGAGACCCGACCAGTTGAGGCGCGACCGCTCGTGACCGAACCTCACCCCTACATCCCGCTCACTCCCGACGATCGTGCGTCAATGCTCGCGACGATCGGTGCCGCCTCCACCGATGATCTCTTCGCCGACATCCCCGTCGCGTACCGCAACCCGCGCATCGACATCCCCGACGCACTCACCGAACTCGAGCTGCTCGACGAGATGCGCACGCTCGCCGCGCGCAATCGCACCGCTGCCGACTACGCGTGCTTCCTTGGCGCGGGCGCGTATCGCCACTTCCGTCCGTCGCTGATCGATCCACTCGTCATGCGCGGCGAATTCCTCACCAGCTACACGCCATACCAGCCGGAGGTCAGTCAGGGCACGCTGCAGACCATCTTCGAGTTCCAGTCGCTGGTTTGCGAGCTGACGGGCATGGATGTCGCGAACGCCGGCATGTATGACGGCGCGTCAGCGCTGGCGGAGGCGTGCCTGATGGCGTGCGCCGTCACCGGCCGCCGCCGCGTCGCCGTGTCCGAGCGCGCGCATCCGAACTGGATCGCCGTCGTGAAGGGCTACGCCCACGGCCGCGACATTGCCGTCGACGTGATGCCCCATCCCGCGCCGGGCGCGACGTTCGTGCTGAGCGAAGAGCACGCCTGCCTCGCCGTCGCGCAGCCCGACTTCTACGGCCGCATGTCGCTCGGTGCCTCCGCGTGGGGCGACGCCGCGCACGCGGCTGGCGCACTCTTCGTCGTCGCCGCCGAGCCGATCAGCCTCGGCATGTACCGCCCGCCGTCCGACTACGGCGCGGATATCGTTGTGGCTGAAGGCCAATCGCTCGGCGTCTCGCTGTCGTTCGGCGGCCCGTACGTCGGGCTGTTCGCCTGCCGCAACGACTACATTCGCCAGATGCCCGGGCGCATCGTTGGCCGCACCATCGATCTCGAAGGCCGCACCGGTTACGTGCTGACGCTGCAGACCCGCGAGCAGCACATCCGCCGCGAGCGCGCCACCAGCAACATCTGCACCAGCCAGCAGCTCATCGCACTCTCGGCCTCGATGTACCTCGCGACGCTAGGCCCGAACGGCCTGCGGAGAGTCGCCGAGCTCTGCTACGAGAAGGCGCACTATCTAGCCGACCGCATCGAAGCGCTGCCCGGCTTCCACGTCGAGCGCGACGACCCCTTCTTCCATGAGTTCGTCGTCCGCACGCAGAAGCCGCCATCAGACCTCAACCGCGCACTCATCGGGCGCAACATCATCGGCGGCCTCGACGTCTCCGACTCCATCCACAACCGCATGCTGCTCTGCGCCACCGAACTCAACACCCGCGCAGAGATCGACACGCTCGTCGAGGCGCTAGCCGAGGTTTCGCGATGACCAACCATCCCGCGAATCCCAATCTCCAATCTCCAACCTTCAGCGCCCAACCGCTCGAACCCACCCTCGACGCGCGCTCGCATGCCGGCCGCATCGCCGTCGCGATGCCGCACTCCGACGTGCCCGTCACCGATGCTCCGCCAGCCGAACTGCTCCGCCGCGACCTGCGCCTCCCTGAACTGTCGCAGCTCGATGTCGTGCGCCACTACACGCGCCTCTCGCAGCTCAACTGGTCGATCGATACGCACATGTACCCGCTCGGGTCGTGCACCATGAAGCTCAACCCGAAAGTTAACGACGCGATCGCCGCGATGCCCGGCTTCGCCGACGCCCACCCCATGCAGCCCGCCGCCGACGTGCAGGGCGCGCTCGCGGTGATGTATCGCCTGCAACGCATCCTCGCAGAGATCACCGGCATGGCCGAGACGTCGCTTGCGCCGCTGGCCGGCGCGCAGGGCGAACTGGCCGGCGTGCTCGTCATCAAGGCGTACCTCGAATCACTTGGCGAGAAGCGCACGACGATCCTCGTGCCAGACTCCGCGCACGGCACCAACCCCGCGACGGCATCGATGGCCGGATTCGATGTCGTCGCCGTAAAGCCCCAGCCCGACGGCGACATGGATCTTGAAGCATTGCGCATCGCGCTCGAAGAGCACGGCCCGACGGTCGCCGCGCTGATGATCACGCTACCCAGCACGCTCGGTCTCTTCGACCGCAACATCGTGCAGATCGCCGAGATGGTGCACGCGCACGGCGCGCAGATGTACGGCGACGGCGCAAACCTCAACGCCATGGTCGGCCAGGTAAAGCCCGGCGATCTCGGCTTCGACGTCATGCACATCAACCTGCACAAGACCTTCAGCCAGCCCCACGGTGGCGGCGGCCCCGGCGCAGGCCCGATCGTCGTCAAGGAACACCTGATCCCGTTCCTTCCGTCACCGCATGTCGTCGTTGACGCCGACGAAGATGGAAGATGGAACACGGAAGATGGAAGTGGCGCGGGTCGTCCATCCTCTATCATCCATCCTCCATCCTCGGCGACGTATCGCCTCCACGATCCCGAACACACGATCGGCCGCCTCGGCGCATTCAACGGCAACTTCGGCGTGCTCCTGCGCGCCTACGCCTACATCAGCAGCCTCGGCCCGGATGGACTGCGCGCCATGAGTGAGGCGGCTGTGCTCAACGCCAACTACGTGCAGGCGCGCCTCCGCGGCGCGTACGATCTCGCGCACGACCGCACCTGCATGCACGAGGTGCTGTTCAGCGGCTGCAAGCAGAAAGCGCAGGGCGCGAAAACGCTCGACATCGCCAAGCGCATGATCGACTACGGCTACCACCCGCCGACCATCTACTTTCCCCTCGTCGTTGAGGAAGCGCTGATGATCGAGCCCACCGAAAGCGAAACCAAAGAAACGCTGGACGCCTTCTGCGAAGCCATGCTCCAGATCGCCGCAGAGGCGGAGACGCACCCGGAGTTGCTGCGCGAAGCCCCGCACACCGCGCCGCTCCGCCGCCTCGACGAAGCGACAGCCGCACGCAAGCCGGTGTTGCGGTGGTAGCTTGGGCGCGCCGTTGATGATCGATAGATGCGCTTACCCGAGATCCTCCGATGCGATATGCATCGCTTCGACAATTCGTTCGACGGGTAGTTGCGCTCGCTCGTTCGCCTGCCGGACCACCTCAGCGGACGGGCCTTCGAAGAGGCAGAAGCACTTGTCTTCACCTGGGATGAACGTCGAGCGCAAGTAACGCACGGGCGTCCCCGCCTTCGTCATGTCGGCGGTGGTTGTCTTGGCACGAGCGGCGGCTGCCGCCAGCTGCTCGGCGCTGATGTTAGGCAGGTGCCGTTCCACCATATACTTGGGCATGGACTCACCTCCGCGCGATTCCTCAATGCGTCATCCTGCCGCATAATACGCCATCTCGCCAACGCGAGGGCTAAGAGAGGCTGTCAGAGGCTCGATCACCATGGCACGCTACTGGGCCGCGGTATTCACGGATCTTGAGCGGCATTCGCTCGTCTGGAGCCAAACGCCGCGCGACCTGATGGTCGGCGTCATCGCGGAATACCGCTATCTCGCCGAATCCCTCGCCAGCCAGTTCGGCAGCAGCTATCGCAAGTTCACGGGTGACGGCCACCTCTTTCTCTTCGAGGGAGCGGACGCCGCCGCTCACTTCGGCCTCGACTTGATCGACGCGTGGCGTGCTACGAACGCGCAGACGCGGCTCCGCAGTCAGCTGCCTCACATCGCCCTCCGCGTCGGCTGTCACTTCGGCGAGTGTATGCCGCTGGGCGACGGTGAGGATTGGGTAGGACGTGCGATCAATCTCGCCAAGCGTGTCGAGGATCTGGCCGAGCCCGATACGCTCTGTGTTACCGAAGGTGTGCTCGAACTGCTCGATGTTCCAGTGTATTCGGTCGAGGATGCGGGAATGCACGCCTTGAAGGGCGATCACCTCACGCAGCGCAGGCTGTACCGCTTGGCTTTCATCGAGCGCGCAGCTGCGGAGCGACGACCGCGGGACGAACTCACGGCAGAGGACTGGTTCCTGCGTGGTGCGGCGCTCTGCGGGACATCGGGGGAGAACAGTGAAGAGGAAGCCACGTGTTACCGCGAAGCGCTCAAGCTCCGTGATGGCTACCCGGAGGCCCACAACAACCTTGCGGCGGTACTGCGCGCGCACGGCCAGCAAGCCGATGCCGCAGAGCAGTACCGCGAGGCGCTGCGCTTGCGCCCTGAGTATCCTGAAGCTCACTACAACTATGCCATTCTCCTGGAGACCGCTGGCGGCGCCGCGGGCGCAGCCGAACACTACCGCCAAGCTATTGCTCTGCGCCCAGAGTACGTCGATGCGCATCACGGCTACGCGAATCTCCTGAAAGCGCACGGTGACATCGCCGCCGCTGAGCAACACTATGTAGAAGCGCTTAGACTGCGTCCGCACTACCCGGAGGCCCACAGCAACTACGCCATTCTCTTGGAGGACAAAGGAGCCATAGACGAAGCGAGGGCTCACTACGAACGAGCGCTGGAGATTCGCCCCGAATTCGCCCAAGCGCACTACAACCTGGCGATTCTCCTCGATGGTCTCGGCGACGTCGAGGGCGCCGAGCGGCACTACCTCGAAGGAATTCGCATCTGGCCTGCCTACGCCGAGGCTCACAACAATTTGGCTATCCTCTTGCGAGCAAACGGCGACGACACTGATGCGGAGGTCCATTTTCAGGAGGCTCTTCGGCTCCGTCCGAACGACCCGGAGACGCATTACAACTACGCGCTCCTCCTGCGAGCTAAAGGCGAGTTGCACGCCGCGAGTGATCATTTCCGTATCGCCAGCGAGATCGCACCCGAAGTCGAGATGTTTCGATCGGCGATGGAGCATGACGCCTGACCGTGCCCCCCGCGCGCAAGCCCGTCCTGCGGTGGTGATCCTAGGCCGACGCGGCTTCGGATCGACGCTCGGCGAATGGCCGCAACAGTAGCCGAGGTTCTGGTTCATCCCAGTCGCCATGCGTAAACTCGGCCAAACGGTGCTCGATCTCGTAGCTCAATTCGCGCGCGGCATCATTGCTCGTGTTGTCGATGTCCCACGTCGCGGGCGTGAACTAGTCGCGAAGCTCGGGACTAGCGCCATTTGCGCGCCGCGGCTCACCGATCCGCCACAACGCGCCCACCGCCACCATCCCGCAGCGCCAACCCGATCGCGGCAGCACCATCGCGATTCGGATGCCCGTCCGGCAGCAGCAGCCCGTTCGGCGCGGCTGGCCGCGCCGCGTTCGGATCGCCGGTGCCATCCGGTCCGTTGAAGACCACCCGCACCTCCGAGACGGAGGCGAACGCCGCCGTTGATCCAATGTGCGCGTTCATCTGCTCGAGGTATGGGTTCGTGGCTGCGAACACGGGGTCGTCGGCAGCGCCGCCGCGGTAGAACACATCCATCGTCCTGAACACTGCGCCCGACTTGTGCGGCGACGACTGAAACGCCGAGACGATCGCGTCCCAGTTCGCCGCGAACGTCGCGACCGCCTCCCGCAGGCAGTCTTCGCCGTCGGCGCCGCCGCAGGTTCCGTCGCGGTATTCTGATCGCGCATCGCCGAAGTCGTTGGCGCCGATGTTCCACGTGACGATATCCGCAGTCAGTAACGCCTTCTGCGCGGTCGGATGCGCCAGGATGTGCAACAGGTCGCCGCTGGAGTCGCCCGCGTGCGCGAGGTTCGTCCCGCGCACGGTAACGCCACGTTCCGATGCGATACCGTCCTTGAACGACTTCGTGTAGCCGTATCCGTTCACCACCTCCCACGCGGCGAACGAGTCACCGAACGCCACGTAGCTGAGCGCGGCCGCTTCCTCGCTGCGAGCACTGGTGCAGCCCAGCGATATCGACAGCGCCGACAACAGGCCGAGGCACACAACCCGCGCTCGAACTCGCCGCACTTAGTGGTATACCTCGACGATGATCCGCGGCGGCGATGATGCCGTCGTCACGGTGTAGTACCGCGGCTCCGTGCCGATCACCCACGCGACCACACCCTCGAAGTCGCACGACGGCTTCAGCTCCTTCATCGATGCATAGCCCGGGGTTTGCGAGACCGGTGCCGTCGTGTTGCCGTTCTGGTCGTGCGCAACCGCCGGCTCAAGGCGCAGCGTCAGCTGGGCGTTGCCAAGCGTCGAGATCGGCAGGCCTGAACCGCACCCGGTCACGGCCTGCTCGTACTTCGCTTCGTACGCTGGCAGACCGGGGCCGGAGAACGTGAAGGTCGCCGTGTCCGAGCACGCCGATGTGGCCTCCTGCAGGCCGATGAGCGTGTTCTGCAACTGGGAAGTCGCGGGCGCCTGGTACGTCACCAATGTTACCGGCCCGGCCGGTGGCGTCGCACACGGGACGGGCGAGGGCGTCGAGGCCACAACGATCGTCGGCGTTGCCACCTGCTTTGTTGTGCCGCCGCCGCACGCGGCAACGATCGCGCTGGCCGCCAGTATCCCAAGTGTAGTCTTCATCACGTCGCGCCTCCTTGCGAACTTCGCCTGGTTACGCCGCCATCACCTTCGGCACCGTCAGCTGCCCGAACGGCAGTACGCACACCGTCGGATCGCGCCCGAGCGCCGCGCGCTTCTCCTCGACCAGCGATGCCAGCGTCGACGTCACGTCCGGCGCGTAGCGCAGGTGCGCCGATTCTACCGTCGCGCGGTCGAGCGACGAGTACAGCCAGAGGTCGCAGCGCGCCTGCACCATCGCCTGCACCTGCACCTGCCACTGGTCGTGTACCGTCCGATGATCGCCGTGCGCGAACCGATCAAGCAGCGCCGCTGGCGACGCCTCGCTGCGCATCAGCTCGGTGTACTCCGGCCCGCCGACGCCTTCGCGGCACTCCGCCACCAGCAGAATCGCGCCGCCCGTCGCGCACGCCTGCGCCGCGACCGACATGCCTTTCACCGCCTGATACAGCACCAGATCGGCGGGATAGCCCATGTTCGTCGCAACGACGATGTCGTACAGATGCGGGATCGGCCGGATCGCCTGCCGCGCCGCCTGTGCGATCGCCGCGTCGTGTGCGCCGCGCAGCTCACCGGCGAAGACGCCCGTCATGCGCTTCTCCTCGTCCAGTGTCACATTGACGATGAACGACGGGTCGGTCTTCAGCGCAACATCGCGCATCTGCTCGAAGATCGGGTTGCCGTCGGTGCTGCACCACGTCGCCTTCGGGTGGCCGATCATGCGCGCATCGTGATTCGCCATGATCTCGTCGGCGCCGGCGATTGCCGGCATCACCGCCTTTCCGCCGCCCGAGTACCCGGCGAACAGATGCGGCTCGACGAACCCCGTCAGGATGCGCAGGTCCGCGTTCAGGTACTCGCGATTCAGCCATACGCCTTTCGTCCGCGGCCCTGTCGCGAGGAATACCTGCGTCGAAGAGTCGCGCGCATCGTGATCGACAACGCGGTAGTGCGACAGGATCGCCTCGCCCAGAAACCGCGCATGCTCGTCGGGCCGCGAGACGCGATGCAGCCCCGTTCCCACGACGATCGTGATGTCACCGCGCGCGATACCACCCGCTTCCAGCGTCTCGAGGATCGGCGGCAAGACGACCTGATTCGGTACGGGACGTGTCACGTCCGACACGACGATCGCCGCCCGCTGCCCGGCGCGCACCATCTCCCGCAGCGGTCGCCGTCCGATCGGCGCACCGAACGCCGCTCGCACGGCCGCATCCGGATCCGCAACGACATCGACGCGCTCCGGCAGCAGTACCGTAGCCGTCTCCGGCACCTCTACATCGAGGCCGCGCTCGCCGTAGGGAAGATGAATCCTCATGGAAGGAGTCTACACCGCGCGGCACACCACGCAGCCCGGTCGTCAGTGCGCATCGCACCAAGTACGCGTGGACTTCAGTCCGCGCGTACCGCGAGGAGCAGCCCTCTGATTACCTTGAGGTTCGTTCCCACCGAGTGAACTGAAAGACCGAGCGACTGAAGGACCACAACCCTACCCCTCGTCGCGCGTAGACGGCGCATCCGTGTCGGCTTCCGGCGGTGACGCCTTCAGGAAATCCGGCGGTGGCGTGCGTTTGTGGCCCTCCGTCGCCACCGACGAGCCGATCTCTTCGATGATGCGGAAGTCGTCGTCGGCCAGCGGCGCCAGCTCGCCGCGGCGATGTGCGTCGAACAGCTCGAACAGCTGCTTCTTGTGCGGGCGCTTCTTGCCGATCGGGCACGCCGCCCAGTCCTCAAGCGACTCGTCACAGTAGCCCCAGCGCTTGTCGCCGCACTTCGGCTGGATGTACTTCGCCAGCTCCGGGAACGTGCGGTTGATCTCCGCCCGCATCTGCGACGCCGTCTGACGGAACTCCCACTGCGCCCGCGTGCACAACCGCAGGTCGCAGATGTGCAGCAGCTCCAGGAAGTTCACGACGATCTTGAAGTTCGTGTTCGCGGCGTTCGGGATCAGGAACCGCGCGTCCTCCGCTGGCACGCCGGCGTCGAGCATCTCCTGGTAGAGGTCGCCGAGCTTGTCGAAGGCGTCCTCCATCTTGTCGGCCATGCCCGCGCGCTTCACCGTCTCGGGAATCGTGTACGGAAACTCGCCCTTCTTGAACGCCACGTAGCGCTGGCTCTGCTGCTCGAAGCTGATGCCGATGTGATGGCGGACGAACTGATGGCTGAACGCCCGGCTGACGCCCGAGATCGCGAATTCGAACCACACCTGCTCCAGCGGCGATGCGTGTCCCGTCTCGAGCCGCTTCTCGATGAACTCCTCCATCTGTGCGCGCGTAATCTTCTCGGAAGTAATCTGGTCGACGATCTTCTGCGGCGTCAGCGCGGAGTACGCGGTGCGATACGCAACATACAGCGACCGCGCAGGGTCGCTCGTGTGGTCGAGCATGCGTACGTTGATGGCCATGTGGGGCATGGTAGCGCGGCGGCTTCAGTAGCGCCGCCGCTTGTCATAATCTCAGGCTGACTGCTGACTGCTGACTGCTGACTGCTGACTGGGCTAACTGATCTCGTAGAACGCCGCCCCGCGAATCAACAGCGCCACCAGTGCGCCGCCCGCGATGAACGGCGCATACGGGATCGGGTCGCCCTTGCCGCGCAACCGCGTGATCAGCAGGATCGCCGCCGCCAGCCCTCCCGCCATCGCCATGATCAGCATCGCCGGCACGACGAACGTCAGGCCCAGCGCGAACCCGACGAAAAACGCCAGCTTCACGTCGCCCATTCCCATCGCGCCGCCCGTCAGGATCGAAGGCACGAACAAAAGGCCCCCGAAGATCAGTCCGCCTGCGATCACGTCGAGGCGGTTCGTGCCCGGCACTACCATGCCGATGATCACCGTCCCGATGATCGCCGGGTAGGTGACGGCATTTGGCACGCGGTACGCGAGCATGTCCGTGGCCGTGCAGATGATCAGCACCGACGCGTAGAACGACACGATCGCCAGATGCCAGTCTTCGCCCTGGTACTGCCGGCCGAGCGCCGCGAACACGGCCACGGTAGCCAGCACGACGATGATCCGTCGATACGGGGCGCCTGTCGTCAGCAGCCGTGGCATCTCCAGCGCGCCCGCTTCGCTGGCCAACTCCAGTTGGCCGCCGCCCGAGGACGCCGCCGGTGGCATGTCTTCATCGGCGTCGCCGCGCTCGTACGGCTCCCGCGCCAGGCGTGCGATCAACTCGTCGAGCACGAAGCCGACGATGACGCCGAACATGGCCATGATCAGGATGGTCAAGGGGCTCTCCTCGATCGAATGATCGGCGGTAGGATAACACTTCTGCGTCGGGAGTTTACGTAATGGTGCTCGAACGGAGCATCGCAAACCGCAAAGGGTGGATCACAGCCGCCCTCCGCCGTGAACTTGGCGCCACCGGATCCTCTACCGCGCCCGCCATGCCGGATGCGTCGCGTCCAGCCATACATCCGCCAGCGTCTCGTTGCGCCCGTACCACACCGGAAGCGATGCGTTGCGCACGTACCCCCAACGCAGCCGCCGCTCGACTGGCGCGCAGAACTCCAGCCGCGCGTTCGCCTTTGCCAGCAGGTAATCCTGCACGTCGAGGCCGAGCTTTCGGCGCGCGTCGCCGTCAAATTCCGCCCGCGACTTGTCGAGCGTCGCGTCGACCTGTGGGTCCTGCAGCCGGTATGAGTTCATCGGCTGGCCGCTGCGGAACTGCGCGTAGAGCCAATCATCCAGGTCCACGCCGCCGTCCTCCATCGCGAATGTAAACGGCGCCACACCCTCGGTCGCTCCCTCGACGTTCCGCGCCAGCGCTGACGCAATCAGCACCTGGCCGCTGGGATCGGTCGTCGCTTTGACCTGCGCTCCTAACACGTCGGAAAGCTGCCGGATGATCGTATCTACCGCGCGCTCCGGAATGGCCTTCGGCACCCCGGCGAAGGTCACGTGCAGCTCCGTGGGCGCACCAGGCGTCGCTGCCGCCCACAACTGCCTTGCCGTCGCGATGTCCTCCGCGCGCCCGGCCTGATCGGCGCGATAGCCCGGCCGCCGCGCCAGATCGTCGCCCGGGATAGCCCACCGCTCCATGACGGGCGCGATCGGGCCGCTGAGTTGCGCCGACGGCCGCCCATCCATCGACGGGTACAGCACATCGACAAGGGCCGCGCGGTCGATCGCAAGATGGATCGCGCGCCGCACGCGATTGTCGTTGAACGGCTTCCGGTCAAGCAGGAATCGGCTTGCAAGGAACCCGCCCGCTCCCGTCTCGTCCAGCGCGATGTCCGCGAGATTCGTCTTTCGCTCGCTGTCCAGCACCGCCGGATCGGCGAAGCCGGTCGCGTCGACGAGGCGGCGCTGGAATGCCGCTCTCTGGAACGCATCCTCCTGCGGCGAGAAGTAGGACACGTACTCGTCGAGGAAGGGGCGCCCCGTGCCGGCGCCGCGCGGATTGTCGTCACGCGCGAACCATGACGGATTCCGCTGCAGTCGCACCGCGATGCCCTGCTCGAACGAGTCCAGCATGAAGGGCCCGCTGCCGATCATCGCCGCGTCCGTCGCCAGGTGGTCCGTACGGTCGGCGATGTCCGCCGGCACGATGAACGCATGGCGGCCCGCCAGGAAGTTCAGGAACGGCGCAACTGGCGTCTTCGTCGTGATCACCACGGTCCGGGCGTCACGAGCCTCGACCTTGTCGATCACATCCCAGTTGCCGCGACGGAAGAAGAGGTGCCCCTGCGGGCTGTTCTTGTTCAGTTGGCGCTCGATGCTGTACTTCACGTCACTCGCCGTGAGCGTTCGCCCAGCGGTCTGCGGGTACGCCCTGCGGAACTTCGGCGAGTCGTGAAACGCCACGCCCGCGCGCAGGCGGATGACGTACGTCGTGCGGTCCGGCTGCTCAGGCATGCCCGCCGCCAGATCGGGCGTCAGCGTCCCCGCGCGCTCGTCGTCGTAGCGCAGCAGCTTGCTGAACACCGCGGAGTGCATGTTCGCTACCGGCCCCATCTGCGTCTGATGCGGATCGAGCGTGTCGCACTGCATCGCGTCGAAGTTGTAGACGCGCAGGGAGCCGCCGCGCGTGCCCACGGGCGATGCGGGCGGTGTCGCCGACTCCGCAAGCACGTCGCTGCGCTTCTTCGACTTCGCGCGTTCGTTCCACCCGACGATCGCCGCGCCGGCTGCCGCGGCGGATATCGCTGCCGAGGCAGCGAGAAAGCTGCGGCGGCTGACGCGGTGCAGCGCCGCGCGCGATCGTGTCGATGGGTCGTGAGGGTCGGGCAGCGTCATCGAGGTCGCAGCACTCCGTGTGGGCCGTGGGTCACGGTGGCACGTTCATGGATGCTAAACAGGAGTCAATTCCGGTTCGGGTTCGGGCACGGATGACTCGACTGCCTCGATGTCGCCCTTCCAGTCGCACACCGTACACTTCGCGGTCGTCTTCGTAGCGACCACGGCGAGGCCTCCGCAGGAGGGACACCCCGTCTTCAACGGTCGTGTCCAACTCGTGAAATCACATTTCGGGTAGTTGGCACAAGAGTAGAAGATACGTCCGCGCTTGCTCTTCTTCTCGACGATATCGCCGCCATCCTTCGGGCAGTCGACGCCCACCTTCTTGAGAATCGGCCGCGAGCCCTTGCATTCCGGATACTTCGAGCACGCGAGGAACTGTCCGAAGCGCCCACGCTTCACGACCATCTGCGATTCGCACAGGTCGCACTTCTCGTCGCTCATCGCCGGCTGCTGCGCCGCCTCGTCGCCGACCGGCCGCGTGTGCTTGCACTCCGGGAACCCCGTGCACGCGAGGAACTGTCCGAAGCGTCCCCAACGCAGAATCATCGGCTCCTCGCACGTTTCGCACTTCTCGTCGGTCTGCTCTTCGATGCGCGGCGCGTCGGCGGCAGCGTCGAGTGCGACCTTGAGCGGGTCGTAGAACTCCTTCACGACCGGCGGCCACGTGCGCTCGCCGTTCGCCACGTCGTCCAGCTCGTCTTCCATGCGCGCCGTGAAGCCCACATCGACGACCGCCGGAAAGTGCTCCGTCAACATGTCGCTGACGACGAATCCCAACTCCTCCGGTTTCAGCGCGCGGCCGTCCTTCTTTACGTAGTTGCGGTCCTGGATCGTCGACATGATCGCCGCGTACGTCGACGGTCGGCCGATGCCGTTCTCTTCCAGCGCCTTCACCAGCGTCGCTTCGGTGAATCGCGGTGGCGGCTCCGTGAAGTGTTGATCCGGCGTCACCCGCAACATACGGAGCAGATATCCGTCATTGAGGTCCGGCAGCGTCTTCTCTGCGTCCTCATCTTCCCCGGTATCGCGCCCTTCGATGTACACCTGCCGGAAACCGGGGAAGCGCATGTGGCTCGCCGATGCGCGCAGCAGGTACGGCGCGGGCTGCGTGTCCACGGCGGCATCGATCTCGGCGCTCACCTGGTCGAACACCGCGTCGGCCATCTGGCTG
>CAYWOO010000219.1:0-3822 GCA_964458665.1 uncultured Dehalococcoidia bacterium
GCGCGCCGCAAATGGCTGGGCCGCGCGCTTCGGGCGGCGCTCTATCGCGCCGAGCGCACGCCGCTGAAGATCTTCGGCCTCTCGCACTTCGTTGTGCTCGAGAAGCGGCAGGCGGCGGTCGGCCCGGCCGCCAAGGCCTAAGAGGAGGAAGCGTTGGCAAGGAATCTGGCCACCAAACGACTGCTCCGTAGCCGCCTGCGCCGCGCCGGCCGCGGCGCAGGCCCGGGCGCGCCGCCGCGCTGGCTGCAAGTGCTCCTCGGCCTCGCAGGGATCGGCGTCATCGGTCTCGCGATCGCGGGCGGCACCGGCTACGGCGTCTATCGGTCGTACGCGGGCGGGTTGGAGCCGCCCGACGCAGTCATCGCGCAGCAGCCGTCGGGCGGCGCGCAGATCTTCGATCGCAAGGGGAACCTGCTGTATGAGTACGTAGACGACCGCTCCGGTCTGCGCTCCCCTGTCAAGCTCGACGAGATCTCCCCCTGGATGATCGCGGCGACCACCTCCACGGAGGACGCGAGCTTCTGGACCAACCCGGGGTTGAATACCCGCGGACTCGTGCGCGCCGGATTGGAAGCGCTGCGCCTGCGTAACGCCGACGCGGAGACCACCACCGGCGGCAGTTCGATCACGCAGCAGCTCGTGAAAAACGTCTACATCCCTGTCGATGAACGCTATCAGCGCGACGACAAGGTGAAGCTCTACAAGCGGAAGCTGAAGGAGACCGTCTACGCCGTCGAACTCTCTGACCGCTACTCCAAGAATCAGATTCTGGAGTGGTACCTCAATCAGATCTCGTACGGCGGCCTCTACAACGGCGTCGAGGCTGCCTCGCTGGGGTACTTCGGCAAGCACGCGAAGGATCTGACGCTGCCCGAGGCGGCGCTCCTCGCCGGCATCCCCGCCGGGCCGTCAAAATACGACCCGATCAACCAGCCTGAAGCCGCCATCGAACGCCGCAACGAGGTGCTCCGCCTGATGAAGACGCGCACGCGGGTCGATGTCGAGTCGGACGGCCAGAAGCTGCCCGCATCTCGTTTCCAGGTGAATGAGGACGGTACGACGGTCGATGCGACCGACACGGCGTTCTACGTGTCGACCATCACGCCGCTGAACATCGTAAAGCAACGCTTCCCGGTGCAGGCGCCGCACTGGGTATTCCACTATATCCAGCCGCAGCTCGAGCACGACTACGGCAAGGAAGCCCTCTACCGCGGCGGCCTTCGCGTCACGACGACGATCGATCTGGACCTCCAGCTGAAGGCGCAGGAGGCGCTGGAGCGCTGGATAAGCGAGTTCGAGGACGAGTCCGATGCGCACAATGGCGCACTCGTCGCGATCGATCCGCGCACCTCGGAGATACTCACCTACGTCGGCTCCCGCGACTACTTCCGCGACGATATCGAGGGACGCAACGACAACGCCAACTCAGTGAACTCGCCGGGCTCCACGCTCAAGCCATTCACGTACGAGGCGGCGTTCGAACGCCTCGGCTGGGGTCCGGGGACGGAGATTCTCGACACACCCGTCAGCTATCCCGACCAGGACGACAAGACCTTCACGCCGCGTAACCCCAGCGGCGACTTCCATGGCCCAATCAGCGCACGCGATGCCCTCGGCAACTCGCTGAACATTCCCGCGACCAAGGTCGCTGCAACCGTCGGCATCGAAAACGTCGCCGCAACGTATAAGAAGTTTGGTATCACGGGCCTTGATGGACGCGGCTTCGGGCCTTCCATCACCGTCGGCGGCATCGATGTGAAGCTGGTGGATGTCGCCTACGCGTACAGCGTGCTGGCGGCGAACGGCGTGATGCGCGGCGTGCCTACACGCCTGACGCTGGATCAGGGCAACCGAAAGCTCGACCCCGTCTCGATCCTGCAGATAACGCGGCAGGACGACAGCGTCCTGTACCCGGACACCGAAGACCACCGCGTCAAAGTGCAGGAGGAGAAGGTCGTCGAGCCGCAGAACGCATTCCAGATCACCAGTATCCTGTCCGACCCGAGTGCCTTCTGCATCACCTACGGCTGTGGCGCCCTCAGCATCGGCCGGCCGTGGGGCGTGAAGACCGGCACGAGCGAGCCGTTCGAGGACAGCCGGGACATCGGTGAGACATGGACATACGGATACACGCCGGACCTCGTCGCCGGCGTCTGGGCGGGCAACTCCGACAATTCGCCGGTACACAACATCCTCTCGACGTCGATCTCGTACCGCGCCGTCCGCGACTTCATGATCGAAGCGCTCGCCGACACGCCCTCCAGCGACTTCACCCGCCCGCCCGGCCTGTCGACGGTCGACACCTGCACGCCGTCGGGGCTGAAGGCCAACGACACCTGCGGCCGCAAGGTGAAGAACCTGCTGCCCGACGCGACGGCGCCCAAGAAGGACGACGACTGGTGGAAGAAAGTGAAGGTCGACATTCGCGACGGCCTCATCGCCACCGAGCTGACGCCGCCGCAATTCGTCCAGGAGCGATTCGGGCTTGTGATCCCGGCGAGCGTCCAGGGGTTCGCGCGCACCCAGGACGAGGAGTGGGCGAAGACCCTCGGCGCTGGCACCGCGCCCACCGACAAGAGCACGGGCCAGGCGCCCGTCTCGATCATCTCGCCGCGGACAGGCGACAAACTGAAGGACAAGACCTACGTCTCCATCACTGGCCAGGCCAACTCGTCTGACTTCATCGCGTATCGCGTCGAGTACGGATTGGGAAGCCCGCCTCTGCAGTGGCATCTGATCGTGAGATCGGAGCAGCCGCAGGCCAGCGGTGGGCTTGCGCTCTGGAACCTTGCAGGCGTGCCGGACGGCACATATACCGTCCGCCTCGTCCTGGAGGACAGGAAGCGCGGCGAACTCTCGACGTTTGTCGTCGTGACCGTCGGCAGCGGCACAACCCGTCGGACCCCAACCGCAGTGGCATCGCCAACGCCGATCACAAGCCTCGAAGGCTTCTGACGCCGCTAATCGCTGATCCCATATCCACAGCGAATGGCGTCCTTGCCGTGGCAACCCTGCGCACGCAGCTCATCGCCGAGTGGGACGGCCACGGCGTGACGGCAACGCAGAGCCATGCATTTTCGTTCGAGGACATGGCAGTCGTTCGATAGGCGTGGAGCGGTGGCCTGCAGTCGCTCCTGGCCGCTTCTTTCGGGTTCGTCGGATGCGCCTGCGCGGCCGTGATTCGCGCCATATGCGACGTGGCCTTCGAGACGGCGCGCGAGCAACTGCGAGGCAAAGAGGCCTCGATGCGCGCCTACGACCGCGTCGAGTGGGCGCGCGCCGAGATGGAGCACTGGCTGATCCTGCGAGCGTACGGCGGCATGGTACGAAGCGTTGAGTCGGCACCCGCTGGGAGCCACCAGTGGGCGTCGTGCAGGGCAAGACGGCGATCGCGGCACTGGCCGAGTGCGCCATGGGGCGCGTCTGCAAGGTCATTGGCGGTGGGATGTTTCACCGGCGCTCGCCGCTGGGCAATTGGCACGAAGACGTGCGGGCGCTCGGCTTCCTGCGCCCGCCCTGGGGGCTGGCGTATGACCGGATGATCGAGGCGTCGCTCGGCACTGGACAGGGGTAATCTGCGCGATCCGCGCGAGTGGGATGTGACCGTGCCCGCGCCCTTACGGCGTGGGTCTGACTCGCCGGCACGTGATTAGAAGCCCCCTGCCAAATGACACGATTCCGCGGGGTTGTTGCTGAAGGGTCCTACGTCGGGGCGATGCGTGGTGCGAGCAAGGTCGCTGTGCGCCACGAAGTTTGCAGCCAAGCGAGAAGGCGCGGCGCCACGGCGGGGCCGGGCTTCCGCACTCTGCTTCGGACCGCCCT
>CAYWOO010000220.1:0-8879 GCA_964458665.1 uncultured Dehalococcoidia bacterium
GCAGGGTGCGCATCGGGCGCGTTGCTGGAAGCGGACTACATCGCGCGACTACAGACCGCGGGCTTCGCCGAAGTGCGCGTCGACAGCCGCAGCAAAGTCGGAAGCAAGCCTTGGTACAGTGCAACGCTCTCGGCGTTCAACGGATCTGCGCCGAAGACGACCTGCTGCTGAGGGCGACGGGAACCACAGATTTCCCAGATTGGGTCGGCCGGGTTTATGGCTTGCTCGAACTAGGATCGATGTGGATGGATGTGTTGCGTAAGGTCTGATTTGGATGACGGTACAACTTCGGTTCTTCGCGGGTCTCGTGCCGATGATCGGCGAGAAGAGCATCGTGATGACGCTGCCGGCTGGCGCGACGGTCGCCACGCTGCAAGCGCAGCTCGCCGAGCGATACCCGGTGCTCGAAGGGTTCATGAGCACGTACGTCTGCGCGGTCGATGAGGAGATGCGTGAATCTGGCTACGTCCTGCACGACGGCGACCTGGTCGATTTCATCCCGCCAATCGCTGGGGGATAGCGAACGGGGAACCACGGATTCGCGGATTGCACGGATCATTGGGGCGGCTCGATCGGGGCCGCCTCTTCCTTTGGCCAGAGCCGGGAGCGCGCGCGACGCGCGCGTTAGCTCTCCGGTCGCACCGCGCGCGCATCAAAGACCGCAAACGGCTGGGACGCATCGGACTCTGTGCCGGGAGCGGGATTTCGTTCGAGGTACGTGATGCCGATCCTCGGCGACGGGAAAACCGCATGCAGTTGCACGATCCGCGGCCCGATGTTCTTCGTACCGTGCGGCGTCGATGCGGGAACGAACACGACTGCACCCGCCGAAACGGTACGCACCTCGTCGCCAACGCGAACCTCGGCCTCGCCGTCATCGATGATGATCACTTCGTCAATGTCATGCGTGTGGAGAGGAATCTTGTCGCCGACAGCACAGCGTTCAAACAGGAGGCTGAGTCCCGCAACGTACTGACCGTCGGGCGTCTCGGGGTCGGTGACGAGAGCCCACGTGGTGTTTGGCCGATGATCATCGGGGTCTCCTACCATCGGCTCGTACGCGTACGCAACTACGATTGCCATATCTCCTCCCTCCAATCTATTCACAGAGTCGAGAGCTATCGTACGTGATCGCTCCCAAGCCATATCATCGGTGCTCGATCGAACTAGAGATCCAGCTGCATGATGAGCGATGTGCCGCGCGCGGGATCGTCGGTGTCGACGTACGTGAAGCCTGTGCGTTCGTAGAGGCGCAGCGCTGGTGCGTTGTTCGGATCGACGGACAGGATGAGGCGCTCGTAACCGTCGTTACGTGCGCGGCGGGCGAGTGCAGCCAGCAGATCGCCGCCGATGCTGCGGCCGCGATGCTCGGGTGCGACGGCGATCGCCAGTTCTGGGACGTTCGAGGTGGCGAGAATCCCGGCGCCGCGATCTTGCGTCGTGAACATGCGGTACCACGCGGCACCGACCGGGATACCTTCGTTGCCCACGGCCACGACGCCGGCGTCGCCATCTCGGCCCCAGCCGTCCAAGTACTTCACCAGTTCGGGCGGTGGTTGTGGATCCCTGCGCCATCCGGCGCGCACTTCGTCGGTGGTGAATGCCGACTCGAACAGCATGTCCCACATGAAGGGAAGGTCGGCGACGGTGGCGGAGCGGATGCTGATTGGAGTCATGGTGGCCGCTGTCGGATGGTTGGTCTTCCATCCGTGATCAGGCTACGTGCGCGGCTTCACCTTCAGCACGTCGTGGACGACGATCGCCTGATCGCGCTCCGGGCCGACGGAGACGATGTCGATTGGGATGACCAGCAACTTCTCGATGCGGCGGATGTAGGCGCGCGCGTTCTTTGGCAGCTCGTCCCAGGTACGGCACCGGCTCGTGGGCGCGCGCCAGCCTTCGATCTCTTCATACACGGGCTTCACTGTGCGCAGCGTCGCGGAGCTAGCGGGCATTGATTTGAGGATGCGGCCGTCTTCGGCCTCGTACGCGGTGCAGATCTGGATCGACGGGAAGTTGTCGAGCACATCGAGGCGCGTGAGCACGCCGCTGGTGACGCCGTTGACCATGGCGCTGTAGCGCGACGCGACGGCATCGAACCAACCGGTGCGGCGCTTGCGGCCGGTCGTCGTGCCGATCTCCGGCCTCGGGCCTTCGACCTGAAGGATGCGGCCGGTTTCGTCCAGCAGCTCGCTGGGCATGGGGCCGTTGCCCACGCGCGTCATGTACGCCTTGTAGATGCCGACGACCTGCTGAATCACGGTCGGGCCGATGCCGATGCCGATGCCCGCGCCGCCCGCGGACGACGATGGCACGGACGACGTCACGTACTCATACGTGCCGGCATCCAGATCGAGCAGGCAGCCCTGCGCGCCTTCCAGCAGCACGGTCTCGTCGCGGTCGAGCGCGTCGTGGACGATGAGCGCGGTGTCACGCACGAACGGTGCGAGCCTGACGCCGAGGGCCGAATACGATGCGAAGACATCATCGAACGCGAGCGGCGCGAGACCGTACAGCTGCTGCAGCACTTTGTTCTTGTACGGCAGCACGAAATCCAGTCGCGCACGGAACGCTTCGGGATCGATGAGGTCGCCGATGCGGATGCCGAGGCGCGCGACCTTGTCGGTAAAGCAGGGTCCGATGCCGCGGCCGGTCGTGCCGATCGCGGCGGCGCCACGCAGCGCCTCGTCGGCGACGTCGATCAGCGGGTGCCATGGCATGACGACGTGGCAGCGATCGCTGATGAAGAGGTTGGCGACGCTGACGCCGCGTGTCGAGAGCGTATCGATCTCGTTGAGCAGCACCGCGGGGTCGACGGCGACGCCGTTGCCGATGATGCAGGTTTTTTCGGCGTAGAAGATGCCCGCGGGGACGACGTTCAGCTTGAACTCGCCCATATCGTTGATGACCGTGTGGCCGGCGTTGTTGCCCGCCGAATAGCGGGCGACGACGGACGCGCCCTGTGCGACGAGGTCGACGATGCGGCCCTTGCCCTCGTCGCCCCACTGGCCGCCGATGATCACTACTGCTGGCATAACTAACGGCCGAGTCCGCGCGAGGCGGCCGGCCGCTCCTTCCGAAGCTGTATTCGCGCCGGATCGGCGCAAACCAGCGAAGTATAACAGATGGTTACTGGTGGCCGGTCGCTGGTGATTGGGACCGAGCGCGATCCTTCTTGGCCCCGTAGCGCGGGCTTTTCAGCCCGCGCGAACTCCGACCGGCGATGCGGTTGGTCGACCGCGACCGAGCGTTGGCTACCACGAGTGATTCGACAGCGCCTTGACTCGATGCTCGGTTGGACTGTACGTGTACAGCATGGCCAACGCGGGGCGATTCATCGTGATCGAAGGCGGCGAAGGCGCCGGGAAGTCGCGGCTGCTGGCGGCGCTGGGCGAGCGGCTGCTCGCCGGCGGGCGCGAGGTCGTGCTGACGCGCGAGCCGGGCGGGACTGCGCTCGGCGAGCAGATCCGGTCGCTGGTGCTGAGCGATGCCGCCGTCGGCGACCATCTCGCGGAACTGTTGCTCTTCGAGGCGGCGCGCGCGCATCTAGTGGCGAGGGTGATTCGACCCAGCCTGGAGCGCGGTGCGATTGTGCTCTGCGATCGATTTGAGGCATCGTCGGTGGCGTACCAGGGCTTCGGGCGCGGCCTCGGGCGCGAAGTAGTCCAGCGCGCGAATGCGATCGCGACGGGTGGCCTCGTGCCGGATCCGGTGCTGCTGCTCGATCTGCCGGCGGAGGTGGGCCTCGCGCGGCGCGCGGGCGCGGGTGCGGCGAATCACTTCGACCGCGAGACGGTGGCGTTCCACGAGCGCGTGCGAGCGGGCTTCCTCGAACTAGCGCACGAGTCGCCCGATACGTGGCGCGTGATCGACGCAGCCCAGCCATTCGAGGCAGTGTTCAAAGCCGCGATCGCGGTGGTAGCCGAATAGGTGCCGGCCGCGGTAGGGGCGCAACCCGTTGCGCCGCGCTCGTACGCCAAATGCCGCCGCGTAACCAAAAGGGACTGATCAATGATCAACGGCGATCGTGTGCGGCTGCGTGCGTTCGAGGCGTCGGACGTGGAGACTGTCTGGGCCTGGTACCGGGATCATGAGTTCAGCGTGCTGGACGGGAACATCTACGGCGCTTCGCTGGAGACGATACGGGCGTTCGTGCAGTCGATGGGCTCTCCTTCGTACGCGGGCGTGTCGCTGGGGATCGAGACCGAGGACGGCGCGCTGATCGGGCTGATACGACTCAAGCGCTCGTCGCCGGAAGATCGCCACGCGGACTTCGGCATCGCGATCGAGCGGGCGTACTGGGACCGCGGCTATGGGACGGACGCCACGCGCACGATCCTGCGGTTTGCGTTCGAGGAGATGAACCTTCACCGTGTCTCGCTGACTGTGTTGGACTACAACACGCGCGCTCAGCGCTGCTACGAGAAGTGCGGGTTCCGCGTCGAAGGGCGTGCGCGGTCATCGCGATTTCGCGACGGGCGCTGGTGCGACGAGACATTGATGGGGATCCTGCGTGACGAATTCGGCGTATCACGCGAGGACGTAGCGAAGCGCGGTTGACTTGCGCGATCGCGTGTCCGGCCTACGGCCCGTAGGGTAGAATGGCGCGGGTATGGGCGGAAGGATCCGAGATGCGGCGTATTCCCTCACGACTTCTTCGGTTGATGTTGAAATCGCGGACGCCTGCGCTCGCACTGGGCGTGCTGGCGCTGGCGATCGTCGCGTCCGGCGGCGTGACGTCGCTTCGAAGCGGTGCGACACGCGCGCGCGCGACGGCGCCCGTATCGTCCTTCACATTCGGCATCGAGAACTCCTGGATCCGGGTGCAGAACATCGGCGTCGTGGCGGCGAACGTGACTGTCACGTACTTCGACGAGACCGGCGGGCAGGCCGGGCAGGACGGCTGCCCCTCGACCGCGTGCGCGGCGATCGGTCCGGGGCAGGGGTGGACGTTCTTTCAGGAGGGGAATCCGCAGCTGCCGGTCGGATACAAGGGGTCGGCCGTCGTCGAGAGCGACCAGCCGATCGTGGCGCTGCAAGCGAAGGACGTGCGGCGTAACGGTGCCTTCATGGTCGACGGCAACACGACGACGATCCTCGCCGGATCGAGCAAGTTGTTCCTGCCGCTGATCGCGAGTCGTGACGGCGCGCAGAACGACTGGAACGGCCGCTTCGCGCTGCAAAATCTCAGCGACACGGTGACGGCCTGCGTGACGCTGACCTATCTCAACAACAATACCGACGGCGAGGTCGCGTGGGACCCCTACAAGCTCGGCGACAAGAACGGGCCGAAGCAGCAAGGCTGTCCAAATGGCGGCCGGCCGATTCCGCCGCATGGCACGCTGTTCCGCGATCCCGACACGTTCGGCCTGCCGTCGAACTTCACCGGATCGGTGCGCATCGAGACATCGAAGAATGGACAGAACGTCCCGGCCGACCAGCAACTGCTGACGGCGACGGCGGATACATGGAACAGCATCTACAATCCGTTCGCGTCGTACCGCGCCATCGACAACCTCGAGATGACGACGACGGCCTTGCTGCCGCTCGTCGATCGCGAGGTGGGACCGTTCAACGGCTTCAGCACGCGCTTTCAGATCGAGAACAAAGACCCGAGCAAGCCGGCGCAGGTGACGATTCGCTTCGAGGGCTACGACCTCGACAACGATCTCGCGTTTGTCGCCAGGCAGAACACGCTGACGGTAAAGGGCGCGCGCCTGTGCTTCCAGGATCGCGATGACTACGCGAACTGCCTGGCGCCCGGTGATGCGCTGCCGCCCAACTTCGTCGGTACGGCGCGGCTGACGTCGACGCAGCCGATCGGCGTCATCGTGAGCCGCGCGACGCGGTACGCCGACATCTTCACGAACTACCGCGCGTTCCGGCCGGAGGATGGCTCGACGAAGGTGCTGCTGCCGGTGTTGAACAAGAACTTTGGGCCGTTCAACGGCCACGCCGGCTGGAACAGCTGGTTCCGCGTGCTCGTGGCCGACGGCGGCGAGGCGAATGTCCGCATCCGCTACATCGGCCTCGACTTGCCAGGCGGCGAGGTGTCGTACGTGATCCACGCGCAGCGCGAGTTCACCGTCTTCCAGCCGCTGGAAGACATCCTGCCCAACGGCTTCGCCGGCACAGCCATCCTCGAGTCGGACCGCCCGATCGTAGCGCTCGGCAGCCTCTCCACCGATGTGTTCACCGGCGATACGGATCTGCTGTACAACGGCGTGCCGCTGCCGTAGCCGTCAGCCCGTCAGCGGTCAGCACGTCAGCGGCGGGTCGACTGCCTGACACCGTCACGCGACAGTCAGCACAGGCCGGTTCCTCGCCTACACTGTGCGCATGGCGGTTTCTCGCCCTTCGTTCGCGGCTGCGCGCGCGCTTCCACCGATACCGGCTGAGGCGTGGTTGATTGTGGGCGTGCTGGCTGCCGCCGTGTGCGCCGTCGCGGCGCTGTACGGGCACTCTGCGGCGTTCGGGTGCGCGGCGGTGGGTGCCGTCGCGGCCAGCGTGGCGCTGTACGAGCCTCGGATGCTCGGTCCGATGCTGGCGTTGGCGCTGCCGATGGAGATCACGAAGCTCTGGGTCCCGTTCCTACAGACGCGCTCGGAGCTGGGCGGCGGGCTGCCGCCGACGTCGGTCGTCGATGCAGGACGTTTGGTCGTGGCGCTTGCGTTCGTGGTGTGGGCGCTTCGGCCCGCGCGGTCGCGCCTCGACGTGCTGCCGGTGTCGCCGCTGACGCTTCCGCTGGCGCTGCTGGTCGCCGTCTATGCGCTCTCGACGTTGTACGCCATCGACGTTTCGGCGGCGCGGACGGAGTCGCTGCGGTTGCTGTTTTCGCTGGGCGGGTTCGCACTCATACCGTTTTTTGTGCGCGATCGCGCGTCCCTGCGATGGACGCTGTACGCGGTCGTGTTCTCGGCGGCGATGCTGGCGATTGTCGGCGTGTACCAGCAGGTCACCGGCAACTTTTTCTGGAACGAGGGGCTGGGCCTGTTTGGGGAGCGGCGGATCAATACGACGTTCGCGGATCCGAACCACTTCGCGCGCTTCCTGCTCGTCGGGATGGTCGTGGTGCTGGCGCTGTGGCCGTTCGTCGAGCGGCGGGCGCGGTTCGCGCTGGTGGCAGCGATGGCGCTGAGCGCGTTGACGCTGGTGTTCACCGGATCGCGCGGCGCGTGGCTCGTCGGCGCCGTTGCGCTGCCGGTGATGGTGATGGCGCTGCCGATCGAGCGGCGGGCGCGATTGCGGATGCTCGGTGTTGGCGCGGCGACGCTCGTGGCAGCGGCGCTGGTAATCGCGGCGTTCAGCCCGTTCTTCACGAAGCGCGTCAACACCTTCACGTTCGGCGTCGAGGCTTCGGGCGCGCGGCCCTACCTCGTCGATGCAGGGCTCCACATGTTCGCCGATCATCCCCTGACGGGCGTGGGCGCCGGCGGCTATCAGTCGTCATTCGAGAACGACTACTACGACTTCAAAGATCCGAAGATCAAAGCGAATGTGACGATTTCGCACACCTCCGTAGTGACGCTCATGGCGGAACTCGGCGTGATCGGCATGGTGGCGCTGGCGTTCGTCATCGTGCGGTGGGGCGCGTACGTGCGCGAGCTGATGCACCGTGCGCCGCCGGAAACGAAGGCTGCACTCGCTGGTCTGGCGGTGATCAGTGCGATCATCTTCTTCGGATCGCAGACGGAGGGTCGCTTCCTCGAGGATCCGTATCTCTGGTTCGCGGCCGGCCTGGCTGTCGCTATCGACGCGATGCGCCGCACGGGTGGCGCCGAGTCTGACGATCGTACACCGCTGTGAGAGTCGTCTACCTCGCTGATGCGCCGTACATCCACACGCGACGCTGGGTGCAGCACTTCGCTCGCCTTGGCTGGGATGCGCACGTCATCTCGTTCCGGCCGGCGGAGATCGAGGGCGCGACGGTGCACTACGTCGACGGCTTCGAGACGATCGGCAAGGCGCGATACGTCGTCCACGCGCGGCGCGTGCGCACGCTGATTGAGACGCTGAGGCCGGACCTGCTGCACGCGCTGCACCTCACCAGCTACGGGTTCCTTGCCGGGCTGTCGGGCTTCCAGCCATCAATTGTGTCCGTCTGGGGAACGGACGTGCTGGAGGCTCCGACGCTGACGCCGCTGCATCGCTGGATCACGCGGCACGCGCTGGCGCGTGCCGGCGCCATCACGGCGACCGGTTTGCGGCTCGCGGAGGCGACGCTGCCGTATACGCCGGAGAAGAAGCCAGTGCTGGTCATTCCGTACGGCGTCGATCTCGATCAGTTTGCGCCGGCACTGCGCGAACCGCGGGCGGACGGGCGCGTAACGATCGGTGCGGTGTCGCGGCTGTCGCCGGAGAAGGGGTTCGAGTACTTGTTGCGTGCGGTCGCCACGCTGCGCGATAGCGGCGTGGTGCTCGACGTCGTGCTGGCGGGCGACGGCCCGTCGCGCGCGGCGCTGGAGCGGCTGACGGACGAATTGGGCTTGCGGGAACGGGTGGAATTTCTAGGCGAGATGGCGCACGATGCGGTGCCGGCCGTGCTTCAGCGGCTGGACATCTTTGCGATGCCGTCGACGTGGGAGGGATTCGGCGTTTCGGCGTTGGAGGCGAGCGCGATGGAACTCCCGATCGTGGCATCGAACATCCACGGCATCCCGGATGTCGTGCTGGATGGTGAGACAGGCATCCTGGTGCCGCCCGCCGACGTGCGGGCGCTGGCTGATGCCATCGCGCAGCTGGCCGGCGACGCCGCGTTACGGCGGGCGATGGGGGCCGCGGGCCGTGCGTTCGTCGAGCGGGAGTATCGCTGGCAGGACAACGCCGCGCTGATGGAGCGGCTGTACGCACAGGTGACCGCGCAGCCGCGGCGTTAGCGT
>CAYWOO010000221.1:0-3367 GCA_964458665.1 uncultured Dehalococcoidia bacterium
ATTCGGCCCTTCCGTTGGTGAGAATGGTTTCGAAACGATCGATATGAGCGGCGAAGCGCCATGGAATGAACTACGGCGAAAGTCATGAGCAGATGAGGCGCGGGTATCCATATCCATGGGCCGACTAGACTTCGTCTTGTCCAGGCCCGCCTGGAATTTGGCAATGTCCGGTTCGGGTCAACATGAGACCAAGTGCAGCTGAAAAACCATGTCGGCTGAGCCACTGCATGCGGACCAATTTTCTGAAAAAGCGGACACTGTTGATTGAAAGTCCGCTCTGACACGATGAGCGGACAAGCTGCGACAAGGGCATTAGGTCTCAAACGGACCAAATAGCTGACGCTAAGGGCTGGATTTCATGCCGACTGCGGACCAGCGCCTATTGAGTAAAGTTGGGCCTTCGTTCCTTCCACTTCGACCTCCCGCTCAAAACTGAAACCAACCTTTTCGGCGGTACGGATGGAGGCGGTGTTCTCACGATCAATCAAGGCTATCAGGCGGATTAGCTGCAGGCGCATGAATGCGTACCGAACAAGTGCGCCAGCGGCCTCCGCTCCGAGACCTTGTCCCCAGAATTCCTTGGCGAGCAAATAGGCAACCTCGGTTTCTTGTTGACTATCAATGGTCCACGGAATGAGACCGCAGCGACCGATAAAGCGTCCTGTCGGTCGGTAGATGGTTGCCCAAAGCCCAAGCTCAGGATGTTCGGACCAGCCCCCGCCCAAGAACCAGTCGAGCTCTTCTTTGGTCTGGGCCCTGCTCAATACTCCTTCGGGAAAATACCGGCGGATGTCGTTGTCCGCGTATAGCAGGCAGAGTTCGTCGAGATCATCGTCCCGAAATTTTCGAAGGATGAGTCTCGGGGTCTCGATAACGGTCAAAACTTCGGCACCCAATTTCCAGTATCTCCTCGTCGGCACGGTGAGGCAAAGCGCACTAAGTCAAGTCTGACCAAATCCTGAAAGCCATCTCTTTCAGTATGCAACTTTCTTCCCATCTGTTCGACATTTCGTGGCCGTTAGCGTCCGTCATCGCATATTCCGGAGGCCCAAGCTCGCACAGAAAGATCATGTCCTGTCCGGGGTTGCGCTGTTTCCAACTCGAAAAACCCTGTCGCCAAAGGCTCTGAAACAATTCTAGCCACTTGCCATGTTGTGGGAAGTCAAGTTGCAGCTGTATCTGTTGTCGACTTGCTACTCGACCTTGGAAACTGTCGCATCTCTCTATGCATCGGGTCAGGAATGACCTGTCAACTTCATTGAGTGGGATACGCATTTCCCTATCAACGATGTAATGTGAGAAGTCGCCGGAAAGGCGCATTTCGGGTACTGCGTCCAGCAAAGATAATGTGAAAAAAAGATCATTCGTAATGCAGTTTCGATGTGTCTCAAATTGGATCGGCATCTCTTCGTGGTCCGCCATCTCGTTCCAACGACGGATCACGGGAATTGCGCCCTCCACAGTGAGTGGGAAAACTTGCCCCACTACATCCACAAATGGCGAGCCAAAATCACGTGCCATGCAAAGAGTTTCTCGAAGAGCTTCGACGGACTTGGGAAAGGCGACAAAGAGGGGTTTCAAGCCCGCTTTCTCAAGAAAAGGTCGGATTGCGGTCGCAGTTGCAGCATCAGCCGCACCCAAATCGATTGCCACACCATCAAAACCCGCCTCGGCAACCATTTCGCAGATTTCATCAAGCCGGAGTTGCCGACCAGACCCATCATGAGGTTGCATAGCCCAAAGGGATTGAAAAACCTGAAGATGTGCCAAGCTCATGCTCCCTAAAAACGTCGCCCTTAGCAAGATTAAAATTATTCATCTGACATCCGCCCGATGATCGGTTTGTTGATGCTTAAATTGGCGCGAAAGGAAGTTTTTGACAAGACCGCACCTCAGTAATTGCTGCTGCCGTGCACAAAAGTAGGTGGCACCCTTGGAGTTCCAATCTGACCGGCGATTGAAGTCAGCTAAGGGTCAACATGAGACCAAGTGCAGCTGTCAAACCATGTCAGCTGTGCCTCTGCATGCAGACCAGTTTTCTGAAAAAGCGGACATTGTAAATTGAATGTCAGCTCTGCCACGATGAGCGGACTGGCTGCAGCAAGGGCACGAAGTCTCAAACGGGCCAGAACCGGAAGTTAGAAGCAAACATGCCAGACGGGGTCGTCATTTCAAGAAAGATGAAAGCCAACTTAGATACCAATGCAACAATGTTAATTTTTAATGATTTCTTTAGCTCGCCCTGAACCAATGTCATAGTTAATAACTGCATCAGCTTTCTTATTGAAGTATATCAGTTAGACAGTTGAATCAGGAGTGTAATTATGGCCACCATTCTTTCCCGCACATGTTTTCTATTGGCACTTGGAACTAGCTTCGCCATCGCCCCTGCATTGCCAAATTTTGAAGGGAAATTCTATTATGGGCAGGCGCAGGCCGCAAAGGGAGGAAATGGCAATGGAAAAAGTGGTAACACAAGCAAAGGAAATAGTGCCAGTGGAAGCAAGAGCACAAAGGCGGCTAGCAGCAATAAAGTAAATTCCGCGACGGCCCCCGATGCAAGAGCTAAGCAGAAATTGAATGCCAAGCAGATGGCGTTGGCCGACCCAACAGCGCCAGCGCATCCGTCGCAGCTTGGGAGATGGAATGCCGCCAAGCCAATTACCCACCCAGCTATTCAGGCGCACATCCGCAATGGCAATTTTAAAGGCACCATAGGGATGGTTGCGGGCTACGCAGTGGCGCAGACCAACTACAATGACCTGGCGGGAGACCTGGCTGCAGCACAAGCTGTTATTGATGCTGCTACGGCTGCTAATACTCTTGCTTTGGCACTCGAAGCCGCTGGTTATGCCGACGTTGGTGCATATGACAGTGCCGTTGCCCTTTCCCCTCCCATTGCCGCTATCGATCAAGCGAAGCTGGATCTTGGCGGTCAGAGCGTGCCAACCACTGAACAGATTGCTGCAGCCAACTCAGCATTAAAGCAAGGTGAAGTAGCCCTGGCTGACCTCGCCGCGGCAGAGGCCAATATGGAGGCATACTCGAACCGTGCACCCTGGAGTGAAATTAGGGACGACGTCAGAGCACGCATGGGGCTTGACCCGGCAGAGAATGACCTGGCCGCTTCAACTGTGGTCGATCAAGTTGTCGCACAATGATAGGTGTGAATAGGGGAATACGGCATCCAAGGCGAAGTGTGTCAGCTTAGGGTCGAGGCTGTGTGAAAACCCTGTCCATGCTATGATTCTCTTGTTGAATCGATGGAGGATTGGATGCAGGGTTTCATTCAAGGAGCGGATCGCCAGCAGACGACGCTGTTGCCCGAATGCCTGGATGACTGGATCCACGAGAGCAATCCTGTTCG
>CAYWOO010000222.1:0-5110 GCA_964458665.1 uncultured Dehalococcoidia bacterium
TCCGAGGCGGGGGCGGCGGGGAAGGATACAAGGGGGATGATCCGGCAGCACCAGTTCCGCAAAGTGGAATTGGTCTCCATCGTTGCGCCAGAGCAATCGCACGAAGAGCACGAGCGCATGACAGCGTGCGCGGAGGACATATTAAAACGCTTGGAGCTGCCGTACCGGGTCATGCTGCTCTGCGCCGGCGACATGGGCTTTGCCGCGCGCCGCACTTACGATCTCGAAGTCTGGCTGCCAAGCCAGGGTACCTATCGCGAAATTTCCTCCTGCTCCAATTGCGGCGATTTCCAAGCCCGGCGCATGAACGCGCGCTACCGCGACAAAGATGGCAAAGTGCAATTCGTGCATACGCTGAACGGTTCGGGATTGGCGGTTGGCCGTACGCTGGTGGCGATTTTGGAGAATTATCAGAACGCCGATGGTTCTATCACTGTGCCGAAAGCGCTGGTTGCGTACATGGGCGGAGTGGAGAAAATTTCGCGGTGAGTGTCGCAAACAACCTTCTCCCCTCAAGGGAAGTGTTGCGATACGCCCACCCATTCCCGGATTGGCGCTCAGCGCCAAGTCCGGGACCCATGAACTCTAGCGGCTGCCAGTATTCGCGCGGCAAACACCAGCGCTCTTCTTGTAGCGTCGGTGTTTATGGGCCCCGGACTCGATGCTTCGCATCGCTCCGGGGATGGGTGTTGAATTTCGCAACACTCCCCTCAAGGGGAGAAGGGACGCAGCATCGCTAGCATTTGTGCCCCGCTCGCATCGTCCGCCATCGCGCCGAAGTCTCCCCGCGTCGCCAGCGCAACTTCAAGCAAAGCGCGGAAGCTCCGCCGCGGCAGCGTCAGCGCGCCGAATTGCACCAGGTGAGGGGTAGGGAATTGCACGTCGAGCAGTTTGAAGCCGCCAAAGCGCAGCCGCGCCACCAGGTGCGCGAGCGCCGCCTTGCTGGCGTCGCGCGCGCGAGAATACATGCTTTCGCCGAAAAAAACGCCGCCGAGCGCCACCCCGTACAAGCCGCCGACAAGCTTTTCGCCCACCCAGGTTTCCACGCTGTGGGCGATGCCGCGCGCGTGCAGTTGCAGGTAAAGCGCGCGGATGTCGGCATTGATCCAGGTGTCGCCGTCGGGCTCGCGCGGCGAGGCGCAGGCATCGATGACCGTGGCGAAGGCGCGGTCGCGGGTGAAACGGAAGCAATCTTGGCGAATGGTGCGCGCCAGCCGGCGGGAAACGTGGAAGCGGTCCAGCGGCAGGACGCAGCGATATTCCGGATCGACGATGTGGAAGCCCGCCTCGCCGCGGCTCTCGGCCATCGGGAACACGCCGCGGCAATAGCAGGCGACGAGGTCGTCGCTGGTGAAGGGCTTCATCGCGCCATCATGCCAGCACGCGGGCGGCGCGCAAATGGCCTGTTCCGCAGCCCCATATTTGCGCTAAAACTCTGGCCAATACCAACCAGGAGCGCGAGCGATGTGCCGCAACATCAAGACGCTGTTCAATTTCGATCCCCCGGCGAGCGAGGAGGAAATGCGCGCCGCTTCGCTGCAATTCGTGCGCAAGCTGTCGGGCTTCAACGCGCCCTCGAAGGCCAATGAGGCGCCGTTCAATCGCGCCATCGAAGAAGTCTGCGCTTCAGCGCGCCGCTTGCTCGACGCACTGGAGACCAACGCCGCGCCGCGCGACCGCGAGATCGAGGCCGAGAAGGCGCGGGCGCGGGCGGCGGAGCGGTTTGGCAAGCCGGCGTAACCGGTCTCGGACCGCCGGTTCGCGCACGGCTTTCTCCGTCATTCCGGCGCGGGACGCCGACGGTCCATGGGACCGGTTCACCCCGCCGCCTTCGCCGCCAGCATCTTCTCCAGCCAGTGGATCGAGTAATCGCCGTTGATCACGTCGGTCTCGTTCATCAGGTCGCGGAACAGGGGCAGGGTGGTTTCCACCCCGGTGATCACCATTTCGTTGAGCGCACGGCGCAGCCGCATCAGGCACTCGGCGCGGTCGCGGCCGTGGACGATCAGCTTGCCGATCAGCGAATCGTAGTTTGGCGGGATCGAGTAACCGGCATAGATGGCGCTGTCCAAGCGCACGCCGAGGCCGCCGGGGGGATGGAAGCCCTCGATGCGCCCGGGCGAGGGGCGAAACGTCGCCGGGTTTTCGGCATTGATACGGCACTCGATGGCGTGGCCGTGGAATTTCACTTCCTTCTGCTTTACTGAAAGCGGCGCGCCGTCGGCGATGCGGATCTGCTCGCGCACCAAATCGATGCCGGTTATCATCTCGGTGACCGGGTGCTCGACCTGCAGGCGCGTGTTCATCTCGATGAAATAGAATTCACCGTCCTCGTAGAGATATTCCACCGTGCCGACGCCGAGATAGCCAAGCTTGGCGATCGCTTCGGCGGTGACGCGGCCGATTCTAGCGCGGTCCTCGGCGTTGAGCGCGGGCGAGGGCGCTTCCTCCAGCACTTTCTGGTGACGCCGCTGCAGCGAACAATCGCGCTCGCCGAGATGGATGACGTTGCCATGGCTGTCGGCGACTATCTGGATTTCGATATGGCGCGGATGGGTGAGGTATTTTTCGATGTAGACAGCATCGTCGCCGAACGCGGCTTTCGCCTCGGCGCGGGCGGAGGAGAAGGCTTCGCTGAGATCGTCGGCCGTGCGCGCCAGGCGCATGCCGCGTCCGCCGCCGCCGGCCGCCGCTTTGATCAGCACCGGGTAGCCGACCTTCTTGGCGGTCTTCTTGGCTTCTTCCTCCGTCGCGACGCCGCCATCGGAGCCCGGCACCACCGGCATGCCGGTGTCGATGGCGGCTTGCTTGGCTGCGATCTTGTCGCCCATCAGCCGGATGTGCGCGGCGGTGGGGCCGATGAAAGTCATGCCATGTTCGGTGACGATCTCGGCGAATTTGGCGTTCTCCGAGAGAAAGCCGTAGCCGGGATGGATCGCTTGCGCGCCGGTGATTTCCGCGGCCGCAATCAGTGAAGGGATGTGCAGATAGGATTTCGACGCAGGCGGCGGGCCTATGCACACGCTTTCGTCGGCCAGGCGCACATGCATGGCGTCGGTATCGGCGGTGGAATGCACCGCCACCGTGGCGATGCCCATCTCCTTGCACGCGCGGTGAATGCGCAACGCGATCTCGCCGCGATTGGCGATGAGGACCTTTTCAAACATGGCGAATAGCCAATGGCGAATGGCGAATGGCGAATGGGCGGCAATGTGGGAAGTGGGCGTGGAACCGCGAATAGACGCGTGAAGCGTCCCCATTCGCCATTCGCCATTCGCTTTTCGTGCTCATTCCAAAATCAACAGCGGTTCGCCGTACTCGACCGGCTGGGCGTCTGTCACCAGAATAGCGACCACCTTGCCGGCGCGCGGGGCGGGGATGGGATTGAAGGTCTTCATCGCTTCGACCACGAGCACGGTCTGGCCTTCGGTGACAGTGTCGCCAATCTTCACGAACGGCGCGGTGCCCGGCTCGGCCGACAAATACGCCGTGCCCACCATGGGCGAGGGCACCATGCCGGGATGCTTGGCTGGATCGGCGGTCGCGGCTGGTGGCGCGGGCGCATGGGTAAGCTGCGGCGGCGGGGCGTGCACGAGATGGGCCTGCATCGCCGGTGCGGCGGCGACGGTGAGCGTGCGGGCGATGCGCAGGCGCAAGTCGCCATGCTCGATCTCGATCTCCGTAAGCCCGGTATCGTTCAGGATCGTCGCGAGTTCGCGCACCAGAGCCGGATCGATCGGCTGCGGCTTTTTTTCGGCAACGATAGGTTGGGGTTTTCTGCTCACGCTTGCTTGCTTTCCTGTGCGAGGAGGGCGGCTGCCTCCAGGGCCAAGAGATAAGAGGTCGCCCCGAACCCGGCGATCACGCCCTTGGCGGCTTTGCCGACCAGTGAGATATGGCGAAACTCCTCGCGGGCGGCGGGGTTGGAAAGATGCGTTTCGATCACCGGCACGCCGATGGCCTTGATCGCGTCGTGCAGCGCCACCGAAGTGTGGGTGTAGCCGCCGGCATTGAGGATCACCGCGCACGCCTGCTCGCGCGCTTCTTGCAGCCAATCCACCAACTCGCCCTCGATGTTGGATTGGCGAAACACGATTGTGCGCCCGAGCTGCGCGGCGCGGGCGATGCACGCCTGTTCAATCTCAGCCAGCGTGACGCGACCGTAAATTTCCGGCTCGCGGGTCCCGAGCAGGTTGAGATTAGGGCCGTTCAAGACATAGATCGGCTTGGGTGCGGTCATGGGCTCTAAAGTCGCGTGGGCCGCGCGGGTTGCTCGCGGGCCCAAGGGGGGCTATTTCGGCGCGATAGGAAGCAAGATGCGCCTCACCGTCAATGGAGAAGTGCGAGAAGCGCCTGCTGAGGCGACCCTCGCCGACCTGCTCGCCTCGCTGGGGATAGAATCCGGGCGGGTGGCGGTCGAGCGCAATCGCGAAATCGCCCCGAAGAGCCTGTGGGGGAAGATCGTTCTGGCCGATGGCGACCGGCTGGAGATCGTGCAATTTGTGGGGGGCGGGTGATGGTGGCGTTTCGCTTGCACTCAACGCCGCGACCCGCCACGTTGTTTTCCTATGTTTGACGGGTCCCAATGCTCCGCCGTCGAGCGCGTGCCAGGAAAAGTCAGCGGCGCTTGGCTGTTCAAAAGCACGCGCGTACCGGTGAAGGCGCTGTTCGAAAACATCGAGGGCGGCGCTACGATTGATGAGTTTTTGGAGTGGTTTCCGGGTGTGGAGCGGTTGCAGGTCGGCCAAGTCTTAAAGCACACTCAGCGCAGCCTCGAAGATGTATGACCGTGGCGGAGGAGCCTCGACATTTCTTTCGGGTGGCAAATCTCTACGACGATTGGATTCAACGGGTCCGATCAAACGAAAACCCGCTGGGAGCCGTGCGGCTTCATGAACAGGCTGAAACTCTGAGAACCGCGCTCCAAAAGCGCGATCATAGCGCGCAAGAGGACGCGTTGGGCGCGATCATGCGATTGGATGATTATGACACGTTCTACGACGCAGTCGGGGCGTTCTTGAGTGCTAACAATGACTGACTCCCCCCTCACCATCGCCGGCCGCGCTTACGCCTCCCGCCTCATCATCGGCACCGGCAAGTATAAATCCTA
>CAYWOO010000223.1:0-3193 GCA_964458665.1 uncultured Dehalococcoidia bacterium
TCAGCTCCCGAGTGTCTGATGTCCGTTTCACCAAACCCGCAGGCGCCACATCCACCCCATCTATGATCACCGTCATGACCGAGACCCCTTCCGGGATGGACAGGAACATAAATGACATAATAGGAATATAGTGTCAAGGGGGTAAATTCCTATATTTCAACTAATGCTTGCCTATAGCAGTCATTCCCGCGTTCGCCGCTATCGTATGCACACATCTTTCGCCGATCAATTCATGCTAATCATTAACATAACTATATAATTCTAAACAATAGTCCGTCATCCCGATTTTCATCGGGATGACGGAAGAACGAATGAATTCATCGCGTTGCTAGTTGCAACTGCGACAACAAAGATGTGTGCATACGATAGCGGTGTTCGCCGGGATGACGGAATAAAAATGAATTCGCAGTTGGCTAACTCAAAGCGCTCAATGTTGTAAATGCTGACAGTGCTTCCTTGCTGGATTTGACGTGGAGCACGGCGGCTCCATCATGGTCGAGGAATTCCTTGACCTTCGCGTCAATGTCATCGCCCATTGCGATGGTGACAGTGAACACGCCGAATGACTTTGCCCAGAGGGTAAAATCCGGATTGACCAGATCTGTGCCCGAAACCCGGCTGGGGTAATGTTTCTCTTGATGGGTCCGAATGGTGCCGTAGATGCCGTTGTCGGAAATGACGATCTTGGGGCTAGCTCCATACTGTACAGCAGTCGCCAGTTCCTGGCCGGTCATCAGCATTCCGCCATCGCCCACAAAGGTGATTGCCATCCGCGCCCGGTCAACGATGGCTGCGGCAACTGCCGTTGGCACGCCGAAACCCATGGCACCGGCGATGGCGCCCAACAGCAGATTCTTCGGCGTCATGATCCAGTGGCGATGCACCCATGTGGACATGTTGCCTGCATCTGTTGTGATTACGGCATCAACAGGCGCCTGCGTGGCAATGGAAACAACAACTTTTCCAAAGTCCACGCCGTCGCCAGGTTCCGGCGACTTGAAGAGCTGAAACCCCCGCACGAATTCATTTATCGATGTGCTCCATGCTTCCCGTGCCGACGAAACAACGCGCGGATGCAATGCAAGATCGGACAGCACTGCAACAGGATCGGCGACAAGGCCCAAGTCAGTTCTGAATATCTTCCCGATCGGTTCGCCATCGGGATAGATATGGATAAGTTTTTGTTTGGGTTCCGGAGCCATTGGGAAAGTGTAGTTCAGGCTGGCCACATCGCCCAGCCTTGTACCTACCGCAATGATGAGGTCGGCATTTGCCAAAACCTGGCGGTGCTTTGGCGGATTTCCAAAACCCAGGTGCCCCGCATAAAGCGGCGAGCCATTATCAAAAATGTCTTGGTTTTTCCAGGTGACAGCCACGGGAATTCGCAAGGCTTCGGCAAAGCGCTGGAGTGCTGCTGCCCCTCTGGTCCCGCGCAGCATGGCGCCCGCAACAACAATGGGCTTGCTTGCTTCCTCGATCATCGCCTGAATGGCGGCGATGTCGCTTGTTCCATGATGGGCCACAGAGAGAGGAAATGGGGCAGGGGCCGTTTCGCCCGCCTCGTCGCTCAAAACATCTTCGGGAAGTGAGATAATGACCGGGCCGGGCTTGCCTTCGCTGGCAAGGCGCAGGGAGCGGGTGACAATTTCGCCGATCTTTCTGCCATCGTGGACTTCATAAATTCCCTTGGCCATGCCGCCAAAGAATTGTGTGTAATCAACTTCCTGGAAGGCGCCGCGGCCGCGCTCCTCGCGCGAAACCTGGCCAATAAAAAGAAGCACAGGAGTTGCGTCCTGCTCAGCCACGTGAATGGCAATGGAGCCATTGGTGGCGCCAGGTCCGCGGCTTACCAGAAACACCGCAGGCTTGCCCGTCAGGCGTGCCTCGGCCACGGCCATGAAGCCCGCGCCAGACTCGTGCCTGCAAATGATGATTTCTATTGAGCTGCCGTAAAATGCGTCGAGAAGCGCCAGATAGCTTTCACCGGGGACGCAATAGACCCGCTCAATGCCATGGGCTTCCAAGCATTTAACAATGAGGTCCGCGGCGCGCATGGATCAGCTCCAGAAGGGTTCAGAACATCCTGATAGATGCCTTGAACCGTTCGAGAAGTCGAGCCTGTTTCAGCAGGTTATGGCTGGGCTGCGGCAGACAGGGTCGTGAGGGCTTCTTCGGCCTCCACAACGCCTGCAGCCTTGGCCTTTTCATACCATTCCGCTGCTTTTTCCGCATCAGGCGTAATGCCGTGCACCTTCATCTCCGCAAAGACTGTGGGGTCATAGGTCTTGGCAACACCCATGGCGCCTTCTGCTGCACCCATTTGGAAGGCGCGGCTGTAGAACTGGCGGGCGATGATCAAGTCACCTGTTTTCATCAGCATGTCGCCCTTTCCCAGGAGCCCCGTAACTTCGGCCGATAGAACCGGATTGATGGGCTCAAAGGTTTTCTGCACTGGAGCAGACGAGATGCTTTCGACTTCGGCCTTAACCGGCACGCTGGTTTCCGGAGGAGCGTTTGCGGGCGTTATTTGCAAGGCCACTTCTTCCACCTCAAGCTTCGCGTCATCAATGGCAACAGTCATTTCCTTCACGGGAGCTGCAAGTTCACCCGTATTGGTTTCGATTGCCGCGATTGAAATATCAAACTTTGCCTTGTCTGTCTGGGACACGAACAGGTTGATGTCCTTTTCCTCGCCATCCTTGAGGATCCATGTGTCCTCGGAAATCTTCCTTCCAGCTGAAAGGTAGGCAGATGCCGGAAGTCCTGAAATTTTGATGGCCAGTTTCTGGTCCTCGAAAGCGGGCTCGGCGTTGAGTGCCAGGGGGATCATGCTGTTCAACGTGCCGGTCACGTCGGAAACATCCAGTGAAGCAATGGCGATCGGTTTTTTCGAAATCATTGTTTCCCTTGTCGCGGGAAATACCGGTTCAGTATCGCCAGCCAGCAAACTGCCCGCATATCCGTAAACAGCTGCCATCGATTGCGATATCTGGTCAGACTTTGTCACTGCGAACCCGACGGTTCCCCCAGCGACCGCGGCAAATGCACCTGCAAACAACAGGCTCCGCCTAATCCGCGAATTTTGGGGGTATGACGTCGGCCCAGCGGAATACTCGCCCTGTTCCATTTCACTGCCATAGAAGTGATGCCTGACTTCAAGCTCACTGGCAGGAATGGTCGGCCGGGGCGGAAC
>CAYWOO010000224.1:0-5703 GCA_964458665.1 uncultured Dehalococcoidia bacterium
TGCCGTCTCGAACACGGTCCCGAGCTGGATCATGTCGGCGCCCTCGCGCTCCGCCCGCACTGCTGCTTCTACACTGTGCACTGCCCGCGAGATCAGCACATCGGGCCCCAGCCGTGCTCGTGTGTCAGCGATGGCGGCGCCTTCTTCGGGCAGGTGAACGCCATCGGCGTGCAGTACGAATGCGCAATCGACGTCGCCGTTCACGAAGAGGAGCGCGCGTCCGTCAATCGCGTCTCGCACTCGGCCCCCCAAACCCACTGCGGCGCTGTGCGAGCGATCCTTTTCGCGCAGTTGGACAGCGTTCGCGCCACCCAGCACGGCCTCCGCGACGACATCCTCGATGCGGCGCCCGCGCAGACGCGCGCAGTCCGTGACCAACACGAGCGCGGGCCGCGGCAGCGACGGCCTGCCGCCGGAAGCCGTCATCGGGGCTGCGCCCCAATCGCCGCGACGCCCTCGACCGGACTGCTGGCGCTCGCGTACGGCTTCGAAGCGATGCGGCCGGCGAGGTACGCCTCACGCCCCGCCTCGACGGCTTTCTTCATCGCTGAGGCCATCAGTGGCGGGTCCTGCGCCTTGGCGACGGCTGTGTTGATCAGCACCGCGTCGGCGCCCACCTCCATCGCCAGCGCCGCATCGGACGGCGCGCCGATGCCCGCATCGACGACCACCGGCACCTTCGCGTTCTCGATGATGATCTTGATCTCGTGCAGCGTCAGGATCCCCTGGCCCGAGCCGATAGCCGATCCCAGCGGCATGACCGTCGCGCAGCCGGCTTCCTCCAGATGCTTCGCCAGCACCGGGTCGGCGTGGATGTACGGCAGCACGACGAAGCCCTCCGAGAGCAACTGCTCCGCCGCGCGCAGCGTCCCGATCGGATCGGGCAGCAGGTACTTCGGATCGGGGATCACCTCCAGCTTCACCCAGTTCGATCCCGTCACGGATCGCCCGAGCCGCGCCGTCAGCAGCGCCTCGTCGACGGTCTTGCAGCCGGCTGTGTTCGGCAGCACCGAGTAGCGTGACCAGTCGATGAAGTCGAGCTCCGTCCGCGCGTTCGGGTTGTCCAGATCGAGCCGCCGTATCGCCACCGTCACCAGCTGCGCCCCCGAAGCCTCGAGCGCCGCCACCGTCTCCTCAGGGCTCGCGTACTTCCCCGTCCCCAGAAACAAGCGTGAAGAGAACGTCTTCCCCGCAATCGTCAACAAGTCACTCATCTCGAACCTCTAACGCAACATGACTCATCATCACGCCCTGCCCCTAACCTTCGTGCCCCTTCGTGTCCTTCGTGGCTCCCGTAGTTCTCAATCTGTGGGAATCTGTGAAATCTGTGGATTGTCCCCCGCCGTCACGTCGGCCGCACGCCAGCCCGATACTTCGGCCCACTCGGCTGCCAGTACCGATAGAAATGATGCACCGGCCCATGCCCGCCCCCGATCGGATACGCGTGCTGGATCGCCAGCGTCACATACGACTTCGCCAAAGCCACCGCATCGCCCAGCGACATCCCTTTCGCCAGTCCCGCCGCAATCGCCGACGAGAACGTGCATCCCGTCCCGTGCGTGTTCGCCGTCCGCACGCGCACCGCCTTGAACGCGCGATACTGCTGCCCATCGAACAGCAGGTCGGTCGATGACGCCTCTTCTTCGAAATGCCCACCCTTGATCACGACCGCGCGCGCGCCCATCTCGACGATCTCCGCCGCCGCGTCCCGCGCGTCGTCCCACGACGTGATCGTGTGCCCCGTCAGCACCTCCGCCTCCGGCAAGTTCGGCGTCACAACGAGCGCCAGCGGCAGCAGCTCTCGCACAAGCGCGCCCACCGCGTCGTCCTCCAACAGTTTGTGCCCGCCCTTCGCCACCATCACCGGGTCGACGACCAGGTTCTCGACGCGATGCTCGCGCATTTTCGCCGCCACTCTCTCGATGATGCCGGCGTTGGCGAGCATCCCCGTCTTCACGGCGTCCGCGCCGATGTCGCTCAGCACCGCATCGATCTGCTTGGCGACAAGTTCCGGCGGCATCGCCAGCCAGTCGCTGACCTCGCGCGTGTTCTGCGCCGTTACCGCCGTGATCGCCGAAGCGCCGTACACGCCGAACGCCGCGAACGTCTTGATGTCGGCCTGGATACCCGCGCCGCCGCCGGAGTCGCTGCCGGCGATCGTCAGCGCGCGCGCGGCATGCTCCGGCACCTGGTCGAGCTCATCGGACATGAAAACGCGCCTTCCGGGCATCAAGCCGGCGAGGCGCTGGCGATGTCCATTCCCTGCGCCGGCATTACCCGGGTCAGGTTCGGCGGTCGCTCTCCTCGAGCCTCTCAGCCGGGCACGACCCCAGCTCCCGCAGAACGTACAACTGTCGCATTCAGCCTACGAAGGCCGCAGAAGCGAGTCAAGTCGCGAGCGCCTACGGAATCGGCGTTTGGACTGGGCTTGCTGCGGTCGTCGTATCGGGCGATGGCGTGCCCGTAGCGTCCGCGCGGCGCGCGCATCCCGTGTGCGCGTCGGGCGCGTCGTACCACCGCCCATCGATCCTGACATACGCGTCGGGCGCCTCATCACTCGCGGCGACCGGCGTTCCGGCGTACGCGATGCTCCAGGTGATGTATGCCTCATCGCCGTCGCCACGAATCGACGTGATCGTTTGCGAAACCTTCGCCGCGTCGAATCCGCCCTTCGCCAGGGCCTCGCGCTCCGCCACAAATTGGTCCTGCGAGCAGCCGGCCTGCGCGTCAGGCGCGTACGTGGCGTACAACCCCGGCCAGTCGCCGTCCTTCGCAAACTGAAGTTGCTGTTCGACGAGCGCGCGAAGCGCGGCCTCATCTGTCGCGGCGGGTGTGGCGGTAAGCGCCGCGGTCCGCTCCGATTCGGTACCGGAGCCGCCGCAGGCGAGCAGCACCCACGCCATAAGGAGCAGGGCGAAAGGACCTACTGGCCAGCGCGATAGTCGTGACAAGGGAAACCGCTCCCGCATAGGCGAGATAGTATCCGGCTGGGACGCCGCCAGACAACGCCCGCGTCGGCCGCGTCGGCCGCGCTCCCACAGGCCACATCGCCGTCCTGCTATCATTTCCGCATGGATTGGCACGAGCACATCACTTCTAACCCGAAGGTACTCGGCGGCAAGCCGGCCGTGTGCGATACGCGGTTGGCGGTCGACTTCATCCTTCGCCTATTCGCCGCCGGTTGGTCGCGCGAGCAAGTGCTCGATAGCTACCCGTCACTCACGCCCGAGTCGCTCCAGGCGGTCTTCGCGTATGCCGCGGACGTGTTGAAGGATGACGCGATCTATCCGCTGCCAACCGCCTCGTCTCAGTAGTGCGATTTCTCGCCGACGAGAACTTCCCGCGCCCCAGCGTTGACCTCCTTATCGCCGACGGTCACGATGTTGCGATCGTTCTTCGCAAGACAGCTGCATTCGAGGACGAAGAGGTTGCGAATCGCGCATCCTCCGAGCAACGAGTACTCCTTACCTTCGATGGTGACTTTGGCGACATGATCTTTCGCCACGGACTCGAGCGCCCGCCCAGTGTGATCTTCTTCCGACTCGATCCCCAGACACCGTTTCAGCCAGCCATGTTGGCGGCCGATATCGTCAAACGCTTCGAAGTCATCGGCATGTTCACGGTCGTTGAGGAAGCATCGGTTCGCCAGCGCCCACTCCCCAACCCACGATAATCACGCGCCTCGCCCGAGCCGATCGCCATCACCGATGCGTGTCGTCAGCAACACGCCGCCATCCACCGCCAGCACCACACCCGTGATGTAGCGAGCCTCGTCGCTGGCAAGAAACAGCGACGCGTACCCGATGTCCCAGCCCGTTCCTTCGATGTCCAGCAACGCCGCCCCGCGTCGCCGCGCGCGCATCTCGTCGCTCATGCCGCCCGCGTACACCATCGGCGTGAACATCGGCCCCGGCTCGATGCAGTTCACGCGGATGCCGTCGCGCGCGTGGTCCGCCGCCATCCCGCGCGTCAGCGCCTCGACCGCGCCCTTCGATGTGGCGTACGGCGTGAGCCCGCGCGGCCGCATCGCCGCAATCGACGAGATGTTCACGATCGCGCCGCCGCCGCTCGCGATCATTGCCGGGATCGCGTGCTTCGCCGCCAGCATCATCGACGTCACGTTCACACGCATCACGCGCTCCCATGATTCGAGCTCAATGTCCGGCACGCGGCCACTCGATCCGATGCCGACATTGTTCTGCAGAATGTCGAGCTTGCCCCATCGTCCGACGGCATCCGCCACCATCGCACGGCAGTCGTCCGGCTTCGTCACGTCCGCCTCGAACGCCGCCGACTCGCCGCCCTCCGCCGCGATCATCGCCCGCGTCGCCTCGGCCAACTCGCGCTTCCGATCGACCAGCAGCACCCGCGCCCCCTCCCGAGCGAACAAGATCGCCGCCGCCCGGCCATTGCCGATCCCGTCTCCGGCCGCCCCAGCGCCGGTCGCAATCGCCACCTTGCCTTCGAGCCGCTTACACATATGGTGCCTCCGTGATGCGCCGCTGCGAGAACGCACGAGGCGCGCAGCCGTGCGCCTCTGCAGCCCAAAACCTACAACCTCACACCACCCCGCGCTCGCGCAGGAACGCGATCGCCGCGCCAACATCTGCGGCCAACTGCCCCTGATTGATCTCGAACACCCGCAGCGCCGCAGCCGGCAGCCCGGCCGCGATGTAGCTCCAGTCGACATCGCCGTTGCCCGGCGCGCGATGATCCGCCAGGCCCGTCACGTCGTGCAGGTGCGAGCCCAGCGTGCGCGGACCGTTCGTATCCAGCCACAGCCGCTTGTCGACATACCCCAGCCTGGCCTGCACCTCCGCGTGCCCGACGTCGTGCCAGTACCCAACCAGCTCCGGCGCGTAGTCCGCGAACAGCCACGCGCCCTCCGCCGGCAGCGGGATCTCGTGATAGTGCAGCCGATTCTCAATGCCCAGCCCGATGCCGTGCGCTTCGGCGTGCGCCGCCAGCTCGGCGAGCGTCTCGCGCGCCTTCTCGAGCCACGGCTCGGCGGTCTCCACGCGCTGCTTGTGGCAAGTCTCGCGCAGCTCGTCCATCCGCTCGCTGTCGCGCGTGCCGGAGTCGTACAGCCGCCGCATCTCCTTCTCCGCGTCGAACATCGGCGTGCCGACGCCGCCCAGGTGCACGACGACGTAGCGCCCGCCCGCCCCCTGCGTCAGCTCGATGCTCTTCTTCGTGTAGTCGATCGCCGCACGCCGCTCGTCGTCATCCAGCGATGCCAGATTCAACGCGCTGTTGGCGCGGTTCCCGCCGTCGCGCACCAGCGGCGCCGGAGCGTGGATCGACGAGATCGCGACATCCGGAAAGCTGAGCAGCCGCTCGAACGGCCCCTCCGCGGTCGAGTGCGCGATCTCGATCGCGTCGTACCCCAACGCCCGCGCCTCCGCCACGAACACGTGCATGTCCGCCACGAACCGCGGCTGCTGCGCCCACATAGTGCTGAGGGAAAGGGTCATGTGGTGAGGATAGATGCGGGAGAACGGAAGCGGCAGCGCCCATTGGGCTGGCGTCGTTGGCGCAGCGGGTTCCGCGCTCCCATACTTCAGCCATGCGCATGCTGTTCACATCGACGGCGGGTTTCGGCAGCTTTCATCCGGTGTTCGCGCTGGCTCTCGCGGCACAAGCGGCCGGCCACGACGTTGCGTACGCCTCGGCCGAGGAACGCCGCCCCGTCGTCGAGCGTTT
>CAYWOO010000225.1:0-19965 GCA_964458665.1 uncultured Dehalococcoidia bacterium
CTCGCGATCCTTCGCGACGCCATGGCGCAGGCGGTGTCCTGGGGCAGCGCGAACCTCGCGGCGCTCCCCGATCTCAAGGTCGCAGGCAAGACCGGCACCGCCGAGTTCGGCGAGCGCTTCGCCGATGGCTCCTACGAGACGCACGCCTGGTTCAGCGGCTTCGCGCCCGCCGACGATCCGGAGGTCGCGATCACGGTCTTCTTGGAGCGCGGCGTCGGCGCTACAAATGCCGCGCCGCTCGCTGCGAAGATCCTCGACTACTACTTCCATCGCTCGCAGCAGAAGACCGATGCCGGAGCGCCGGCGCCCGTGGGGGTGACGCCGTGAACCTTCGCAACACACCCACGCGCGAATTTGACTTCGTCCTGCTGCTGGTGGCGCTCGGCCTCACGGCGTACGGCGCGTTGCTCATCTACAGCGGCAGCCTCACCAACTACGGGTCGCCGGGCCAGGCGCTCTCCCACCCCGTGTCGCGTCAGGTCGTCTTCGCGGCATTCGGCGTGGGCGCCATGCTCTTGCTCTCGCGCTTCGACTACCGCGCCTTCGGCCCGCTTAGCCTCACGCTGTACGCTGGTTCGATTGCCTCGCTAGTATTCGTGCTGGTCGTAGGAGCGAGCGCATACGGCTCCCGCCGCTGGATCGTCGTCTTCGGCACGCAGGTGCAGCCGTCCGAGATCGCGAAGATCGCTACCGTCATCATGCTCGCGAAGTACTTTTCCGACAACGAGGAGAAGATGCACTCGCTGCGCGTCTTCCTCACGTCGATCGCGATTGCCCTCGTCCCGGCCGTGCTGGTGCTGGTCGAGCCCGACCTGGGCTCCGCTATGGTGTTCGGTGTGATGTGGCTTGGCATGATTCTCATCGCTGGCGTGCGGCCGGTCCATCTCGCCGCGCTGTTCGCCACGGTGCTCGCACTCTCGCCGCTCGCCGTCGTCTTCGCCCGGAACTACCAGCGTGATCGCATCGATATCTGGCTCGATCCGAACAAGGATCCCCTGGGCACCGGCTTCAACATCCTCCAGGCCGAAATCAGCATCGGATCCGGCGGCTGGTTCGGCAAAGGCTTCACTCGCGGGTCACAAACGCAGCTCGATTACCTCCGCCCCCAGACCACCGACTACATCTTCAGCGTCGGCGCCGAAGAGCTCGGCTTTATCGGCGCCATGGTCCTCTTCGGTCTCTTCGTCGCGCTGCTCTTCCGCTGTCTGCGCGTCGCCGGCCTCGCCGACGATGCGTTCGGGCGGCTCATCGCCGTAGGCGTGATGGTATTCATCCTCTTCCAGGTGTTTGTGAACATCGGCGTAAACATTAGACTGGTGCCGGTGACGGGCGTACCGCTGCCACTCGTGAGCCAGGGCGGCAGCTCGCTGATATCGGTGCTGGCGTCGCTGGGGATTCTGCAAAGCATACTTGGGCATCGACGCAAGCGCGGCCGCCGGATCTGACGCCGCGACGACCGGCTTTTTCTCCAGCCGTCTGTTTGCGGCCGTGCGCGTCATCGCCACCCTCGGCATCGTCGCCGGCCTCATCTACAAACTCTCGCCCGGCGATCTCGTCGATACCGTGCGCGGCTCGAACCCCTGGCTGTTGCTCGCCGCGCTCGGCCTCTCCGCCGTCGTCCAGGCGCTCGTCGTCGTCAAGTGGCGCGTGCTGCTCCGCGCGCGCGCTGTCGATGCGCACCTGCTCCCCGTCGTCCGCGCCTACTGCGTCGGCAATCTGCTGAGCAACGTGCTGCCCACCGGCTTAGGCGGCGATGTCTATCGCGTCTACCGCATCCAGCGCGATGCGAACGCGCGCGCCGCAGATGTCACCATGAGCGTCCTGTACGAGCGTGCAACAGGCTACGGCGCAATGACGTGTCTGGCCGCCCTCGGGGCTGCGTTCTACTACGGGAACGTGCTCATCGGCCTGCTCGCGCTCGTCGCGGGCGTTGCGGGCGCCTCGCTGCTCGCGTTCATCCTGCCGCGCGTACCGTTTCCCGTCGTGCGGCAGGATCATTTCGTGCGTAACTTGCTCGCACATCGCCGCGAGCTTGTCGCCGTCTACCAGATGGTGGTCTTCTCGCTGATCATCCAGACATTAAACGTCTCGACCATCGCCTTGCTCGGCCGCGCGTTCGGCATCCACCTCTCCTGGTGGTACTGGGCGCTCACCACATGGATCGTCGCTGTTTCCGTGCTGCTGCCGCTGACCCTCGGCGGCTTCGGGGTGCGCGAGTCCGGCTTCTCCGCGCTCCTCAAGCACGCCGGGGCAACAGCCGCGCAAGGCGCATCCACCGGCTTCGCCACCGCCGTCCTCGTCATCCTCGTCAACGCCGCCGGCCTCCTCTGCATCGAGATCGCCGAGCGGCTCGGCTACGTCGCATCAAGCCGTCAGGACGGCACCGTCGCTCCACCCTGAGAAGATCGTGGCGCGCACGTCACAACCCCCAAACCGCATCGGAGCGCTGGGCTGGAAGCCCGCACGGGACGTGGGGGTGCGCCGATCTCAGCAACATGCCGTGAGCTGACGCGAAGCGTGGAGCGCGGCCGTCCCGGCCGTACGTCCGGCACAGCCGGACCGACGCTCGCCGTACCCTTCGCTACTGGAACCACCGATCGCGTCTGCACACGCAGCGGCCGCTACCGCCGTGCAGCCGACTCCTCGCGCACAACTCTGGCATCCGCAGCCACATCGCCGTGCTTCTCCCCACCCCGCCCGATCCGCGGCTCCGTGCCCGCGAGCAATCGCGAGATGTTCGCCCGATGCTTGTACAAAATGATCGTCGCCGCGCCCACGGCGTACGCCGCGTACGCCCACGGGCTGATGTCCAGCGCCGCCAGCGCTACGAACAGCACCGCCATCGCCGGCGCCATCGTGATCGACATCAACGACATGATCCGCGTCCCCGCGACAACGATGGCCGCGACCGGAATGAGCGCGACGGCCGCCAGCGGATTCATCGCCAGCGCCGCGCCGAAGCCGCTCGCGACTGCCTTCCCGCCGCGGAACCCCGCCCAGATCGGCCACACGTGCCCGCACACCGCGGCGAACGCGCCCGCAGCCCCGGCCCACGCCCGCGCGTCGTGATCGATACCCGCCGCGTGACCAAGCGCGATGCCGACGTATACCGGCGCGATGCCTTTCGCGATATCGAGGATGATCACCAGCACACCGGCTTTCGCGCCCGATGTGCGGATGACGTTCGTCGCGCCTGTGGCGCCGCTGCCGTAGTCGCGGATATCGACGCCGCGCGTGATCCGCCCGACGATGATGCCGAACTGGACGGATCCGAGTGCGTACCCGATCAGCGCACTGACGACGATCGCCCACCACATATGCGCGCCCCTTTGTCCATGCGGTCCCACGCCGGTCCGATGCTGAACTGTATCACCGAATCTGCGCGTTCCGGAACGCGGGCGTTCAGCCCGCATCGTGCGAATCTAGTCCGCAGCGCGGGCATTGAGCCCGCGTCATGTGGCGTCAGATGTCGCGTAGCTGAATCGCACTCGCCCGCTCATGTGCGTGGCCAGCGCGGTCACGGCGCGGCCGCGCCCGCGCCGTGCGCCCACCACCCCAGCAACGACTCCTGCCAGCGCCCCCAGCGCTCGCGCCCCAGCAGGATGCCCATGCCGATCCCCAGCAGCGCCATGCCCGCGAGCATCACGACCACCCAGTTCGGCAGCGCGTTCACCGCATCGAACAGCACGCGTGCCGCCACCAACACCATCGCCACAATCGCCGCCGCCAGCATGCCGCGCCGGCGTAGCCCAATGCTCGACACGAAGAACGCCATCGCTTCCGCCAGCACGATCCACTCGTACTGCCCGCCGCCGGGATCCAGCGACTGGATCATAGACGGCGCCATGATCACCGCCGCGCCGATCGCTTCAACGAGCGGAGCAGCCTCTACCAGCTCCGGAATCAGCCGGAACTTCCACAGCCCCACGAGACCCAGCAGCACCAGGTACGCGCCGATGACCGCCGTGTAGGCCTGCGGGTTCTCCGGATCGAACCGCCCGATCTGCAGCAGCAGCGCTATCGTCAGCGTCGCAGTCGCCGGCACGATGATCCACCGCCGCCTGGTGCTCGCCGCTACCCCAAGCATCAGCGCGCCGAGCAGCGCCATCGACAGCGTCGACCACTCGTACAGCGCCGTCCGGTAGAACGGCGTACCGTCCACGTAGCCGTGATGCGTCAGCGACGACAGCACGGCGAACCCGGTCGCCGGCGCCGCGACGGCATAGATAGCCGAACACACGCCCGCGGCCGCCGCCCACCGTGCGCGCGATCGCAGCACGACGCCCGCCGCCGCCGTGACGATCGCCACCGTGCCGAACGCGATCGGCAACACAGACGCCGGCGCATCGAAGTGCGTGCGCCATGCCGCGATCGCGCCGAAGCCGAACGCTGCGGCTGGCGCGGCGAGCACCGGCTCATCCTCAAACACCGCCAGCGCCAGGGACGCCGACACATACACAGTCAGCATCACCGACAGTGTCTCCGCGCTCGCCGGCGTCGTCAGCGATACGAGGGCCGCGGCCAGCGACATCACGTAGAGGTGCATGCGGAACTCCGGTCGCAGCCATCGCGTCGCCACGCCGATACCCGCTAACGCCAGGCTGGCGGCCAGCATCGGATAGCCCAGCCGCAGCACGTCGTCCACCGTGTCGTCGCCCGGCAGGCTGTTGAGCAGATGCAGGTAGCCGATTGTCGCCGCGAGGCACGCGGCGTACAGCCAGCCGACGGTGACGCGCACGCGCGCAGCTTGCGGCATCTCCAGGAAATGCTCGAGCGTGACCTCGCTGCGCTGGAACACCGCCGCCAGCGCGTAGAACGCAGCCGCCGCCAGGTGCACGCCCGCTCCGACGCGCGGCGCAGTTTCGTACGCGCCCTCGAACGGCAGCCAGGCGATCGTGAACGCCGCGACCGAGAGTACGTCGCGCACACGCCCGTCAAGCCAGCTCGGGGTCCACGACCGCCCGCCGAGCGCCAGCGTAGCCCCCGCCGCCGCGAACGCGGCACCGTAGTACGCCGCTTCGGCGTCGAACGCGTATGCCACGCTCACGATCGCGCCGCCGATCGCAAGCAGCAGCGCCGCCGACGTCTCGATCCGCCGCCCTCGCGCTGCGTCGATGCAGAAAAACGCCGCCGCGGCCGCGAATGCGATCGGCAGAAACACGCGGAACTGCGGCGCGTAGGTAGCGTTCGTGCTCCCGCTGGCGATCGCTGCCGCAAGCGCCACGCCGATGCCGGCGGTGGCCGCCACCCGCCCGAACACAATCACGTCGTCGCGCCACTCCGGCGCCAGCCGCGCGATCAGCAGCCGCGGCGCCCACAGGGTTGCCGCACCGAGCACCATCGCCGGCGCGATCAGCGCGAACGCGAAATATTCGCCGCTCACGTCCAACGCGTAGACGACGGATGCGCACAACGCCGTCAGCGCCAGCGCGAATCCACTGACGCCTTCGCGCGTTCGCTGCCCGAACGCTTCGATGGCGTAGAACACCAGCACCAGCGCCGCCGAGATCGCCGCGAACCAGCGCGTTTCGATCTGGTATGCACCGTTGTCGTGATTCGCGGCCGCCGCAAGCGTCACGAACACCGCGCCCGCGCTCAACGCCGTTGCCGCGACTCCCGCGGCGCGCAGGATCTCGCGGCTCTGCTCCGGCAGTCGGGCCATCGCCGCCCGCGACACCGTCGCCATGCCCGAGACGCCAAACACAACCGAGACCACCGCAAAGGCCACGGCGTAGTACTCGCCGCTCAGGTCCAGGCCGTAGACAAACGCCGCGCTCAACGCCCCGAGCGCGGCAACGAATCCGTAGACCCCTGAACGCTCGCGGCGTCCGATCGCATCGATCGCGTAGAACGCTACGACCAGCGCCGACGCAATCGCGACGAACCACCGCGTCTCGACGTGATACGCACTCTCGTTGCCGCGCGCGCCCTCGCCCGCTGCCGACTGCAACAACAACAGCGCGATGATCGTGCAGATCGCTGTCGCGCCGACGCCCGCATCGCGAAGCGTCGCGCCGAATCGATCTGGCAGTCGCGCTGCGATCGCCGCCGACTTCGCCGGGAACGCCAGCAGTCCCAGTACAACCGCAAGCGCGGCGAACGCGATCGCGTAGTACTCGCCCGCCAGGTCGATTGCGTACACCACGGATACGAACGCGCCCGAAAACGCCGCGATCAGCGCCAGTCCCGCCGATACCTGCTTCCGCATCAATGTCGGTAGCGCCGCGTAGGCGGACGCCGCAAGGAACGTGATCGGCAAGAACCACAGCGTCGCCGCGTGGAAGCCGTACTCGTTACCTCGGTGCGTGGACGCGAATGGCGCCAGCATCAGCGTGAACGCGATCGCGCCTGCTGCGATGACGTGCGCCTGCATCGACCAGATGCCGCTCGTCCGCGCCCGCAGCGTCGCAGGCCCAAACGCGCTCACCAGCGCCATCGCTCCGGCCAAGGCAACGAAGCAGACGCCTGTCCACTCCGGCGCGACGTCCGTGCGTACGACGATCGCCAGCATCGCGCTCGCGAACGCCACGCCCGCGCCGAACGCATACTGGCGCCCGAGACCCAGCCACGCGACCGCCGTGTAGAACGCCGCCGTCGTCACCGATCCCGCGACCCACATCGTCCGGACGTTGAGATTCTCGTCGCTCAGCACGCTTCGCGCTGCCACGAAGTTCAGCGGCACCAGCAGCGCGCCCACCGCGAAGAACACCTGCCCCGCGGTCGCGACGCGCGGCACCCGCAAGCAGATGAGTCCCGCCGCCAGAAACGCCAGCGTGTACGCGACGAGCAGCGCCATCTTCAGCGAGCCATCGACGGCCTGTCCCGAGTACCCGACATAGATCAGCGCTGCTACTACGGTGAGAAACGCGCCCGCAAACAGAAACAAGTTCGCCTGCTGCTCGACGAGCCAGCTCCAGTCGGCGGGCTTCTCCGGCGGTGCGGGCGCCTTCGGCGGTGCGGCGCGTTGCGTCACCGGCGGATTCGCAGCCGACGCCCCGGCCGCAGCAATGGCAGAAGCGACGGGCGGGGCTGCGATCACGGGAGAAGGAGGCGCCGGCTTCGCGGCGATCGGCGCCTGGCGCAGCGGCTTTCCCGGCTGCGGCGCCACCAGCTCCCGCAGCTCGTCCTCGTAGTGCGTCGAGATGCGCGCCCGCTGTTGGGCCGTGATGATCTCCGCCAGCGGGCTCGCGCCCACCTCGTTCAATACGAACGCCACTCCGGCGGCGCGAGCGCTCCGGCTCCGGTCGCGCGGCACGCCGCAAAGCTGGCAGTTTGCCCGCTCCGCATCGCCCAGCCGGCCACACCGACCGCAGTACACCGTCCGCTCGCTCATCCCGGCACCTCCGTCTAGCTCACAGACGCAGTATCAACCTAAGCGCGCCCAAGCGGTGAGGTACGAACGTACTACGCCGACCCGCAGTGCGGACTATCTTCGGAGATGGCGTTGGTCCCCGTGTGCTGTCATCCAGAGCGAAGCGAAGGATCTAGCTCGGATGGCTGATTCGCACACCCAACAAGACGAACCGTAACCTCAGCCCGACGGGCGGGGCGCCCGCGCTCCATTTTCTGTCAAATTTGCCGCGATCGACTCATTCGAGCCAGATCCTTCGCTTCGCTCTGGAAGGCAGTGTGCGGCGCACCGCCCTCCCTCTCCGTCGGACCGAGAGGGCCGGGGTGAGGTCTCCCTATGGCCTCCGGTCGTACTTCGAAGCTTCCTCAGCAGCATGATCGTCGCTACGCCCGCGGAACACGAGCTTGATCGCCGTCCCCTCGAACCCGAACGCGCCGCGGATGATGTTCTCCATGTACCGCTTGTAGCCGAAGTGCACGAGCGATGCGTCGTTCAGAAAGAAGACGAACGTCGGCGGGTCGATCTCCGCCTGCGTCACGTACAGCAGTTTGATGCGATGCCCCTTCGATGGCGTCGGCGGCGGCTTCTGTGCTACAGCGCGCCGGATCACCGTGTTCAGCGCGCCCGTATCGACGTGCCGTTGACGCTCGGCGCCGACACGCACCGCCTCGCGGAGCAGCTCTGCGATGCCCGTACCGTCAAGCGCCGAAATGAAGCGGATCGGGATCCACGAAGCGAACTTGAGCTGCCAGCGCAGCCGCCGCGACCAGTCGTCTTCCGTCCACTCGCCGTCTTGTACGAGGTCCCACTTGTTCGCTACCACCACGACGCCGCGGAATGCATCGAGCGCGTACCCGACGACGTGTGTGTCCTGAGCCGTGAGTCCCTCCGACAGGTCGAACAGGCACAGCGCCACCTGCGCCCGCTCCAGCGCCCGCCGCGCGCGCAGCGCCGAATGCTTCTCGACGCCCGGCTCTATCGATCCGCGACGCCGCAGCCCCGCCGTATCGACCAACACCACAGGATGATCTTCGAACACGAACGGCGTATCGATGACGTCGCGCGTGGTCCCCGGCACGTCGCTGACGATCACCCGATCCTCGCCAAGGATGGCGTTCACCAGCGACGACTTGCCGACGTTCGGCCGCCCGACGATCGCCAGCCGCAGCCCCGTCGTCTCCTCTTCCGGCTCGGACGGTGGGAGCGAGTCGACGATCATGTCCATCACGTCGGCGACGCCGTGCCCGTGATGCGCGCTGATCGGCACCGGCTCGCCCAGCCCCAATTCGTAGAACGCCACGGCCGATTCTTCGCGCTCTTTGTTCTCGGCTTTGTTCGCAAGGAGCAGGACCGGCTTCGCCGCGCGCCGCAGCAGATCCGCGACCTCGCGATCCGCCGCTGTGATACCCGCGATCGTATCGAGCACAAACAGCACCATGTCCGCTTCTGCCAGCGCGTACTCGACCTGCGCGCGCACCAGCGGCGTGTACGTGCCCGGCACGTCGGGCTCCAGCCCGCCCGTATCGACGACCTTGAACTCGCGCGCGCGCCATTCGCAATCGCCGTAGATGCGGTCGCGCGTCGTCCCTGCGAGATCCTCGACGAGCGCCGGCCGCCCGCCTACGAGGCGGTTGAACAGCGCCGACTTGCCGACGTTCGGCCGTCCAACGATGGCGACGATTGGTTTGCGTGATGTCGAGGCGGTAGTTGTCATGGCCTCTGTATCAGTGCGATCCCCAGCTCTGCCGGATCGTTGCGAATGACGGTCGTGCCGCCCGGTGGTGTGATCTGCATCGGGATCGAATGGAGTCCCTCAGCCAACCCCTCCGCGTCGACCACCACTACGATTGACTCCGGCGTCACCGCCAGCAGTGTCGGCACGTCGCCCGCCAGCGTCACCGTCACGGCGTCCACCGGCGTCAGCGCCAGTCCCGCCGCCACGTTGCGCACCTGCGGCACCACGCGAAATGTCTGCTCGCCCCTGGCCGGCCTGATCGTAACGGTGATCCGGGGTGCGGTCGCCGTGCTGCCGGCCGCTCCTTGCAGTCGTGCGCCCGCCGGCAGGACAAGGTTCGCCGTTCGCACCACATCGGCCCGCGCGTCAGCGATCGAGAGCTCGTCGGTGGAAATGCCGCGCACGGCGTCGATCGACTGTAGCACATCGACCGGCCCCGTCACGCTGACGATGCCCGGGTCGACGGCGACGCCGCTGACGCTATAACCCGCCGCCGGCACGCCCGTGATCGCCGGGCTCACCACGAACGTCCGCGTGAACTCGCGCTGCTCGATGCCCACATTGACGCGCGCCGTACCCGGATTCACCTTCACGCGGCTGATCTCGCCCCCGCGCGCATCGCGGGGCTTCAGCTCGATCCGGTCCTCGTTGACGTCCGCGTGCACGCCCGTCAAGAACACGTCCGCCGCGACCGAATCCACCAGCGCGACAAGGCTCTCCGGCCCGCTCACGGTCGCCGTTGATGGTTCAGTCGATGATCCCGCCGCCGAGAACCCCTGCTGCGGCGATCCGACCAGCGATACCTTCACCGGCACGTCTTTCGTACGCACGCTCTCCAGCGTCACTTCGATGCGCGGCGGCACTACGTCCAGCACGTGTACGCGCCCGTTCGACGACGTTGCATCCACTGGCACGGTCACTTTTCCGGCGGGGAAGCCCCCAAGGTTCACGGTCGCTTCGAAGTCGCCCGGTCGGAGCTTGTTAATCTCGCTCTTCGGCGCCTCGATGCGCAGCCGCACGGTCGCCTCCGACGCGTTCGCCACGTCGAAGCCGTTCGGTGCATTGACGAACTTCACTGCGATCGATCCGTTGAACGTGTGCACTTCCGTCGGATTCTCGTGGTCGGTCACGAACACCCACAGCGTTAACGCCAGCGCAACCGACAGGATGACCAGGCTGATATTGCGGAACAGCGACGTGAACGCGCCGCGCCCGAAGAATAGTAGCGCGCCCGGAAGGCGCTGCAGCCAGTTCACGACCGTGCTCCGTTGTGTCCGGCCAGCAGCCTCTCCAGCAGTGCACGAAGGCGCTGTTCATCCAGCCGCGTGTGCATGCGCCCCTCGGCCGCCACGGAGATCTGTCCCGTCTCCTCCGACACAATCACCGACACGGCGTCCGTTTGCTCTGTGATGCCCAACCCGGCGCGGTGGCGCGTACCCAGCTCGCCCGGCAGCGTGTTGTCCGAAAGCGGCAGCGTCACGCCCGCTGCGACTACGCGGTTGCCGCGCAGCACCACCGCTCCATCGTGCAGCGGCGAGTTCGGGAAGAAGATGCCCTCGATCAGCTCCGGCGATGGCACCGCATCGACCGCTATCCCCGTTTCGATGTAGTCCTGCAGCCCCGTCTCGCGCTCGATCACCAGCAGTGCGCCGATCCGCTGCTTCGCCATGTCCGCCGAGGCGTCCGTCACCGCACCCAGCGTCCCCGGATTGCTGACGCTCGCCCCGAACGCGCGTGCGCCTGTGCGCCCGACGCGCTCCAGCGCCCGCCGAAGCTCCGGCTGGAAGATGATCGGCAGCGCGATGAGGATGCCGATGAAGGAATTCCGCAGCAGAAAGTTCAGCACGCGCAGGTCGAAGATGCGCGCGAGTGCGAACGCGGCGATCAGCAGGATGAACACGCCCCGCATGACCGACATCGCCGTCGTGCCGCGCAGCAGCATCAGCAGCCAGAACAGGATCAGCGAAATGATCGTGATATCGATCGCCGATGTCACGTCGAACTGTTCGAAATTGTCCCGGAACAGGTTGATCAGGTCGCTCATGTCCGCGACCTACAGCTCATGGTCGCTCGTCGTCAGCGCCAGGATGGCCTTCTGCGCGTGGAGGCGATTCTCCGCCTGGTCGAACACCACCGACTGTGGGCCTTCGATCACGTCCTCCATCACCTCTTCGCCGCGGTGCGCCGGCAGATCGTGCATGAAGATCGCACCCGGCTTCGCCAGCGACATCAGCTCGCCTGTCACCGCGAACCCCGCGAACGCCTCCTTGCGCGCGGCGTAGCTGTCCTCTTGACCCATGCTCGCCCAAACGTCCGTGTACACGACGTCGGCGCCGCGCACCGCCTCCGCGGGCGTCTCGAAGAACTCGGCCGTGCCACCGTTCGCGTTCGCCAGTTCGCTGATCAGCCGCTGCGTCGGCGCCGGCAGGCTGTACCCGTCCGGCGATGCCATCGCGAAGCTCATGCCCGTCAGCGCGCATCCTTCGGCCAGCGATGCCGCCACGTTGAACCCGTCGCCGATGAACGCCAGCCGCACGCCGCGCAGCACCCCGAAGCGTTCCAGCACCGTCAGCAGATCGGCCATCGCCTGGCACGGGTGCTCTTCGTCGGAAAGCGCGTTGATCACCGGCACGTCGGCGTGCCGCGCCAGCCCCAGCAGCGTCTCGTGCGAGTACGTCCGCGCGGCGATCACGTCCACGTAGCGACTGAGCACGCGCGACACATCCGCCACCGATTCGCGCTGCCCCAGCCCAACCTCGTTCTGGCTGAGGTAGATCGCGTGGCCGCCAAGCTCCGCCATCGCCACATCAAAGCTGACGCGCGTCCGCAGCGACGGCTTCTCGAAGAGCAGCGCCAGCGTCTTCCCCCGCAGCAGGTCGTCCCCGCCTCCATCGCGCTTCAGGCTGAGCGCCGTCCGCAGGATCAGATCCATCTCATCAGGGCTGAGTTCGGCAATGGAGAGAAGATCACGCCCGCGCACCGCAAACCTCCGGAACTCTCGGCAAACGCCAGTATAACCCGCTCCCCTCACGCCCTCGCGCGCCGCTTGACGTGCGAACTTCTCGCGAACACCCGCATGTGACGATCTCGTTTCCCGCTTCCCGCCTTCCGTTTCCTGCTGAAGGCTGTGATATCATGCCCCCAAAGCAGGCAAGCGTTCCCACAAGACAACACATGCCACACACCCCGCCCCGCCCCGCAAAGCTCGCGCTGATCTTCCCAGGTCAGGGCTCGCAGCACTGCGGCATGGGCAAACGCGTCGCCGACGCATCGCCGGGCGCGCGCGAGATCTTCGCCGAAGCAGGCGACATCCTCCACCTCGACGTCACGAAGATCGTCATGGAAGGCTCCGAGAAGGAGCTCGCGAAGACCGCCACCACGCAGCCGGCGATCCTCGCCGTCAGCTGGGCCTACCTCGCCTACCTGCGTGAGCGCGCCGCCGACATGGGGCGCCAACTGCGCCCGTCGCACGTCTCCGGCCACAGCTTCGGCCAGTTCTCCGCCGCCGCTGCCGCCGACTCCATCTCGTTCGCCGATGCCCTCACGCTCGTCCGCGAGCGCGGCCGCATCATGACGACGTGGTCGAAGCGGCGCCCCGGCGGCATGGCCAGCGTCATCGGCCCCACCGACAACGACGTGCGTGCTATCTGCAGCGAGATCTCACCCGATGGCGATGTCGGCGTCGCTGCCGTCAACGCACCCGGCCAGACAGTCATCTCCGGCACGATCGCCGCTCTCGGCCGCGCCATCGAGTCGCTGAAGGAGCGCGGCCGGGTCGTCCAGCTCCCGATCTACGTACCCGGCCACTTCCCCAAGATGTCCGAAGCGCGCGACGAACTCCGTCGCTCGATCGACCGTAGCGAATTCCGCGACCCCAGGTCGCCGATCGTGTCCAGCCTCACTGGCCGCGTCCTCACGACGGGCGCGGAAGTCCGCCAGGAGCTGAGCGATCAGATGACCGGCGCCATCAACTGGATGCGTGCCTTCCTCGAGATGCGCAAAGCCGGCGCATCAGCGTTCTTCGAGATGGGCCCGGGCCACGTTCTCGGCAACATCAGCAAACGTGTCGACCGCGAAGCCCGCTTCATCGACATCTTCGACGAATCCCAGTGGCGCGACCTCATCCTCGAGGGCCCGCCCCTCGATCCCATCGCTCCCGTGATCGTAGGGGCACGCGGTGGCGTGCCCGAGGCTGCCGACGCCGCCCCGCCTGCCGCGTCCGCCGCAAACGACAACCCACAATCCAACCGGGATCCCCGTGCCTAGGCCCGACTCTCTTCCCAACCGCCGCGTCGTCGTCACCGGCATGGGCACCGTCTGCCCGCTCGGCAACAACTGGCGCGACGCCTGGCAGGCTATGACCGAAGGCCGCTCCGGCATCGCCCGCCTCACGCAGTTCGACGTCAGCCAGTTCGAGGTGCAGATCGGCGGCGAGGTGAAGGACTTCCATCCCGAGGAAGTGATCCCCACCAAAGATCTCCGCCGCATGGACGAGAACGGCCAGTACGCCGTCGTCTCCGCGCTCGAAGCCGTCGCCGACAGCGGCCTCGTCATCGACGACCACAACCGCGACGACGTCGGCGTCATCATCGGCTCGGCGGGCGGCGGCTACGGCTTCCTGCTCCAGCAGAACGAGATCTTCCTCAAGAGCGGCTATCGTCGCGTCAGCCCGTTCCTCATCAGCAACATGCTGCCCGATGCGGCGTCCGGCCAGGTCGCGATCACGATCGGCGCCTGCGGCCCGAACATGGCGATTGCCTCCGCCTGCTCCACCGGCTCCGGCGCCATCGGCGAGTCGTGGGAAACGATCCGCCGCGGCGATGCCGAAGCGATCATCGCCGGCGGCACCGACAATCCGCTGCTGCCGGTGCTGCTCGCCGGCTTCCACGCGTTACGAGCGCTCGCCAGCGACAACGAACACCCGGAGCGCGCCAACAAGCCGTTCGATGCCCGCCGCGACGGCTTCGTCGTCGGCCAGGGCGCGGCCGCGCTCGTGCTCGAAAGCCTCGATCACGCGCGCACCCGCGGCGCGGAGATCTACGCAGAAGTGATCGGCTACGCATCCAGCAACGATGCGTATGACATGGTCGCCTCGCTGGAGACTGGCCGCGCCTCAGCCGTTGCGATGACCCGTGCGATGAAGAAAGCCGGGGTCGATCCGTCCGAGGTCAACTACATCAACCCACACGGCACGGGCACGCCTCTCAACGATCGCGCTGAGTCTGCCGCGATCAAGCTCGCGTTCGGCGATCACGCGAAGAAGCTCGCCATCAGCTCAACGAAATCGATGCACGGCCACCTCATGGGCGGCGCCGGGGCGCTCGAAGCAATCGCCGCCATCCAGGCGATCCGCACGGGCATCATCCCGCCGACGCTGAACTACGAAGTGCCGGATCCCGACTGCGACCTCGACTACGTCCCCAACGTCGCCCGCCACGCCGACGTTCGCGTCGCTCTCTCCAACTCCGTTGGCCTCGGCGGCCACAACGCCTGTGTGCTCTTCCGCCGCTACGAGGAGTAGCTCCCATAGCCGAGCGTGGCCTTTCAGCCCGCGACGTTCGTGCGCAAACAAGGTCGTCGTCGAGGACGAACGCACGATCAGAGGCCGTGGGGACGCGGCTCTAGCCCAGTCCGACCGATGGGACGGACCTAAAGGTGCGTCCCTACGCCCTCGGATCGATCTGTCGCAGCGGTCGTGATAACCTGAACCGATGCCGCAAGAACCGATCTACGAAAAGACCATCGCGCTGCCGCTCGGCTACGTATTCACGGCGCGCGCGCGCCCGTCCTCCATCCGCCGCACCGCGATCAAGCTGCTGCCGTGGGCGCTGGTCGCGATGGCCCCGGCTGGCCGCAGCTCACGAATCGCCCAGGCCCTGGCCAAGCGCTTCTCCCCCCTCGCGAACTACAAGATCCGGTAGGTCTGCGCATCACGCTCCCCGAATGCCAACACTGGCGCGTTCCAGTGCTTGTGGGCGACCACCACATTCTCTGCTCGTCATGGGTTGCGCGGCCGACGGTTCGAGCCGTCGGCGAATGGCGACCATATCCCGATACAGCCTGGTACCTCGATCCTCAGTGGCGCAGCGGCCTGGACGAGAACGGCGCCTGGCCGTCCGTCTTCGTCGACTGGCCGGACATGGGCGTGATTCCGTCGGAGCGCCTACGCGCAGTCGTTGCGGAGATCGCCCAGAACATGGATGAGGGTCGCGGCGTGGAAATCGGCTGCATCGGCGGCCACGGTCGCACCGGAACACTGCTCGCGGCACTCATCGCCCGGATCGAACGCCGCAACGCCTCGGAGGCGATCCTCGCCGCGCGCGACCGGTATTGCGTGCAAGCCATCGAGACCACTGCACAGGTGGAGCTGATCCACGTAGTGTGTGACTAGCTCGGACGAACTAGCGCGCCTCGAAATACCCCCGCACCGCCGCAACATCCGCAGCGATCGCGGCAACCAGCGGATCGATGCCGTCGAACTTCACCTCGCCGCGCAGGCGGTGCAGCAGTTCGACGCGCAGCTCGCGGCCGTAGAGGTCGCCCTCGAAGTCCAGGATGTACGTCTCGACGGACGGCGCCGCGTCGTCGAACGTCGGATTGACGCCGATGTTCGTCGCCGACGGATACCTGTGCTCGCCGACGTGCGATCGCGTGACGTACACGCCAAACGCAGGCAACGCGCGATCCGGCGTCACCGCCATGTTCGCCGTGGGAAAGCCGATCGTCCGCCCGCGCTCGTGCCCGCGCACCACCGGCCCGCGCAGCGAGAACGCTCGCCCCAGCAGCCGCGCCGCCGTCTCCATATCGCCGCTGCCGATCGCGTTGCGGATCGCCGTCGCGCTGACGCGGCCGTCGTCGCCGCCCAGCGACGCGGCCAGAACCTCCAACTCGAACCCCAACTCGTCGGCGATCTCGGCGACGCGTTCCGGCGTGCCCTCGCGCCCGCGCCCGAACGCGTTGTCTGGTCCCATCAGCAAGTACCGCATGTCCAGCGCGCCGTGCAGCATGGCCAGAAAGTCGAACGCTGACAGCTCCGCCACCTCCGACGTGAACGTCAGCGGCGCCACCGTATCGACGCCCGTCGCCCGCAGCAGCTCGATCCGCTCTTCGAGGCTCGTCAGGTACGCCACCCGCACCGTTGGCCGCAGCACCTGCACCGGCGACGGGTGCAGCGTCACGATCCCGCTCGCCAGTCCGCGCGCCACTGCCCGGTCTTTCAGTGCATCGATGAGATGGCGATGCCCCAGGTGCACGCCGTCGAACACCCCCAGCGTGACCGCCGTCGCGCGCCCCGCGGCATAGTGCGAAAGTTCCTCCCGAGCCAGCAGCATGCCTAAAGAGTAGCAGCGGAGACGGGTTTTGGGTTCTAGGTTCTTGGCGGTCCCCCGGTGGTAGACTGGCAACGCACACCATCGACCGATATCGCGAGGCCCATGGACACCGAGTACCATCTCGACTACGACGCCATCCTCAAGACCGTGCGCAAAGCGGACGTCATCGCGTTCCGTTTCGTCACGGTCCCCATGCGCCTGCTCATCGACAATCGCTTCACCGAAACCGATTCGCCGATGCTCAAGCTGGTTCCGCCGGCCGGCAGCGCCGAGGAGCGCTTCAAGAGCCTGAAGAAATTGCGCCCGCGATTCCGCCTGCCGCAGAAGATCAGCGCCATCTGGTGGCCGCGCTACATCAACGGCGTCGTCGAAAGCGGCATCTGGGACGCGATCGTCCAGCGCAACGTCGACAATGGCTTTCCCGCGATCGCCACTGAGTGCGACGAGCTGCTGTGCGAACTGCGCCGCATGGAGCGGATGGAGATGGTCAACGCCATCGGCGGCGAGGGCTATCGTACGCTCTGGCCCGCCGCGCGTTCGTAGCAAAGGCAGTGGAGCGCGCCGCATTCATCGCCCTCATCCGCCAGGCGCTGCGTGACGTGCCGCCCCCGTTCAAGGAGCACCTCCGCCAGATCGATATCGTTGTCAAGCGCCGGCCCAGCCGGACGGACCTCATCGATGCCGACCTCGCCGCCGACGAGTCGATGTACGGCTTCTATCGCGGCATCCCGCTTACCGAGCGCGACGGCGGCTACCAGATGGTCGCGCCCGACGTCATCCATATCTACCAGGAGCCTCTCGAAGAGGACTTTCCGGACGAACGCGAGCTTGTCAAGGAGATCCGCACCACTGTCCTACACGAGCTAGCTCACTTCTTCGGCATCGATGACGACCGCCTCGATGAACTCGGGCTCGGCTGACGGTAAGCAGCCGCTTGTCATCACCGGCTGGCCCAGCTTCCGGGAACAGTCGCATGCGGTCCACCCCGTTTGACCCCGCCAAGACGCTTCGGTACGCTCGGTGAGACCCCGATCCCGCGCGCAATGGATACAAGCGAAGCCACATGCCCGAACTAGGTAAGACGTTATCCCAGGCGAGAGTCGCACGCGGCCTCACGCTCGAAGACTGCGAGCGCGATACGCGCATCTCCAAGCGCTACCTCGACGCACTCGAGCGCGAAGACTGGAAGGTCTTCCCGGCGCCCGTCTACAGCCGCGCTTTCCTGCGCACATTCGCCTCGTACCTCGGCCTCAACCCGGCCGAGCTGATGCGCCTCTTCCAGGCGCGGACGGAAGAGCCCGCATTCGTGCCGCTGCCCGAAGTGAAGTCGCCGCCCGCTACCGGTTCGATGAACTGGCTGCTCGCCGTCGGCGTCCTCGGCTTCCTCGCCATCGCCGGCATCTTCCTGTACTTCTCCAGCAACGGCGGCGATGGCGCCAAACTGAACACGAATGTGAAGCCGTCGCCCACGATCACGCGCGAGGGGCAAGGCGGTGGTCCCGCGGCCGCAGTCGGCAAACCCGTAGGAGAAGTGAAGAAGGGCACCGTCCCCGACCTCACCGCCGTCCGCCTCGACGACGCCCTCACAGCACTCGCGCAAGCGGGCCTCAACTACGTTGTCGTCGAAACCGACAAAGCAAAAGGCACGCCCGGCGTCGTCACATCGCAGGATCCCGCCGCCGGCACGAAGGGCGGCGCCAGCACCTCCGTCACTCTCGTCGTCCCTCGCAGCTAAGTCACATGGCGGAGCGCTCTCGCGTGTCACCTTGTGGTGGTTTCTATGACGTTGGTTCGCGCCATAGATGACATCGAATCGCAGTTTTGTGTTTTGACGGCCGCGCCCTACCCCTCGGCACTCGCTTCGCACGCTCGCGGAACATGCTGGCGGCCGGACGCGTGTATTGTCTGACGCCACGAAGGCGAACGCCAAGCTGCGTGTGGCATCGTGAGAGAGTGGCACAGCCGTCCCCGGCTGTGAGTGCGTCGAGGGCGCTCGGTGCGCGTTTCGGTCACCTCACCTCCGGCCTTCGGCCACCTCCTCTCCACGTCGTGGAGAGGAGCGCGTCAGGCTAGATGTCTTGAATCTCCGACGGGAGATTAGACGGCCGACACCGTTGCCCATATCGCCCTTCACCAGCGACCACACAACCATCGATCAGCTACCATAGCCATCATGCGCTACCACATCGTCACACTCGGCTGCGCCAAGAACGTCGCCGACAGCGAACGCATCACGCGCGTCCTCGGCGATGGCGCGCACCTCGAAGTGCCGCAGCCCGCCGCTGCCGACGTCATCATCGTCAACACCTGTGGCTTCATCGACGCCTCGAAAGAGGAGTCCGTGAACACCATCCTCGAACTCGCATCCGACAAGCGGCCCGGCCAACAGCTCGTCGTCGCCGGCTGCCTCACCGCGCTCCACGGCGCAGAACTCCAGGCTGAGGTGCCGGAGATCGACGCCGTCTTCGGCGCAGAGGACTGGAACGGCATCGGTGCCTACGCCCAGACCATCGTCCCCATCACGCTCGAGTCGCCACCGTTCGACATCCCGGACACCACGACCGTCCGCCGGCGCCCCAGCGCCTACCTCAAGATCTCCGACGGCTGCAACGCGCCCTGCACCTTCTGCATCATCCCCAAGATGAAGGGCAAGCTGCACAGCTCGCCCGCCGACGAGATCGTCGCTGAAGCGCAGCGCCTCGCCGGCGAAGGCGTGCGCGAGATCGTGCTGGTCGCGCAGGACAGCACCGACTACGGCCGCGATCTGGGCATGCGCGACGCGCTGCCTGATCTGCTCGAACGCCTCGCTGCCGAAGTGCCCGGCGTGCCGTGGCTGCGCATCATGTACGCCTATCCGGGGCACGTCACGCGGCGGCTGGCCGAGACGATGGCGGCGCTGCCGAACGTGGTGCCGTACATCGACATCCCGTTGCAGCACGGGGCGGAGAGCGTGTTGCGGCGCATGCGCCGCCCGAGCAACACGCGCATGGTGCGGGAGATGTTCGAGACGCTGCGCGAGGTGGCGCCCGACATTGCCATCCGAACGACGTTCATCGTCGGCTACCCGGGCGAGACAGAGGAGGAGTTCGCGGAGTTGTTGGCGTTCGTGAGGGAGATGGCCTTCGACCATGTCGGCTGCTTCACGTTCTCCCCGCAGTCGGAGTCGCCGGCAGCTCACGAGCCGGATCCGGTGCCGGAACGCGTGAAGAAGCGGCGCCAGCGTCAGCTCATGGAGGTCGCGCAGCAGGTTTCAATCATCCGCAACCGTGCGATGGTCGGACGAGAGATCGACGTGCTTGTGGAGTCTACGAGCGCCGGTGAACGTGACGGCGGCGGCGAGGGCTTTGTCGTCGGCCGGTCGTATCGCGACGCGCCGGAGGTCGATGGGCTGGTGCTGCTGCGCGGCGACTTCGCGCCCGGCGACTTCGTGCGCGCGAAGGTGACGCAGGCGCTGGCGTACGATCTGGTCGCGGAACCAGTGATGGCAGCGATCGCAGCACGATCATAGCGGGCCGCGCCGATCTCAGAAGGCGATCACTTCCATCTCG
>CAYWOO010000226.1:0-2909 GCA_964458665.1 uncultured Dehalococcoidia bacterium
TGGGGTGAGGGGGGTTTATGGGCCGGTGGAGCGCTCCGCCCCCTCTCCCTAACCCTCTCCCCCGCAGCGGGGGAGAGGGGACCGATTGCACGCACGGCGCGCATGTTTCGGATAAAGCCAATCATCAAACCATGCGCGTCGTCCACTTCATCACAAGGCTGATCATCGGCGGAGCGCAGGAAAACACGTTGCTGACGGTCGAGGATCAGCATCGCGACTACAACGACCAGGTGACGTTGATTTCTGGGCCGGGCCTGGGTCCGGAAGGAAGCTTGGAGGAGCGGGCGCGGCGCGGTGGTTTCGACTTTCGCGTGCTTCCGGAACTGCATCGCTCGATCCGACCGTGGCAAGACTGGCGAGCGTCTCGCGAGTTGATCGCGATGCTGCGTGATTTGAAGCCGGAAGTCATCCACACGCACAGTTCAAAGGCCGGCATCCTCGGCCGAGCGGCGGCCACCAAGCTCGGCATTCCCGCGGTGCATACGATTCACGGAGCGTCGTTTCATTACGGCCAGAATCCGCTGGCGTACGAACTGTACCGGCTGGCCGAGAAGTGGGCCGCTCGACGCTGCGACAAGATCATCAGCGTCTGCGACGCGATGACCGAGCAGTACGTCGAGGCGGGAATCGCTCCGCGTGAAAAGTTCGTGACGATTTACAGCGGGATGGAAGTCGAGACGTTCCTCGAACCGCCCCGTCCACGCGAAGTCGTTCGCGCGGAATTGGGTTTGTCGTGCAACGACGTCGTCATCGGCAAGATCGCTCGGCTGTTTCATCTGAAGGGTCACGAGTTCGTGATCGCCGCCGCACCGGCGATTGTTGCGAAACATCCGAACGTCAAGTTCCTGTTCGTCGGCGACGGCTTGCTCCGCGAACAGTTTCAGCGGTGGATCGACGAGCTTGGTTTGCGAAATCAGTTTATTTTTACGGGCCTCGTGCCGCCGCATCGAGTTCCGGAATTGATCCACGCGATGGACATCGTGGTCCACACCAGCCTGTGGGAAGGTCTTGCTCGCGTCTTGCCGCAAGGCTTGATCGCTGGCAAGCCTGTGGTCAGCTACGACGTGGACGGTGCTCGCGAAGTGGTCATCTCGGGCGAGACCGGTTACTTGCTACCGCCGCAGTCGGTGGACGAACTCGCGGAAGCGTTGAGCATTCTCGTGGCCGACGCCTCGTTGCGTCAGACCTTCGGCCGCGCCGGCCGCGAACGCTTTACCGAGCAGTTCCGCCACCAAACCATGACGCGCCGCATCCGCGAAGTGTACGCCGAAGTCTTGCGGGCATAAGGGGGCGTATGACCGGGATTGCGCACCAATTGGTAGCTGAATTCGCAAGAATTCAGAGCGTCGATGGCAGTTGTGGCTGAATTCTTGCGAATTCAGCTACGACCGGGTGTCACCGATTCGTGAGGAGCGTGCGCAGTACGGGCTGAGCGGGTCATTCAGGCGACGTTCGGACTTTTTGCAGCATCATCCCAGCAACTTCCAGCCGCTCGCGCGCCCAAGCGGAAGCGGCGTCGTTCAATGGCGGCAGTAACGGTTCATGGTACGGCAAGCGGCGGCTGTACAGCGACGGTTCGTAGGCGGCGGCAAACGCGGCATCGAAATCCAATGTTGCTTCGGGATCCTCCGGCAGTAACGGAATCGGCACAGGAGGCAACTTGGCGCGGAGCGGCCAAGCGATGACTTGGCAGCGCGGCTTGCGGCCGACACGTCCGACAAAAACGAAATAGTCGCCGGCCGGCAATGGGCTCGCCATCGGCAAGCGCTGACCGCCACGCAGCAGGTCAATCTCGATGAGATGCGTGTGGCTGGCCAAGAACTCGCTGGGTTTCTGTAAGTAGTTGTCGAGACCTCCTTCTCCCGAAGTCTTGTTGGACGGCGAAAGAAGTTCCATGACCGTGACGACTCGTTCCGTGGGGCGGTGGATGATGTTCAGGTGTCGCTGGCCCAACGGCTCCAAGTCAGGATATTCCATTTCCGCTGTCGTCGGCTCGGCGACCGCGACCGCGGCGTCCACTGTGCCGCTCGGCACCCAGTCCGACGAGCTGATCGTGATGTCCGGCTGCACGCGATGCAGCCGGACTTCGTCGCTTGTCAGCAGCAGGTATTCTTCCATGCGGACGTCGTATTTGGGAAGCAGTTTCGCGAGCAACTGATTGCTGATGGCGGTCAGCAGCTTGGGCGCGAAATCGCTCCAGAATGGTGGCATCTCCAGAAACGGATCCATGCCGGGAAAGACACGAGACATGATTCACTCCTTGCCAAACACGTTCGTCAGCGCGAGGGCTGAAGAACTTGTCGGACGGATTGCCAATCCGTCCGATAGCCAACTTTCTAACCTGAATTGCGCACGCTCCTCACGAATCAGTGACACACTATCGTAGCTGAATTCGCCAGAATTCAGCCACAACGTCGACCGCCGCTCTGAATTCTGGCGAATTCAGCTACGCCTTGGTGCGCAAATAACGGGCTATCGACTCACGTGCGTGCATCGAAAAAGTGAGTAACGAAGGACGCGACTGTTAAGGACGACAGGACTTCAAGCCGGAGGCTTGGCAGCAATTAGCCGGGGGCTGAGCGAAGCGACGCCCCCGGTACGAGAAACCGGGATTGATTCGACCCCAGCGGGGTCGCAGCCAGATTCGCTGGCATCCCGCTGGGATGCAATCGCACAAAGAAACTTCCAAACCGGGGGTATCGCTGCGCTCAACCCCCGGCTAATTGCTGAAAACCCTCCGGGTTGAAGGCAGTCGGCAATCGTTCTGAATTCTCCACCCACTTTTTCGATGCACGCACACGACTCACTGAACAGAGAATCGAATCGGCTTTGCGAAGATTCTGCCACGGTCCCGCGCCCGCCACAAGCGACAAAAAAAACGCCTGACAGTTCGAGTGAACCATCAGGCG
>CAYWOO010000227.1:0-10156 GCA_964458665.1 uncultured Dehalococcoidia bacterium
GCACAAGCCGCCGGATGATCGCGCGCCCCGCCGCACCCGTCGCGCCGCGCGCTCGCTGTTACGGGACCGAAACATCTACGGGTTACCCCGCGGGTGGCGTCCGGAGTTCTACTCCCGGCCCCCCCCCCGCGGCCAGCACTCAGCGGGACGCCAGACTGCGCGTCCCGGCATATACACAAGGAGACCAGCACGTTTTGCATCTGAAAAAACTGATAGCCGCCGCCGTCTTCGCCGTTGCCGGGATGGCCGCATTCGCGGGCACCTGCACAATCACCCACATCTCGCTGGTCAATACCGACGGCACCCACAAGACGTTCGCCGGCCAGCTCGATAACAACTCCGGCGTGAACATCCTCCAGCACAACTTCGCCATCGCCTTCCTGGACAGCGGCAACAACGTCGTCGAGACGACGACCGTCCCGGGTTGCCTGCGCTCGGTGCAGGACGGCAAGACGGACTTCTTCTCGGCCACCAGCACGCTGGCCGCCGCGCAGACGTCGGTGGGCCTCGCGCGCATCACGTTCGACTCTGTCTTCAAGGTCGGCACGGTTGCGGCGGGCGATATCAGCATCAGCAACATCACGGTGCAGCGCACCGGCACGTCGCTGGTGGTGAAGGGGAAGGTCAAGAACAACGACAGCGACACGCTGGTCGCGCCCGGCGTCTGCGTCGTCGTGCGCGATTCAAGCGACGCCGTGCTGATCACGGGCACGGACTCGCTGGGCGATGCCGCCCAGAACGCGACGCAAACGTTCAGCGTCACGATCACGGTGCCCGCTGACGGCACGGCGGACAGCGTCGACATCTGGGTCGATGGGCTCGACGGTAGCGCCAGCGCCGCACCCGTGGCGCCGAAATCCGCGCTGAGCAACTCCATCGGCGTCTGCACCGCAACAACCACGGCCAGCGCCACGGGCACGGCGACTGCGACGACGACCAGCTCCGCCACGGCGACCACCACGGTGACGCCGACGGTCACCGCGACAGGTACCATCACCCCTGCCGCGACGAGCACGAACACTCCAGCCACCGCTACGAGCACACCCTGCTAGGCAGGAGGACAGATTCGTAACGAACAGGGGCTCGCCGGATTGGCGAGCCCCTGTTCGTTCCTGCGGTGGAATGCGACGCGCGAAGCGGGCAGCGGGACGATCGGTGATCGAAGTGAGCCCGTAGGGACGCAGCTCCGTCCGAACGGTGGGGACGGAGCTAAAGCTGCGTCCCTACGAATTGCGTTTCTACGTTCCCCGGCACCAGCGACCAACCCACCAGCATGCTATAAATCTCCGAATCCACCCCGGCCGCGCCGCCGGCCCCAGCCCGTCAGGAGCGCATTCATGGTCGCTACCGCCGATATCATCGACGAGATCCGGCTCATCACGGACGAGCGCAGCTTGCTGAAGCACCCGTTCTATCAGGCCTGGCAGAACGGCGAACTGACGCTCGACCACCTGCGCGGCTACGCGTCGCAGTACTACCCGCATGTGCTGGCGTTTCCCCAGTACGTGAGCGCCGCGCACGCGATCTGCCCGGACCAGGGCGAGCGCCAGGAACTGCTGGAGAACCTCATCGAAGAAGAGCGTGGCGACGAGAATCATCCCGAGCTCTGGCTGCGCTTCGCCGAGGGCGTCGGAGCCACCCGCGACGGCATCGAGGCCGCGCAGCCGCTGCCCGAGACGGACCAGCTCGTCGCAACGTTCCGCGACGCCACGATGCGCCGCTCGTTCGCCGAGGCGTGTGCGGCGCTCTATGTGTATGAGTCGCAAGTGCCGGAAGTGGCGAAGACAAAAATCGCCGGCCTGAAGCAGTTTTACGGCGTCGATACGGAGCGGGCGCTGCAGTTCTTCGAAGTGCACATCGGCGCCGACGAGATCCACTCGGAGGTGGGAGCCGGCATGGTGCGCCGTCACGTCAACGATGAAGCGTCACGAGCAGCCGTGCTGGCAACCGCCCGCGAATGCGCCGACGCGCTCTGGTCGTTTCTGGACGGCTGCCACCGCGAGTACGTCGCAGCATGACGTGCTGTTCCGCAGGACAGCATCGGCCGCTGCGGGAGCACGGAGACAGGCGCGCATGACGCTTGATCTCACGTTCCTCGGCACCGGCAACGCCTTCGCCCCAACGCGCTACTGGAGTTCGTTCATCGCGAATGGCAAATACCTGTTCGACGCGCCGCCGACGCTGATGCCGCACCTCCACAAGCTGAACATCGACCCGCGTGACATCGAAGTGATCTTCATCAGCCACTTTCACGGCGACCACTACTTCGGTCTGCCGTTCGCGCTATTGGAGTTCGCGGAGAAGGAACCGCGCACGAAGGACCTGACGATCGTCGGCCCGCCTGGCATCGAGCATCGCGTCGAGGCCTCGACGAAGCTCGCATTCGCCAACGTATTTCGCAAGAAGCATCGCGGGTACCATCTGACATTTGTCGAGGCGAAGAACGGGCGGGAAGGCCACATCGGCGACGTCTCGTACACCCCCTACCGGGTCCAGCACGTGCCGGACCTGGAGTCGTTCTCCTACCGCGTGACGATCGACGGCCACACCATCGCCTACACGGGCGACACGTCGTACTGCGACGCGCTGTTGCACCTTGTGGAGGGCGCGGACGTGCTCGTTTCGGAGTGCTCGTGCTGGACCGAGACGTGCGGCATGATCCACATGACGCCGAACGATGTGCTGCGGCTGAAAGCGGCGATCAGCCCCGAGACGAAGATCATCCTCACGCACATCGGCGCCGGCGAAGCGCCACAATCCATCCTCGACGCCGGCATCATGATCGCCGACGACCTCAAGACGATCACGATCTAGCGGGGCGGTTCACCACCGGGGCACTGAGGTTTTTAGGGAGACGTGCGCCAGGCGCCTCTCAGCCTCCCGCTGCGCTGCTTGGCTTGTGTTGCGCACCTGTTTGCGGTGTCGCCTGCGGTGAATTTCTATGGTTGACCGTGGTTGCGATAGACGACATCGAATTGCAGTTTTGTGTCTTTCAAGCGGGGAGGCCGCCGATGGGTTTGCGTTCCGCGGTCGCATGCCTGCGGCGGACCCATATGGTAGCCGCGTTGCGGGCGCGACCATACTCTCGGGCGTCACCCGAGGGGGTCGGAACCCTCACCCTGGCGCTGCGCGCCTGTCCCTCTCCCTCAGGGGTGTACGTCCGTCCAGTATGTCCCCGGTCTGTACAAGGGGGGAGAGGGATGTTGGCAGGCTGCCGTCGATGGGATTCATTGGCGGACACCGTGAGCCCGGAGATTTGTGCACTCCGTAGGGACAGGTCTTCAGACCTGTCCGCTCCGTTCGCCTGGCACGGAGGTGTTGTTCCTGTCGGCGAGCGCGAGTTCCCGCTTCTCGCTTCCCGCTTCCCGCCTCCAACCTCCAACCTCCAACAGCTAGCCGCCCGGCCGCCTGCCCTTGTCGATGCAGTAGAACAACCCCACCGCCTTCGACGTGAACATCGAGTAGCGGTTGTCGAACACGAACTCGTACTGGCCGGGGATCGTGACGGGAAACATGAAGTCGTAGTTCTCTGCGCGCGGCGCGCGAAGCAGCAACAGGTGCTGCGGTGTCATGATGCGCATGATGACATCCACCCTGCCGAAGCCGCCGTTGACCTCGTACGTGCCGCGGAGGATCTGGTTCTCCTCCAGCATCACCGTGCGCGACGCGACCGCGCGCGCCTTCACGGGAAAGTTGATATTCGTGCAGTCTTCGGGGTGGCCGTTCGTAAGCGATCCCGCGTGTGCGGGGGTGCCGACGGAGCCGACGGCAAAGCGGTTCATCGCCACCCAGCCGCCGATGACACCGCCAGCAAGCAGCCCGAACAACGCCATCCCAAGCACGAACGTACGCAAAGCGCCTGTACCCCCTGGTTGGAGCATCGGCATCGCCGCGTGAATCTAATGGCCCCGTACTCCCGTAAGGACAGGTCTTTAGACCTGTCCGCCCGGTTCGGGCAAGTCACGAAGTCGCGTGCCCTGCGAGCTAAGCGCATCTGATGCCGTAGGGACGCACCTTCAGGTTCGTCCCCACGTTGGCATCGTGTGGGGTATCTGGTTGTACGATTCCGGGTTCGGGCAAGTCACGAGCTCTCGTGGCGTGCGAGCTAAGCGCATCTGATGCCGTAAGGACGCACCTTCGGGTCCGTCCCCACCATTCGGACGGAGCTAAAGCTTCGTCCCTACGGCCTCGGTCCGATCGTTTTGGCGCGATATTCCCCGCTACCCGACGACCGACGACCGACGACCGAACCTACAACGCGTACTCGCGGATCGCCCAGGCGACGCCGTCGTCGACGTTGCTGGGGCCGACAACATCCGCCTGCGCCTTCACGTCGTCCGGGGCGTTGCCCATCGCCATGCCGATGCCGGCGACGCGCATCATCTGCAGGTCCGGCGCGGCGTCCCCGATCGCCAGCGCCTGCTGGATCGGCACACCGACGTGCTCGCACACGAGTTGCAGCGCGAGGCCCTTGTCGGCGGCGGCGTGCACGATGTTCAGGTACGGCGGAAACGTCTCGCTGTAGCCGTAGGCAAGGTTCAGCACGCCGTCGTAGCGATCGCCGACGCGTCCGCGCAAGCCATCGCACGCATCCTGCCCGAAGAAGAGAAATGCCTCGACGCCGCCCGCGACGTGATCGGAGAGCCGCTGCGTGCGCACCATGCCCAGCGGCAGCCGCGCCGGATCGACGTTCGGCCGGCGCGTCAGCAGGTGCGTCGTGTCATCGACCGTCGCCATCGACTCGTACTGCCCCTCATCCGCAATCGCGGCGATCTCGATCGCGGCGGCCGCCGGCACATCGAGCTGCAGCAGGCGCGCATCGTCGATCGGGCTGCGGATCATCGCGCCGTTGTGACAAATGATCGGCGACGTGACACCGAGCAGGTCGGCCGTGCGCTTCGCCAGCAGGTACCAGCGCGATGTTGCGATGACGATGTGGACGCCGGCTGCCACGGCCTCGCGCACGGCCGAGGCATTGCCGTCGCTTACGGCGTTGCCGCGATTCAGCAGCGTGCCATCGAGATCCAGTGCGACAAGGCGGATCCGCGGCGTCACTGCGCAGCTCCCGCCTTCGGAAAGCCCAGCCCCATCGCCTTCATGCTCACGTAGCGCCCGCCGCCGATGACGAGATGATCGAGCAGATCGATGTCCATCAGGCGGCCGGCGTCGTAGACCTGGCGCGTCATCATGCCGTCGGCCGATGACGGCACCGGGTCGCCGGATGGATGGTTGTGCAGCAGCACGATCGACGACGCCTTGTCGCGGATCGCATCGGAGAACAGGTCCGCGACGCGGATCTGCGTTGTGTGCGGGCTGCCGATGTAGACGGTGGGGATGCTCATTACGCGCTGCCGCGCATCGAGCAGCGCCACGCGCACATGCTCCTGGTCCAGCAGCGACATCTCGGCCAGCAGCAGTTCGGCCAGCTCCTCCGGCGACCGGATAATCCGGCGCGCAAAGGCCGTTGCGGATGCCAGCCGCATCCCCAGCTCCAGCGCCGCCTTGATCTGCGCCGTCTTCGCTTCGCCCAGCCCTTTCTCGTTGCACATCTCCGTGAACGAAGCGCGCCACAGCCCCGGCAGCCCCTCGAAGTGCGACAGCAGCCTCGTCGCCTGCGTGAGTGCGCTCTCCTTCGACGAGCCGACGCGCAGCAGGATCGCCAACAGCTCGGCGTTCGCGAGCGCCTGTGCCCCGGCGTCGCGCAGCCGCTCGCGCGGGCGATCGGTCGGCGGCAGATCGCGTATCAGCGTGTACGTGGCGGCTTCCGAGAACGACATAGGACGCGATCCTATCAGAACAGGTGTTCCCCGGCAAGAGCGCCCCCTATACTGCCCCGATGCAGGCGATCGTATCCGCGCTCGACGACCCGCACCGCGAGATGGTCGAGAACATCTGGGGAGAACTGAAGGCCGTCTTCGGCCTCCAAGGCGTGATCGGCAGCACGCGGCCGCACGTCACGTATCACGTCGCCGACGCGTACGGCGCCAGCGCCATCGGCGACGTGCTGAGCGCCGTCGCGCGCACAATGCGCCCGTTCGCGATCGCCACGCACGGCCTCGGCGTCTTCCGCGGCGACGAGACCGTGCTGTACCTGCACGTCTCGCCGTCGCCGGAGTTGCGTGCGATACACCAGCGTGTGTGGGATGCTGCCACGCCGATCGCGACGGCGCCGAAGCCGGTATACGCCGCCACAACGTGGGTGCCGCACATTACGCTCGCCATCGGCGATCTGACGGAAGACGTGCTGCCGCAGGCCCTCCAGCTGCTGAACCGCCGCACCTACGAGTGGGCGATGCCCATCACGAACATCTGCCTGATCGAGAACACGTCGTCGGCGAGCGCGGCGTGGCGCCGATTCGAGTTGGGCGCGTAGGCCGATTCTTCACCACAGAGGCACAAGCGACGACTAGTTTGCTCGCGATTTAGGTGAGCAAGCGTCGAACGCACGAACGCGACTGCAGCTGCGGTGCAGGAACGGCGCTAGATCGTCTCGGTTCGCGCGAACACTGCGCCCCATCGCTCAATGATCATGCCGTCGGCGCAGCGCCACCACACTGTGCCGCGGAACTCAACGGGGGCACCGCTGCGAACTGACGTCCCAGTCATCCGTATGCGTGCCGCCACCCGATCGTCCTCACCGATGATGTCCTCTACTGTGATGTGCGTATCGGGATACCGCTCTCGCTGCAGCCGTGCGAAATCCTTGATGCTCGCTGGGCCGTGGGCGCGATTCGGCGGTGCCAAGTGATCGAAGTACGAGCTCGCCACGATCTTGTCCGCGAGGCCCCAGTCTCGCAGGTTGATGACATTCTCGAACACCAGTCGGACAAGCGTTTTGTTTTCTTCGACTGACATTACTGTGCGTCCCTGTTACATCAGTAAGGGCCACCCAGAAGGCGACCCTCACTAACGAACTGTGAACTACGAACTCCCGCCCTACACCTTCTCCAGCACCTGCAGGGTGCAGGCGGAGCCGAGGCCGATGACGTGCGCCATGCCGACCTTGGCGCCTTCGACCTGGCGGTTGCCCGCTTCGCCGCGCAGGTGCCAGACGACTTCGCAGACGTTGGCGACGCCCGTCGCGCCGAGCGGGTGCCCCTTGGAGAGCAGGCCGCCGCTGGCGTTGACGGGGATCTTGCCGCCGACGCTCGTCGCGCCTTCATCGATCATGCGGCCGGCCTCGCCTTCGCCGCAGATGCCGAGGTTTTCGTAGTGCAGCAGCTCCGCCGTGGCGAAGCAGTCGTGCAGCTCGATGAGGTCGAGGTCGCCGGGGCCGATGCCCGCCTTCTCGTACGCTTCCTTCGCTGCGTTACGCGTGAGCGTGTTGATGTCGGGCATGATCAGGTCGCGCTGCGGCCACGGGTCGGACGTCAGCACCGAAGCTGCGACGCGAATCGGCTTCGTCGTGTACTGGCGCGCCTTCTCCATCGAGCAGAGAACCGCCGCAGCGGCTCCATCGCCCGTCGGGCAGCACATGTACAGCGTGTTCGGCCACGAGACGACGCGTGCGTTCAGCACTTCCTCGAGTCCGACTTCGGTCTGGTACTGCGAGTACGGGTTGTGCATGGAGTGCTTGTGGTTCTTCACGGAGACCTTCGCGAAGTGCTCCTGCGTGGAGCCGTACTTGCGCATGTGCTCGACGCCGGCCATGCCGAAGACGGCCGGCATGAGGCCGGAGCCCAGCACGCCCTCGGTGCTGTACGCCGGGTCGCCGCCGGCGCCGCCGCCGCCCAGCAGGCCCATCTTTCCCATCTGCTCGGAGCCGATGGCCATCGTCATGTCATAGGCGCCGGACGCGACGGACATGTACGCCTCGCGGAACGCTGTCGAGCCGGTCGCGCACGCGTTCGCGACGTTGATCACGGGCACGCCGGTCTGGCCGATGATCTGCATGATGCGCTGGCCGACCATGGCGTTCGACTGATAGAGGTTGCCGCTGGCGACCAGCTCGATGTCCTTCATGTCGACGCCGGCGTCCTTCAGCGCCAGGTGCGCGGCCTGCGCGCCCAGCTCTGGCACGGTCTTCTCCGGGTAACGTCCGAACTTGATCATTCCGACGCCGATGATGGCTACGTCTCGCATGGTGTTCCTCTCCTTATTCGCGCGGACAGGTCTGCAGACCTGTCCCTACGGTGAGCCGGCATTCCGGCGCTGTACGCGGGCGGCCGCACGGGCCGCCCCCTTCGGTTGGTGGCGCCGGCGCTAGATCGGCTTGAAGCTGAATGCGATGACGTCGTTGCCTTCGCGATCGGTGCGGATCTTCTCGGTGACCATCTGCACGGGCATACCGAACTTTAGGTTCTTCGGGTCCGGCTCGACGCCCTGGATGTTGCAGCGCACGCTGACGCCTTCGGGCAGGTCGACGATCGCCGCGATGTACGGCGTCGGCACGCCCGGCGCCGACTGATGGACGATCGAGAAGACGTGCAGCTCGCCCTTGTCGCTGAGCTGGACGTCGTCCATCGCGTCGGTCGAGAAGCACTTGCTGCAGGCCATGCGCGCACCGAGGTAGGTGGCGCCGCACTTCTTGCAGCGGCTCCCCTGCAAGTACGGGTTACCCGAGGCGGGGAGCTTGAGGAACGGGACGATGGGGCGCTGGGTCTTTTCGGCGGCTGGGGCTTCTGCCATGGCGGCCTCCTTCTGCATCAGAGCGTGCCGCGTGCAGCGTGAGGATAGGAGCCGTGCCCGGACGCTTCTCGGCGCCCGCAGGTGTTCGCATCCACGTGCTGCACGAACCTCGCCGGATTCCGCCGTGCGGCGGAGGGCCGATGAGGTAGATCGGCATTATCTGCCTGTCGCTCCGTGTGGTCAAGCGCAGGATGTGGAGCCCTCACCCGGCCCTTTAGGCCACCCTCTCCCCTTAGTGGGAGAGGGACGGATTGTGCGATTAGTCTTCGTTATGTCGCGCGTTTTGAATCTGGGAGTGTGCTTGTTTTGTAGAATCGCTGTTTTCTATCGCGGCCGCATCTAGCCACCGGGGAGGCTGCGGGCGTCGATCGCGCAGACCCTTGACGATACACGCGCCGCGTGTGGGCGTCACCCGTGCCACCGCAACAACCCCTCACCGGCACTTGACCATATGTGGGATGAGAGTATGGAGGTGACTACTGACTTGTCAAGGTCGCCGGTTCGAGCGGTGTCGCCCGTGCCCACTCAAGGAAGAGCCTTCGCTGCGATCGTCCACAGACATCGGCGCGTCAATTGATCTCTCACCTTCGTTCACGGATCATCTGTGAACACACGCATCTGCAGGGGAGCTATGCCGAGCGAACGCGTCCAGCGCCAGATTGATCGCCTCCTCGACGACGCGGAAGCCGCGGTCGGGACAAAGGATTGGGCGCGCGTTCGCGAATTTGCGCGCAGCGTCCTCGCGGCCGACGCGGAGAATCAAGACGCGAAGGTGTTCCTGGCGATGGCTGATGCGGCCGAAACGCCGCAAGCGCCGCAGCCATCTACTACGACGTTAGTGGACTCTTCCGACGTCGTACCTCCGGCGTCTCAGCCGGTACCCCTCCCCAGGTCATTCGCCGGCGGCCGTTATACCGTGCAGTCCTTCCTCGGCGAAGGCGCGAAGAAGCGCGTCTACCTTGCGCACGACACGAAGCTCGACCGCGACGTCGCCTTCGCGCTGATCAAGACCGACGGGCTCGACGCCACCGGCCGTGAGCGCACGCTGCGCGAGGCGCAGTCGATGGCGCGGCTCGGCGCGCACCCCAACATCATCACCATCTTCGACACCGGCGACGAGAGCGGCACAGACGGACAGAGCGCGCCGTACTTTGTGATGGAGCTGATGCAGCGCGGCGCCGTCGACGCGGCTCTTGGCGATGGCGCCCTGCCGCTGGAGCAGACGCTGGCGATCGGTTGCGACGTCTGCCGTGCACTGGAGTTCGCGCACGGGCAGGGCGTGATCCACCGCGACCTCAAGCCGGGGAACATCTGGCTCGCCGAGGCGGACGTCGCGCAGATCGGCGACTTCGGCCTCGCAGTCTCGCTGGACCGCTCGCGGCTGACGCAGCACGGGATGATGATCGGCACCGTCGCCTACATGCCGCCCGAGCAGGCGCTTGGCGGCGAGGTGACGCCGCAAGCCGACCTCTACGCGCTCGGCGCGATGCTCTACGAGATGGTGACCGGCAGGCCGCCGTTCCTCGGC
>CAYWOO010000228.1:0-6441 GCA_964458665.1 uncultured Dehalococcoidia bacterium
TTCACTCGGCAACCAAGGTTCGGAAGCGCTCCAGACCCCGCAAGGATTCGAGGGCCGGCTCTTGCCGGGCCCGCGCGATGGTGAGGCGCCGGCGGACAGCGGCGGCCTTCTCCAGCGACGCGAGCGCTGCCTCCGCATCGCCTCGCAGCGCATAGGCGCACGCCGCGTAGTAGCGCGTGGCCGGATCTTCGGCGCCGGTGCGCACGCGTCGCTCGAAGGCCTCGAGCGCCAAGTCCAACGCGGCGCGCCCTCCCTCGGCGTCGCCCGAGCGCAACCGGGCCTCGCCGATCCGCTGCTGCAGCTCGATGAAGATACGGCCGCGCAGCGCGTGATCCACGCGCCGGGTGAACTCCAGCTCGCGATCGAACTGATGCAGCGCCTCGACGTGTCGCCCCTGGAGCGCGAAGCAGTGGCCGAGACGCACGTACGCCCCGACGATCCACAGGCCCTGGGTCCCGGAAAGGAACTCCTCCTGGAGGACGATCGCCCGCCACGCCGCGGCCTCGGCGCGCGGAAAGTCGCCGAGCAGCGCGGCGCAGTGCGAGAGCTGGAGCGCGGCCCAACCGGCCTGCGGGTTCTGCGCGCGCGCCTTTTCGAAGCACTCGGCCGCGAGCGCGAAATCGGCGCGGCCGATGAAGTGAACTCGACCCAGCGACGCGTAAGCCGACGCATCGCCCGGCTGGAGCGCTAGCGCGCGTTCCACCGAAACGACAGCCTCGTCTTCGCGCCCCAGCGACAGCAGCACGGACGCTCGCACTCGCCAGGCATCGGCGAAGCTGGGCCGGAGCGCCAAGGCGCGATCCAGGCTGTCCAGACTGCGCTGGTGCAGGTCCGGCATACTGAGCGCCTCGGCCTTCAAGTCGTAGACGACGCCGACCTGGAAGTGCGCCCGCGCGTAGAGCGGATCGAGCGCCACGGCACGTTCGAAGAACAGGATCGCGCGGTCCAGGGCCTCGAGGCTCTCGGTGCGCAGGTTGATCAGGCCTTTCGACAGGGCCTCGTAGGCCTCGACGGACTGGGTCTCCTCGAGGCCACGGCTGGTCGCAGGCAAGCGCAACCGCAGGCCCGCCGACAGCTCGCCGACCAGGCGGTCCTGCAGCTCGAAGATCCTGGACATGTCTCCGTCGAGCTTCAACGTCTGGCTGACGACGCCCGAGGCCACGTCCGCCACCCGCGCCGTCACGCGCACCTGCTCGCCGAGGCGCTGGTAGCCGCCGCTCACCACCAGTTGCGCTCCCAGCTCGCGGCCAACGCGGGCGGCCAGCGCCTCTTGGCCGCCGAGCGCGCTGCCGAGCTTGCGCACCACTTCGACCACGCGCTCGCGCGACAACACGGAGAGGCCGGGCAGGCTCGACAGCCCGGTCGTGACCGTTTCCGCGATTCCGGTCCCCAGCCAGTCGTCCTCGCTGTTGCGGGTGATGTTGTCGAAGCTCGTCACCGCCAAGCTCGGGGCCGCGGCCGGCGGCGCGGCCGGCGGGGCCTGGCCCGCGAGGAAACCCTGGAGGTCGCGGCAGACGGCGCGCATGTCGGGAGGCCGGCGCTCGCGATCCTTCTCCAGCATGCGCGAGACGAGGCGCTCGAGCTCGGGCGCGATCGGCGCGGTCTCGCGGAGCAGCGCTGGCGGCGGCTCGCGCAGGATCGCGTCGATCAGCTCGATCGCGTTGTCGCCGGCGAACGGCCGGCGGCTGGCCAAGAGCTCGTAGAGCACCACGCCGAGCGAGAAGACGTCGCTGCGCGCGTCCAGCGGCCGGCCCCGGGCCTGCTCGGGGGACATATAGGCGATGGTTCCCATCACCGCTCCGGGCTCTTCGACGAGGCGGTGCTTGCCGCTCCAGGTTCCGGTCTGCTGGTCCCCCGGGGGCGCGTACTTGGCGAGGCCGAAGTCGAGGACTTTGACGCGGCCTCGCGAGCTGACCATCACGTTGCCCGGCTTCACGTCGCGATGGACGATGCCGCGCTCGTGGGCCTCGGCGAGCGCCTCGGCCACCTGGCTCACCAGGTCGAGGATCTCGCCCAGCTCGAGCCGGCGCGACAGCGCGACCGCGGCCAGCGTCTGTCCCGCCACGTACTCCATCGCAATGAAGTGATGCGTGGCGCCCGCGCGCTCGGCCTCGCCGATCTCGTAGATGACCGCGATGCTCGGGTGGCTGAGCGAAGAGGCCACGCGCGCCTCCCGCACCAGCCGCGCCGAGGCCGCCGCATCAGCTGCCGCACCGGCCGGCAACATCTTGAGCGCGACCAGCCGATGCAGTCTCAGGTCCTCGGCCAGGTAGACCTCGCCCATCGACCCGGCGCCCAGAAGACCGGTCACGCGGTAGTGGGCGATCGTCTCGCCGATCATGCAGTGGCACCGCGTTGGCGCCGGCTCCACCAGGCGTAGACCGGCAGGCCGAGCGCGACCAGCCCGAGACCCCAGAGCGACTCGAGCGGCCGCTCGAACAACGTGCTCAACACGAACACGAGCGACGTCAGCACGAAGACGGCGGGCGTCCACGGATAGCCCCAGGTCCGATAGGGACGCGGCGCGTCCGGCCGCCGGCGCCGCAACACGACGACGGCCGCGCCGGTCGCGGCATGGAAGAGGAACACGCCGAACGTGACGTAGGTGCCGATCTGTTCGTAGCGGCCGGTGCATGCCAGCGCGATAGACCAGAGAGCCTGCGCCACGAGACACGCTGTGGGCGTTCGATACTTGGGATGGATGCGCGCCAGCGCGGAGAAGAACAACCCGTCCTGCGCCATCGGAAGGTAGACGCGCGCATTGCCGAGAATGCTGGTGGCGAGCGCGCCCAGCACCGACGCCAGAATGCCCGCTGAAACGAGCGGCGCGCCCACGCTGCCGAGCAGCGCGCCCGCGGCCGCATCGGCGATGCCGTGCGCTTCACCGAGCGCCTTCAAGGGCAGCGCTCGAAGATACACCAGGTTGAGCAGCACGTAGAGCGCCATCACCGTGGCCGTCCCGGTCAAGAGACCGCGCGGCAGGCTGCGCTGCGGCTCGCGGACCTCGGCGCCACAGAAGGTCAGGCAGTACCAGCCGTCGTAGGCCCAGAAGACCGCGATCATCGCGACGCCGAGCCCCGACAACAGTTGCGACGTCGCCAGCGGCGCGGTCCAGTTCGGCGATTCGAGCGGCGTCGCGTTCAAGCCGAGCACGATCAGCGCCACCAGCGCCGCGAACTTCGCCACGGTGCTGATGTTCTGGATCGCGACCCCGGGCCGGAGGCCGACGTAGTTGACCGCGGTCAGCAGCAGGATCAGCAGCGTCGCCCCCAACTGATTGCCGTTGATCGAGAGAACGCTTCCCGCAACCTGCACCGAGAACACCTGGTGCGCTCTCAAGAAGACAGGGATGTACCTGCCGAGCATCTCCGCCGAAGCGACAGCCAGGTAGGCAATCGCCCCGCACAGGATCACCAGGAAGCAGGTCCAGCCGTAGAGAAAACCAAAGAGCGGCCCGTAGGCTTCCTTCAGGAACTGGTACGGACCGCCCGCGCGCGGGAACATCGTGCCGAGCTCCGCATAGCAGAGGGCGCCGGCGAGGCTCAGCAGGCCGCCCGCGATCCACACCGCGATCACCCATCCCGCGTGCGGCAGGCTGGCGGGAACGATGCTCGCGGCGATGAAGATCGCGGACCCCACCACGTTGCCGACGGTGAGCAACGTGCAGTCCCAGGCTCCCAGGGCGCGAACCAGGGTAGGCGCGGCGCCGCCACGCACTAGCGCAGCCAGCCGGGCAATGCTCCCGCGCGGCGGCCGTCGGCGGCGGGTATGGTCAATCCGAAGCCTTCGCCGTTTTCGCCCGCTTTCGGAGCACGACCGGGGCCAGCCAGCTCGTGATCGCGGAAGCCGCCCTTTCGGCTCCCTCCACGTTGTAGTGGACGGCATCGTAGAGGAACCGGCGCGTCGGCGGTATTTCCGCGGCGAGATCGATTACCGCGACATTCTCGCCCCGTCCGACGCTCCGAACGACGTCGTTGAAACGGAGGAACTGCTCGCGAAAGCGCGGATAAGAGATCCCGGTCTCTCGATATGCGTACTCGAAGGCGCGATGGATCACGGGATCAGGTTCGGGTACGAAGCGACTCGCCTGAGTCATCAGTATCGGTTCGATCCCCCAGGCGCGGCAGATGGTGACGAACGTGCGCAGGCTCGCCTCGAAATCGGGCTCCATTTCCGGCCATCGGTCGAGCTGGCGGCCTCGCGCCTCCCGAAACTCGTCTTGAACCGTGCGTCGCTGGAGCGCCGGATCGCTGAGCCGCGCGAAGAGCTCGCGGCCGCGCGCACAGCTCAACGGAACGAGCGCGTCGCACAGCGTGGCGAGCGCGAGCCACGGGCTCGGCCGCTGCACCACGATCGCCCCGCGAGAGGGGTTGTCGTTCCAATAGCTGCCGAGAAGCAACAGCGTAGCCAGATCGTTGATGTTCTCGCCGAGTACCACCACATCCGGTCGCAGCCGCAGGACCTTGTTCAGCAGGACTTCGATCAGATGCAGCGTGTTGTCGCCGCTGACACCGCCGTTGTAGGCATTCACGCGCAACCGCGTCCGCTCTTCGAGCAACAGCGCTGCGCGGACCGGGAAGCGGCGCTCCTCGGGCATGTACAGGCATTCCGTCGTCGAACCGCCGAGGAAGACCAGCGTGAAGTCCGGCGCTGCGTGTCTCTTCGCGGGGAGGATGAACCCGTCCGCATCGGTCCGGAGCTGATAAGGCGCTTTCACAAGCGAGTCGGTGCCTTGGAGGTACTCGTCGCTCGGTGTGCGCGTCAACGACTGATTCGGCAGGTGCTCGCGCAACCGGACGAAGCGTGGCGCCCGAGGCGATGCGTCGGGGTTGCCGGTTTGGCGTCGGAGATACGCTTCGCAGACAAGGACGCTGGCCCCCATCCCGCTGAGGCTCAGGGCCGCCAAGACCAGGCGAGGGTTCCTGCTTAGCCACGAAGTCACGCGCAACCTCATGCCACGACCAGTTCGATCGGACGGCCGCTGAAGACGAGCGACGACGTCTTCGAGGATCCCGCGACGCGCACGACGATACGCCGCGACGCGGGTGCCCGCATCCGCGAGCCCGGCATGAGCCGCAACACGAGGCGCCGCGACGCCTCGTTCCATTCGATCTGCACGCGCATCCAGTCGCCGCGACGATGCTCGAAGGATTTCCCGTCGTCCTCGTACCAGCTCGACACGCGATTCGCGCCGGGATACACCACGAGCGACCCATAGGGCTGATGGATGAACATCCCCCAACCCTCCGTCCCGACCAGCCACTGGATCGGCGCGCGCCCGCCATGCGTCGCGAGCCGATACCCGCGCTGCCCGATGATCATCGGATCGGCCGACCCTTTGCGATCGAACTGCGGGCCGCCTTCGCCGAGTCCGAGCAGCGGTCCGCGGCCGAGCAGGAACGACATTCCGGCGTCCTTGGCGTCGAGCGTCAGCCGCTGCACGACCGCGCCCGTCTTCGTCTCGATGTAAAGCGTCGGCGGCCCGTCGCTGAAGCGCACCACCAGGTCCCCCGCCCGCACCCGCGACACCCCGCGCACCGATCGATCGCGCGCGACCGTCGTTCCGATCGCCTGCTCGACCAGCTCCCCGGTGACCGGCACATCGACCGCCCGGCCGCCGTCGAGCGGCCTAACGGTGATGCGCACCGTCGCCGGGCTCACCGAAGCCACCGCGATCTCGACCGGCCTCCCGGCCACCACGATGTCGGTTGTGGCGCCGCGGATCGTCCCGGCGTCGAGCAACGACGCGGCGCCGGCGCCGCCCAGCCGGATCAGGGCGTCGCGACGAGAGAGAGCGCGCCTCATGCCTTGGTCTTCAACCGCGCCGCGATCTTCGAAAACTGCTCACGCGGCCTCCAGGTCATCAGCGATCTCGGTCGCCAATACGTCCGGCGGAGGAAGCGAGTCGGTGTCGGTAAGGCTCTTATCCTTGATCCAGAACAGGTCGAGGCTGAGCTTGTCACGCTTGAGCAGGTCCTCGTAGTCGTAGGAACGCCAGCGACCCTCGGGACGGTCAGCGCTCCAAGTCGCGCCGCGCTCGTGGATGCGCCCAGGCTTGTAGCAGGCCACGAACTCTTCGAAGTCCTTGCGCTGGATCGGCGACTGCTTCAGCGTGAAGTGCAGGTTGGTGCGCAGGTCGTAGACCCAGAGCCTGTCGGTCCAGGGCTCCGCGCGACCTTCCTTCTTCTCGAAGAAGATCACGTTGGCTTTCACGCCCGGCGAGTACCAGATACCGGTCGGCAGCCGCAGTAACGTGTGGACACGGCACTTCTGCAAGAGGTTCCGCCTCACCTTCTCGCCCGCTCCGCCTTCGAAGAGCACGTTGTCCGGCACCACAACCGCCGCACGGCCGTCGATCTTGAGCAGCGTGTAGATGTGCTGCACGAAGTTGAGCTGCTTGTTGCTCGTCGAGGTCCAGAAGTCTTCGCGAACGATGACCTG
>CAYWOO010000229.1:0-12961 GCA_964458665.1 uncultured Dehalococcoidia bacterium
GCCAGGTTCTTCGCTTCGCTCTGAACGACAAATCGCCCGCGACGCCCGTGTATAGCGTGCGCGATCGGTTCGACATGATGTAGACGTGATACTCGCGCATTCTTGCTCGATCCAGCCAGGTTCTTCGCTTCGCTCTGAACGACAGGGACCTTCGCGCATCCGCCAGTCGGGCGCGTCTCACGCGTCCTTACCCTAAGTTCTCTCTCCTGTTGCAATCTGCTTGGCCCATTTGTAGTCTGCCTTCCCCGCCGGCGACCGCTGCATCGCGTCGACCAAATGCAGCTCACGCGGTAGTTTGTAACGGGCGATGTGCGTAGCGCAGTGTGCAGCGAGGTCGTCGAGCGTCAGAAGCGCGCCTGGCTGCGCCTGCACCACCGCCGCCACGCGCTGGCCCCAGCGCTCGTCGGGTACACCGACCACGACAGCGTCGTACACCCCCGGGTGAGAGCGCAGCGCAAGCTCGACTTCCTCTGGGTAGATCTTTTCGCCGCCGCTATTGATGCAGAGCGAGCCGCGACCGAGCACGACGGCGGTGCCATCGCCATCGATCGTCGCCATATCGCCGGCCATCACCCAGCGCCGTCCGTCCGGATCGGTGACGAACGTCTGCGCCGTCTTCACGGGATCTTTCCAGTAGCCCAGCGGCAGCCGTCCCGTGCGCGCAAGCATGCCCACTCTACCGCTGCCCGCCTCGACGCGTCGCAGGTCTTCGTCGAGCACCGCCGTCAGGCCATCGATCGAGAATCGCAGTTTGCCGTCGGCGTTCTTGCCCAGGTTCATGCCCTGATGCCCCGCCTCCGACATACCGAACGCGTCGATGATTAGCGTGCCGGTCATCTTTGAGCGCAACCGATCCTTCACGTCCTCAGAAAACAGTGCGCCCGCCGACGAGAACGCGAACACCGACGAGACGTCGTACGCTTTCTCCTCCAACGCCTCCGCCATCGGCCGCGCCATCGCGTCGCCAACGATCGACAGCACGCTCACACGTTCGCGCTCCACCAGCGACCAGATCTCGTGCGCGTCCATCCGGCGCGACTGCGCCAGTACGACTTTGCCGCCGCCGTGCAACCCGATCAACGACGACCAGTGGCCGTTTCCGTGCATCAGCGGCGCGACCGGGAGCGTCACCGTCGGGTTCGGGTTCGACGCAGCGTTGACACCGAGCTGATCCGGTGATGTGATGTCCGGGCCGCCCGGATTGCCACCCTGGAGGCCGGCGAAGAACACGTCCTCGTGCCGCCACATCACGCCCTTCGGCATGCCTGTCGTACCGCCCGTGTACAGCAGGTACACGTCGTCCGGCGATCGCTCGGCGAAGTCGCGCACCGTCGACTGATCGCGTATCGCCGATTCGTACTCAACGACAGCGCTCAACGGCGCATCATCGAGCGAGGCTCCCGAACCATCGTCGACGTACACAAGCGTCCGGATCGCCGGCAGGCGCGGCGCTACGGCGGCGACGCGCGGCGCGAACTCTCGATGGAAGATCAGTGCTTTCAAGTCGGCATCGTCGCAGAGGTAACGCAACTCCTCCTCGACGTAGCGAAAGTTGATGTTCACCGGCGACGCGCGCAGCTTGAACGCCGCGAGCGCCCCCTCGAGATATTCGTTGCAGTTGTAGAGATCGAGCCCGACGTGATCTCCGGGACCAATTCCCTGCCCGCGCAGGTAGCGCGCGAGCTGCGTCGCGCGCGCATCTAACTGCCGGAACGTCAGCCGCCGCTCGCCGTAGACTACAGCCTCGCGATCCGGCACGGCATCCGCCACGCTCTCGAATAGGTCAGCCAACTGAAACTGCAACGCCACCACTCGCCTTCGAGAACAGATCTTCCACTGCAATCGTTATGTCGTGTATCGCCTACTACTAGCCCGGCCTGTCCTTCCCGACGATCCACATGGAGAAGAACTGCGAGCCGCCGCCGTAGGCGTGGCCAAGAGCGCGGCGGACGCCGTCGAGCTGGTGCGCGCCGGCCGTGCCGCGCACCTGCATCGCGGCCTCGGCGAAGCGGAGCATGCCGGATGCGCCGATCGGGTTCGACGAGAGCACGCCGCCGGACATGTTCACAGGCATGTCGCCATCCATCGCTGTTGCACCTTCGAGGGTCATCTTCCATCCTGCGCCCTCTTCGGCAAAGCCCAGATTCTCCATCCACATCGGCTCGAACCAGCTGAAGGGCACGTAGATCTCGGCGCAATCGAGTTCCTTGCGCGGGTTGGTGAGGCTCGCTTGGCGATACACGTCGGCGGCGCAGTCGCGGCCCGCCTGTGGGTTCACCTGATCCCGGCCGGAGAACATCGTCGGCTCGCTGCGCATCGCCGAGCCGTGGATCCAGGCCGAAGGCCGTGGCGCGCGTTCGGCGGCATCCTCCGACGCGAGCACCATCGCGCAGGCGCCGTCGGACGACGGGCACGTCTCGGCGTACCGGATCGGATCCCAGAGCATCGGCGACGCGGCGACGGACTCCAGCGTGATGTCGCCTTGATGCAAGTGCGCGTACGGGTTCTTCAGCGCGTTGAGGCGGTCCTTCACGACGACGTGCATGCCGGTATCGGCGGGCGCGCCGGAGCGGCGCATGTACGAGCGGATGTGGGGCGCGAAGTAACCGCCCGCACCCGCGACGGTCGTCGGCTGGAATGGCAGCTTCGGCGCAAGCGCCCACATCGCGTCGGACTCCGACTGTTTTTCGAACGCGACGGTCAGGACGCGCTCGTGTATGCCCGCTTCAATCAGGTGCGACGCGACGATCGCCGTCGAGCCGCCGACGCTGCCGGCGGTGTGCACGCGCAGCATCGGCTTGCGCGCGGCACCAAGCGCGTCGGCGAGATACAGCTCGGGCATCATCACGCCCTCGAACATATCGGGCGCTTTGCCGATGACGACGGCATCGATGTCGGCATACGTCAACTCCGCATCGTCGAGCGCGCGTTGCGCCGCTTCTCGCACGAGTCCGGGAATCGATACGTCGGCGCGCTTCGATGCGTGCTTCGTCTGGCCGATGCCGATGACGGCGCAGCGTTCCGCCATCAAGGAAGCTCTGATGGGCGCCCCCCTCTCCTCGGCCAGAGGAGAGGGGGGTGGTGGCAACTGGCTCGCCGGGCGCGCATCATGCTCGCGCCTCCATCACGCAGACCAAGTTCTGTTGCAAACACGGGCCGGAGGTGGCGTGCCCGAGCGCGCGGTTCGCGCCGCCGTCGATGATGCGCGATGCGGCTTCGCCGATACGCGCGAGACCGGCGACCATCATCGCGTTCGCTGTCAGCGCGCCGCCCGAGGGGTTGACGCGGACGCTGGCTCCAAGGCTAAGCGCGTCACGCAGGATGATCTCCTGGTGCGTGAACGGCGCGTGCAGTTCGGCGACATCGATCGGGGCATCAGCCACTCCCGCGCGCTCGCCGGAGAGCGTCGTCGATGGCGACCGCGTGAGGTCGCGGACGCCGAGACTGTGCGGTTCAATGCGATGATCGATGCCGCTGATCCATGCCGGCCGTTTGTTCACGCGTTTCGCGAGATCGCCCGCAGCCAACACGATCGCGGCGGCACCGTCGGAGATCGGCGGGCAGTCGTGCTTGCGCAGTGGCGAGACGACGTACGGCTCTCGGAGGAGCGCTTCCGCGTCGGCGCTGCCGGTCAGGTGCGCCGCGGTGTTCGACTTCGCGTCGCGGCGGCTGCGGACGGCGATATCCGCCATGTCCCGCTCCGTGCAGCGGCCGGCGTCGAGCATCGCACGCGCCTGGAGGGCGGCGACGCTGATGCTGTCGGGCCACAGCGGCGCGACGCAGTACGGATCGAGTTGGAGCGTCATCACGTCGCGAAGGTCGCCGAGCGACGATTTGCCGAACGCATAGACCAGCGCGGAGTCGACGTCGCCGCATTGGAGTCGCACCCACGCCTCGTAGAGCGCCCACGCGCCGTCCATCTCGACGTGCGATTCGCGAATCGGCGGCCAGGCGCCGACGGCGTCGAGCGCGCTGACGAACGCGAACGGCTGGCCGGCGAGGTAGTCGCAGCTGCCTGAGACCGTAAACCCGATCTCCTTGCGCGGGATCCCCGAGCGTTCGATCGCCTCCGTGATCACGGGCATGAGGATTTCGACCTCGTTGTGCTGCGTATCGCTGCGCACGTACGCCGATTGCGCGAACGAGACGACGGCGACATCGCGCATCACAGGTGCTCCTTGTAGGAGTCGTAAGGCGCATCGGGTTCGCCAGTGGGGCGGAAATAGCGGACGCTCTCCATGCTTGGGCGCAGCTCTTCGGACGGCACCCACACCGCTTCGACGCGCATGCCCATGCGGGCGTCGGCGGCTTCGACCTCCTGCAACAGGTGGAAGATCGCGATATCGGCGCCATCCAGCAACACCGATGCCGCAACGAACGGCGGTTTGATCGCCTGGCCGGGGAACGGAATGTTGACGATGCAGAACGTCGTCACGGTACCGCGATCCGCGACCTGCACAGCTTCCTCGGTCGGCACGGCGCACGTAGGGCACGAACCGCGCGGCGGAATATACACCTTGCGGCACGAGAGGCATCGCTGTCCGATGAGTTTGCCCTCGGCGAGGCCGCGCAGGAAGCGCGACTGTGCCTCGCCGGCCGTGAAGGCGTATTCGAGGCGGATCGGCGTGCTGATGACCATCAAGGGATCGCTCACGACGCCTCCGGTTCGAAGCAGGCGATGTCGTGGATGTCACCCTGCGTTTCGTCGCGCCAGCGCGCGCGGACGCGCATCCCGGTCGACATGCGCGATTCGTCGCCGGCATCGACGGCATGGAGCATCGCGCTGTCGGCGCCATCGAGGCGCACGAGCGCGAAAGCGAACGGCCGATCGAGCGGCTGGTGCTTGCGGGGCTCTCGCACCCATGCCCACGTCGTGACGACGCCCGAGTCGCCAACCGTGACCCACGCGTCGAGCGATTCTGCCGTGTCGGGGTCGTACTCCTGAGGCGGGACGAGGACGCGGCCGGATTTCGTGCGGATGCCCTCGATTCGGCGTTCGCGCAGGCCGACGAAGAATCGGCCGAGGATGGGGCCAACGCTGCGCGTGTACGGATATTCCAGCACGTGTGGCGCGGTGAGGGCGGCCGGCGAATCAGTCATTGTTGCGGCTCCGGAGGGTTCGCCTTCCAAGGCGAGCATCCTGACCAACTAGTGGCAAACTTCCGACCGTACGGTTAGTATCCGACGATTGGCCGCGCCTGTCAACGGGCTTCGCGGGCGTACCCGGCGTGTCGGCGGCGGCTGCTTGCGCCGGGACGAGATGAGGGCCGGACGAGTGTCCGGCCCCTTTGCGTTTTGTCCGGGGGCTGAAAGCCTACAGCGCGCTCTTGTAGATCGCGCCGAGGTCCTCGGCTGTAGCGGCGCGCGGTGCGGCGATGAAGATGCCCTGCGACTTCTGGGCATCCTCGACGAACTGCGGGATGTCCGATTCCTTCATGCCGACTTCGCTGAGCTTGGACGTGACGCTGATGTCGCTGCGCAGCGAACGGACGGCAGCGACGACTTCGGTCGCGGCCTTGTTCGCCGGCATGCCGAAGGCGTTGATGCCCATGAGCGGCGCAATCTCCAGCAGCGTCTCGGCAAGGAAGTCCTTGTGGAACTCGAGCACCTGCGACAGCAGAATGGCGTTGGCGACGCCGTGCGGCGTGCCGAGACGGCCGCTGACGACGTGCGACAGTCCGTGCACCTGGCCGAGGCCTTGCGCCATCGACTGGCCTGCGATGTCCGCTGCGTAGAGCATCTGCTTGAGGCCCGCGGGACGATCGGGCCCGTTGACGGCCTGTCGGAGGTTCCTGCTGATCTGCTGGATGGCGCGCGTGGCGAACATGCGCGTGAACGGCGTGTTGCCCGGGTTCACGTACGCCTCGATGGCGTGGGTCAGTGCGTCCATGCCGGTTGCGGCGGTGATGGGCGCGGGCATCTTCGCGACGAGGTTCGGGTCGAGGATGGCGACGTTCGGCGTGCAGTTGAGCATCAGGTGCTTGTAGTGGCTGTCGGGATCGGTGATCACCGCGGCTGCCGAAATCTCGGAGCCGGTGCCGCAGGTCGTCGGGATGGCGAACAGCGGCATCACCTTGCCGGGGAACGGCGTCGCACCGACGCCGAACAGGTACTCCTTCGACGTTGCGCCGCCCATCGCGAACGTCACCGCAACGCCTTTCGCGGCGTCGATCGCGCTGCCGCCGCCGACGCCGATGACGAAGTCACCACCCGCATCGCGCATTGCGACGACGCCGCCGTCGACTTCGGGGATGGTCGGGTTCGGCGTGACGTTCTCGTAGACGGTGTGCGCGACTTCCGCTTCGTCCAGCGACGAGAGGATCGAGTCGAGGATGCCGGCGGCACGGATGCCGGGATCGGTGACGACGAAGGCGTGCTTGTAGCCGGCGGCTTTGGCGCGCTGGCCCAGTTCGGCGATGCAGCCTTCACCGAAGACCGTCTCGACGCGCAATGCGAATGATGGCATGAAGTCTCTCCTCGAAATGATGTCGCAGGTGATGGAGCGCGGCGGAACAGCCGGACGCGCCCAGAACTATGGATCGCGGACTCGCTTCGGGCAATCGGAGCGGGGTACCATGCATTGACGATGCCGGATCGTTCAATGGTAGGACAGCGGCCTTTGAAGCCGTGAATCTAGGTTCGAATCCTAGTCCGGCAGCCATCTCCATTTGCTCACCAACAGGTTCGTCCGTAGCATCGGCGCGTGGAGATCATCGAACTTGCGCGCGGCCGCACACGCGCTGTCGTGCTGCCCGAGGCGGGCGGTCGCCTGCATCAGCTTTCGATCCGCGACGGGAGAGGCTGGCCGCCGCTGCTGCATACGCCGCCGTCTCCGCGCGATCATTTCGCCGACCCGACTAGCGGCGGCTCCTACGTCATGGCGCCGTGGCCGGGGCGCATCGATGGCGGTCGATTCCTCTGGGCAGGACGCGTGCATCGCGTTCCGGTGAACGGCGGCGCGCACTCGCTGCACGGGCGCGGCGCGTATCTGTCGTGGACCGTCGAATCGCGTACGGCGAGCACGTGCCGGCTCTCGGTGGAGTTCGATGCAGGCTGGCCGTTTCCGGCGCGAGCGCTCCAGGACATTACGCTGCTCGATGATGGGATCTCGCAGCGGGTGGAGGTGCAAGCGGCGGTTGGCGCGCGGTTTCCGGCGGCGATCGGCTGGCATCCGTGGTTTCGTCGCCGGGTCGATGGCCGAGCAGGCATGCGCGTGCATGTCGACGCCGATCGCATCTACGAAACCGCCGACATGATCCCGACGGGCTGGCTGCCTCGCGTGAAGGACGCGACCGACCTGCGCGGATATCCGTCGCTCGGCGCCCGACGGCTCGATGCGTGCTACCGGCATCCGCGCGGGCCGCTGCGGATCCGCTGGGGTGATATCGAACTGACGATGCGGAGTTCCGTGAACGTCACGCACGCCGTCATCTACACGCCGAGTCACGCCGTGTGCGTTGAGCCGCAGACGTGCGCTCCGGACGCATTCAATCTTGCGGCGCAGGGAGTGGAGGGTGCGGGCATGTCGGTGGTCGATGAGCGCCACCCGCTGGTCGCGGAGACCGCGTGGCGATGGACGATTGGCGGATGACGGCAACAGATCAAGAGCCGTGCGGTCGATAGTTAGACAGGACGAACGCCTCGGTCGCGACGCCGGGGGAGCAGACGACCTCGCTGTGATGGCGAGGTCGTTTTCGTTCCGCTAGAACACGCCCTGTTTCTCGAGCCACTTCCAGAACGCGTCCGGGGCGGACATGGTGCTGAGGCGACCCTGGCGGACGAGCAGCCAGTCGTCGAACTTGTGCGACTCTTTGATCTCTTTCAGGGTGACCTGCTTCTTGGCGTGCTTGAGGTACGTGAAGTCGGCGACCCAGCTCTTCGTGTCGTTCTTGTCGGGACGCGCCTCGGATACGACTTTCGCCAACCCGACGATAGCCGCCTGACCCTGCGAGTGATAGATGATCACGGTGTCGCCGGGCTTCATCGTTTTGATGTAATTGACCGCGGTTGGATTGCGGACGCCGTCCCATTCAGTGGTGCCGTCTCGTTTGAGGTCTTCGATCGAGTAGGTCTCCGGATCGGTCTTCGCGAGAAAGTACGCCATCGGATCGCTCCTTCGTTGATGCTCGGCGGCCATCTCGATTGTACGACAGGACGCGACGCTGCGTCACAATTCGAGCACGTCGAGCGCTGCCAGCGCGCCGTCGCACCACCAACGCAGTTCGTCGGGGCGACCGGCCTCGGCGTCGAGCGCCTTGCCCCAACCGTAGTAGACAAGTCCGCAGAGCATGATCGCGGCGCGTTGCTGCCACCAGCGCGCCGCCGCGAAGCGCTCCGCACCGAGCGCCCGTTCAAGATGCGCGGCGTAGCGATCGAGCGTCTCGTCAAGCGTCCACGGCAGCACGCTGGAGTTCATCGTCAGGAACATGGCGAGGTCGATGGCCACAGGCCCATGCATCACCATCGCCCAGTCGAGCAGCGAGAGCGTGGCCCCGTCCCACCCGAAGTTCGCGATCTTGAGGTCGCCATGGAGGAGCGTCTGCGGTAGCGACTGCAGGACGGGGAACAGCGGCGTCATATCCGCGGCGAGGCGCGTAGCGAGGCTCGCCGCGGCCGACGGCGCCAGCGTCTCGAAGACGCGCCAGCCATGCGCGATGCCGAAGTCCCTCCCCTCGCGAATGAGCATGTGGCCCGTGCCGGGCCCGAGGAGCGCTATGCGGTGGCGGGCGGCGCACCACGCGACGCCGGCATCGGTCATAGGATCGTCCCAGAACGCGGCATGGAGATCGGCGAAGCGCCGCAGCATCGCATCCATGTCGTCTGGCGGGACGACCTGCGCGTCTGGCAGCAGGATGTCCGTTATGTCGCGCATGAGGATCGCGCGGCCCTCCTCGTCGAACGACGCGCCGAGTGACGGCGTGCACACGCCTAATGGCAGTCGCCGGACGAGTGGCGAGATAGCGAACTGCGCTTCGCGGTACGCGGCGTCGCCCGTCAGCCGCATCAGCCAGTCGCCGTCGAGCCGCAGGCGCTTGAGGATGTACCGCTGTCCACCCCGTTCGATCCGGCTAAGCTGCGCTCCGGACAATCCTCCCCCAATGATCGGTGATTCGGCGCGGGAGACGCCGTGCGCGGAGAGTAGCGATGCGACATCCGGGTAGAGCGCGTCCATGCGGGGAGCGTAGCGGAGGCCGCGCCGAGGCGCAGGGTGCCGCAATTGACGCATGTACGGTGCGGCGGTGGCCGCCGTGCGATACGATCAGGAGCAAGATCCCGGCGACCCGCTGCGATGCGGGCGCGAAGGAGGAGCGATGGTCGCGACGAACGAGAACAAGAACTCGCCGAAGCTCAAGCCTGAACTCGAGCGGTGGGAATCCACCGTCATCAAGAAGGCGCTGGAGCGCGGCGGCGAGCGGCAGCCGGAGTTCGCGACGACGTCGACGGAGACGCGACGGCTGTACACACCCCTCGATACGGCGGACATCGACTACGAGCGCGATCTGGGCGTGCCAGGTGAGTATCCGTACACGCGCGGCGTGCAGCCGACGATGTACCGCGGCCGTCTATGGACAATGCGGCAGTACGCCGGCTTCGGGACGGCCAAAGAATCGAACGAACGCTTCAAGTTCCTGCTGGGGCAGGGTCAGACCGGGCTGTCGATCGCGTTCGACTTGCCGACGCAGATCGGCATGGACTCCGACGACCCGAACGGGGACGCCGAGGTGGGGCAGGTCGGCGTTGCGATCGACTCGCTGGCCGACATGGAAGACATGTTCGAAGGCATCCCGCTGGACCGCGTGAGCACGTCGATGACGATTAACGCGCCGGCAGCGGTGCTGGTAGCGATGTACATGGTGGTCGCGGAGAAGCAGGGCGTGCCGGCGGGCGACATCATGGGGACGGCGCAGAATGACGTACTGAAGGAGTACGTCGCGCGGGGCACGTACATCTATCCGCCGCGGCAGTCACTGCGGCTGGCGGCGGATCTGGTCACCTACTGTGCTCGTTACGCGCCGAAGTTCAACAGCATCAGTGTCAGCGGCTATCACATCCGCGACGCGGGCTCGACGGCGGCGCAGGAGATCGGTTTCGCGTTCGCCAACGCGATCGCCTACATGGAGGCGTGTCAGCGCTCGGGCTGTGATATCGACGAGGTGGCGCCGCGAATCTCGTGGATCTTCAACACGCATAACAATTTCTTCGAAGAGATCGCCAAGTACCGCGCGCTACGGCGGATGTGGGCGCGGCTGCTGAAGGATCGCTTCGGCGCGAAGGATCCGAACTCGTGGAAGCTGCGGACGCACATCCAGACCGGTGGCGCAACGCTGACGTCGCAACAGCCCGAAAACAACGTCGTGCGCGCGTCGATCCAGGCGTTGGCGTCGGTGCTGGGCGGAGTACAGTCGATGGCGCTGTCCTGTTACGACGAGGCGCTGGCGATCCCGACCACGGAAGCGCAGCGAATCGCGCTACGTACGCAGCAGATCATCGCGCACGAGACGGGCGTGACGGACACGGCGGATCCGTTCGGCGGCTCGTACTATGTCGAGGCGCTGACGAACGAGATCGAGGCGAAGGCGCAGGAGTACATCGACCGCGTCGAGGATATGGGCGGTGCGGTGGCGGCGATCGAATCGGGCTACATGCAGACGGAGATCCAGGAAGCGGCTGTGCAACAGCAGCAGGACATCGAGTCGGGTGCGCGGGTCGTCGTCGGAGTGAACAAGTTCCGCAGCGACGAGGCGCCTGAGCCGATCATTTTCCGCGTCAACTCGGAGCTGTCGCGCGGACAGATGGAGCGGCTGCGGCGCGTGCGCGAGACTCGCGACAGCGCGACATCGGCGGCGACGCTGCGGACGCTAGGCGAGACCGCTCGCGGCGAAGAGAATCTGATGCCGGCGATCCTCGATGCGGTGCGCGCGTACGCGACACTGGGCGAGATCTGCGGCGAGCTGCGCTCGGCATGGGGTGAGTACCGTCCGCCGACGGTGGTGTAGGTTCAGTTTCTAGTTTGTAGTTCATGGTCGGAATGCGCACCTCACTCCGGCCTGTTTCCTGCGCCGACTTTTCGATCGGACACTCCTCTCCACGACGGGGGGAAGCGCAGCTCATTTCTGCCAAGGCTGAAACATCTCATTTGCACGCTCGCACCGCACGTCGCGAAGTCGGCTCTCGCTTGACGGCTGACGGTCGTCCGCTACTGCGCCGGTGCGCGATGCCGTATAGTCTCGCCGCAAAGTCAGATTCACCGCTGGCGCACGGTTGGCCGCGGAACTGCTATGGAGGAACGAGCGATGTCGACGAAGCGGCTGGACGGGCAGGTGGCGGTGGTGACGGGGGCGTCGCGCGGGATCGGGCGGGCGTGCGCGGAAGAGCTGGCGCGCGAAGGCGCTGCGGTTGTCGTCAACTACTTCCAGAGCCCGGAGCCGGCCGAGCAGCTCGTCGGCGAGATCGTCTCGAATGGCGGCCGCGCGATCGCTGTTCGGGCGGGCGTGGGGCATCCAGACGACTGCAAGGCGCTGATCGAGAAGACGATCGAGACGTACGGGCAAATCGACATCCTCGTGAACAACGCCGGCGTCAACCGCGACCGCACGCTGAAGCGGCTCTCGGTCGACGAATGGACAGAAGTGATCAACACCGACCTGAACAGCGCCTTCTACTGCACTTCCGCAGCGATCCCCCACATGGTTGAGCGTAACTACGGCCGGATCATCATGATGTCGAGCATCATCGGCCAGATGGGGAACAGCGGGCAGTCCAACTACGCCGCCGCGAAGGCGGGGCTGATCGCCTTCGCGAAGTCGGCGGCGAAGGAGCTGGCGCGCAACAACATCACCGTGAATGCGATGTGCCCAGGGTTCGTCGAGACGGACATGGTGAAGGCGCTCAGCGACGATGTGAAGGCGACGCTGCTGAAGGCGATCCCGCTGGGCCGATTCGGCAAGCCGGAGGAAGTAGCGAGCTTCGTGCGGTACTTGTGCACGGAGGGTGATTGGATTACGGGGCAGCAGTTCAATCCGAACGGCGGGCAGTACATGTAGTTGGTAGTTGGTAGTTGGTAGTTGGTAGTTGGTAGTTGGTAGTTGGTAGTTGGTAGTTGGTAGTTGGTAGTTCACAGTTCACAGCGAAGAGAGTTTGACGTGAACCGACTTGATGGCAAGGTGGCGGTGATCACGGGGGGCGCCTCCGGGATGGGCGAGGGGACCGTGCGTCGCTTCGTTGATGAGGGGGCGCGCGTCGTCATTGCGGACATTCAGGACGCCAAGGGGCACACGCTGGCCGACACGCTCGGTGGCGCTGCCGTGTACCAGCGCGTCGATGTCGCCGATGAGGCCGAGGTGAAAGCCGCCGTCAAGCGCGCGGTCGATGAGTTCGGGCGGCTCGACTGCATGTTCAACAACGCCGGCTTTGGCGGCGCGATCGGGCCGATCGAGACGACGCCCGTCGAGGACTACGATCGCACGATGAACGTGCTGCTGCGCGGCGTGTTTCTGGGTATGAAGCACGCTGCGCCGGTGATGAAGGCACAGGGATCAGGGAGCATCATCAGCACGGCGAGCGTCGCCGGGCTGGCCGGCGGCCGCGGGCCGCACATCTACAGCGCGGCGAAGGCGGCCGTAATCAATCTGACGCGGTCGGTGGCGCTGGAACTGGGCGAAAGCGGCGTGCGCGTCAACTGCATCTGCCCCGGCGGCATCGCGACGCCGCTGCTGGCTAAGGGGCTTGGCGGCGGCGAAGATGCGGTCGAGATGATCCGCGTAGCGCTCGCCGGCTTCCAATCGATCAAGCGCGGCGGGCTGCCGGAAGACATCGCGAACGCCGCTCTGTGGCTGGCAAGCGAAGAGTCGTCGTTCGTCAATGGGCACGCGCTGGTCGTCGATGGCGGCCTGACGGCGGGGACGATGTGGTCGCAGGGACCGGAAGTGTTCCGCACGTATCGCCCGATGGAGTGGTGACC
>CAYWOO010000230.1:0-3979 GCA_964458665.1 uncultured Dehalococcoidia bacterium
AACGTCCGCGTTGAGCGGGCCGCGCGAAGCCGTTCCAGCGCGCCGCAGGCGTAGAATCTCTCCGCGCGCCTGCGGCGCGCCACCCGCAACGTCTCACGGACCGCTCCAACGCATTGTTAGGCGGCGGTAAACCATTGACAGGCTCATGGCCCCACACCTGCTATCACGATGCCTGCAACGAACCAGCAGCACAACGAAAGCCACGCGCCTGGTAGCAAGATGGCCATCGATCTGAGTCTCGCACCGCGCATGATTATCGGTGCAACCACAAGCACCGCGGCGTGTGTTATTAGCACCGCATAGAGGGGCACGCCGTACCATGCCGGTGGCGCTTCCCAATTGGGATGGGGTGGGCCGTTGTAACGAAAGGTCGTGCCCACGAGAAGAACCACAATCGGGATTGCGTATGTCAGAAATAGGTATCGGAGGCGAGAGCGAAACGTGGGTTCAAGCACGGGCGAACCGACTGTTAGAGCCAAGACGGCCGCCGAAGTCACAGCTACGGACACAGGCCACAGATACGCAAGGATATCCAATACTTCTAGCACCATCTCTGAGAAAACCGTCGCTGCTGATATCCCCACGATGTCTTTCCGCCGCCTAACGCCCGCGTTGAGCGGCCAGGCGCCGCCAGTTACCAAGCGCCGCGGGCGCAAAATTGTTCCGTGCGCCCGCGGCGCACCCCTGAAGACCTGTCACGGGCCGCTCCAACGCATTGTTAGGCGTCATTTGCCGGCGATAAGCGTGTGGCGATGCGAGTTCATGACGCCTAGTGCTCGTGCTGAGCGGCCGCACGATGTGAATTGGATGCTGACACTCTATCTCTCATCGGCCGCTGCAATGGGTTGTCAGGCGTCATTGGCGAACGAAGAATACTCATTCGCTACGCATCGACAGCTTGCCAATGAGCCACGACGCGAACACCCAAGACAGCCAAAACCCGACCGGGATCGTGAGGATCAACCAATAGCCTGCATTGTGGCCACAAGCATTGGAATACCTAATGCCGGGGATGCTACAAACCACGGTCACCGGCATCCACGCAAAGATGCATCCGGCGACAATAAACAACAAGGCTTGGGCGGCTATTCGCACTAAATGACGCCTAACGCCCGCGTTGAGCGGGCCGCGGTAGAACCGAACCAAGCGCCGCGGGCGCGAAAATAGTCCCCGCGCCCGCGGCGCCCACCGTAATGCCTGTCACGGACCGCTCCAACGCATTGTTGGGCGTCGGCACGCGCATTACGACCGTGGAGCAAACATGATCAACGCCATGCCAGATACCGCCAGTAGTGAACCTGCAATGTCCCAGGTGCTCGGGCGCACCCCGTCGATGAGCCAGAGCCACGCCAACGCTGTGGCCACGTAGACGCCGCCATAGGCGGCGTACACCCGGCCTGCGGCGGTGGGGTGAAGCGTAAGCAACCAAACGAAAAGCACGAGAGCAGCGGCCGCTGGAAGAAGAACCCAGACCGGTGCGCGATCCTTCAGCCAGAGGTACGGTAGATAACAGCCGACGATCTCGGCAATAGCGGTTGCGACGAAAAGCCCTGCTGTAGCTATTAGGGTCACAGAATTCGATTCCTTAGATCGTCTTTACGACGCCCAACGTCCGCGTTGAGCGGGCCGCGCGAGGCCGAACCAGCGCGCCGCAGGCGCGACAATGGTCCGCGCGCCTGCGGCGCGCTCGCTTGAGCATTTCACGGACCGCTCCAACGCATAGTTAGATGGCGCAACTTGGTGGCTACGTCGGGCAAGGTCTCGTTCATCGAAGTAACTTGAGAACCTCCTCCTCGATCGGCAAGCCCATAAGCCGGGCGATTGCCCACGTCAGTAGCAGCACGATTACGACCTTGAGAATTGTCCACATCCATGCAAATCGCCCTGAAGATCGAACGCGTGATTTTGCGGCAAAGAAATACTGCCTAATTGTTCGGCGAGGTCTCGACATTTCATCGAGTCCTTTGAGCCGTGGCCTGTTCTCAGACTGAGTCACGCTTAGCTCCGAAAGGTAACGCAGTACATTCGTCTTTGGGTGTGCGCCATTGTTCGGTGCGCCATCTAACTACAATTAGGGGGATTAAATGCGGTGGGGAAGAGCTGCATTTGTGACCGTATAACACCGTTATCCCATCATCGGAAAGTGATTTAATGCCTGGGCTGGCAGGACGCCAGCTTGCTGCGCCGCACAATGGCATGGATGCCCCACAACCACGCTTGCTGGATGTCGTTCGCGCGCGAATTCGCGCCAGGCACTACAGCCTTCGCACCGAGAAGGCCTACGTCTTCTGGATTCGCCGATTTGTGCGCTTTTGCCGGATGCGGCATCCCCGCGACCTGGGGGCACCCGAAGTTGAGGCCTTTCTGACACATCTCGCGGTGGACGCCAAGGTTTCGGCGAGTACGCAGAATCAGGCATTGGCCGCGATCCTGTTTCTGTACCGGAATGTACTCGAGATCAAGCTGCCCTGGCTCGAGTCGGTCGTCCGTGCCAAGCCTTCCGTGCACTTGCCGGTCGTGCTTTCGCGGGCGGAAGTACAGCGCCTGTTGGGCCTGCTCTCGGGCACGCCCTGGCTGATCGCGAGCCTGCTCTACGGTTCAGGCATGCGCGTGCTGGAGTGTCTTCAGACGCGTATCAAGGACATCGACCTGAAACGCTGCGAGATCCTCGTGCGCGACGGCAAGGGCGCAAAGGATCGTGTAACGGTATTGCCGGAGGCTCTCGTGCAGCCGCTCGAGCAGCACGTCGCCAGGGTCAAGGCCCTGTTCGATGCGGACCGCGAAGCGGGCCGACCCGGTGTTTCTGTTCCCTATGCCCTCGCGCGAAAGTATCCGCAGGCGCCGATCACCTGGGGTTGGCAGTATGTGTTTCCGGCGCGGTCATTTTGTCGCGACCCCTACACCAAGGAACTCGTTCGTCATCACCTGCATGCGCAGACGATGCAGCGCGCCGTCGCTTCGGCTGTCCGTGCCGCGGGTATCACGAAGCCTGCCGGTTGCCACACCTTTCGCCACTGCTTCGCGACTCATCTTCTGGAAGACGGCTACGACATCCGCACGGTGCAGGAGCTGCTCGGGCACTCGGATGTCAAGACCACGATGATTTACACGCACGTGTTGAATCGCGGCGGGCGCGGCGTGCGCAGTCCGCTCGATGTGGTGCCGGCGGCTACGCGATCAACGAAGTAATCGCTTCCCCCTGGCGAACAAGGTCCGCGCGCCACGTGTTCAGAAGCGCGCGGTCCAGCGAAAAGTCGACATTCCAAAACTGAGCTGCTCGAGTCCCCAGGCGATGTTGTTGCGCGCCTGGCGTTCGAGGCGTTCGCGGAACTCGTGGGTTGCATAGACCGAGGGTCGCCTGATCAATGACTGGAGGATGGCGGCGCGCTGCTTGCGGTACATCGCGGTCGGCACCCACCAGTACTCGGCGCGGATCTGTAGCTCGAACTCAGCGTAGCGATCCGCTTCCGCGCCGAGAATGGAGAGATCGATGTCCACCAGCAATTGCTGCGGCGGTTCGGTCGGCTGCATGCCGTGGCGTGTGGCGAGTATCAGTTCGCGTGCCAGGTCGCAATCGGCCATGCGGCGGCCGGAGCGTTCGAGCACGCGCACCGCGGCGTCGGCGCTGCGCTCCTCATTCTTGTTCGAGAACGTGTTGTAGATCGCGTCGTGGAACCACAGCGCATATTCGACCAGTGGGTTCGACGCTTCCGGATGATGCGCGCGGTCGAGGACCCCGAGGCATTCGTTGATATGCCTGGCATTGTGAAACTTGCGTGCGCGCTCCTCGTAATGGGCTTCGAGCCAGCGGAATGCGACCAGTGGTTTGACGATGCTAAGCCGGTCCGCAAGGCCACTCCAGCGCGAGTCGGCAAGCGTTTCCGTCACGCGCTGCCGGTCGGGTGGATCATGAAGCTCCTCCACGGAGAACGGCGAGCGGCCGCGCCATGCCGTACTGGGCCGCAAGCTGGGCCGGGTG
>CAYWOO010000231.1:0-6299 GCA_964458665.1 uncultured Dehalococcoidia bacterium
GCAGCGCGCGAATGCCGAGCGGCCCGAGTCGCACGTCAACCTCGGCATCGTGAACGTAAAGCGCGGCGATCTCGACACGGCCCGCCGCGACTACGACCAGGCGATCGCCCTCGCGCCCTGGTTCGTTCCGGCCTGGATCAACGTCGCCGATTTGCTGCGGATCCAGGGCCGCGAGGATGAGGGCGCGGCGGCGCTGCGGCGGGCGCTCGAGGTGGACGCGCGAAGCGCCGCGGCACACCACGCCTACGGGCTGCTGCTCGTGCGCCAGAAGCGAATGCCGGAAGCGCTTGCGGAGCTGGAGCGGGCCGCCGAGCTCGCTCCCGAGGTGCCGGACTTCGCGTACACCTACGCGATCGGGCTGCATTCCACGGGCCGTACCGACGCGGCGCTGGCGGTGCTGCGCAGGGCCAGTGCCAAGAACCCGGGAGCCCGCAACATTTTGGTGGCGCTCGTGACGATCAACCGCGAGCGGGGCGCGCTCGGCGAGGCGCGGCGCTACGCCAGGAATCTCGTCGCCGCCGCACCTTCGGACCCCGCCGCGGCCGCCCTGCTCGCGTCGCTCGGCGGGGAATTGACAGGCCGCCCGGGCTCCCCCTAGGATGCGGTCCAGGCAGTTCCCATTCGTGTCACTGGAGGTGGCCATGCGGAGGCTCTTCGTGTTGGCTTTGGCGGTCGGGCTCTTGGCGCCAGCGCGTCCCGCGCACGCCCAGAGCAACGAGGGGCTCGCCGGGCTCCTGCTGCGCTTCTTCTCGCCGACGAACCCCGTCGTGCTGGCGCCCAATCTGCAGAACCCGGCGCAGAGCCACGACGCGCACTTCGTCTCGCAGGGCAGCGCGCAGGGCACGCTGCGCCAGCTCAACGCGGGCATCGCGGCGCAGCTGTCGACGTTCCCGATCGGCTCGTCGTCGGGCGGCTTCACCTACACCTTCGACGAGGCCCTCGGCGTCTACAACCGCACCACACAGTCGTTCGGCCCGATCTTCGCCGAGCGTCCGCTCACCGCCGGCAAGGGCAAGTTCAGCTTCGCGGTCAACTACCAGCACGGCACCTGGGACCGCTTCGAGGGGCAGGACCTGGGCGGCGGCGAGCTGCCGCTCTACCTGGTCCACGAGGATACGAACCGGGACGGCAGCAGTTTGAACCTGTTCTTCGAGGGCGATTTGATCAAGGCCGATCTTGCGATCGACCTGAAGACCGACACCACCGTGTTCCTGGCCAACTACGGCGTCGGCGAGCGCTTCGACATCGGCGTGGCGTTGCCGTTCCAGCGGATCGACCTCAACGCGAGCATCCTGGCCACGGTCGAGAACATCGCGACCGTGACCGCCCCCGGCGTGATCCACCAGTTCGACACCGGCAGCACGCAGAACACCTACGTCGAGAGCGGCAGCGCCAGCGGCATCGGCGACGTGCTGGTGCGGGCGAAGTGGAACTTCTTCCGGGGCGCCTCGGCGAGCGCCGCGCTCGGCACCGACGTGCGCCTGCCGACCGGGGACGAGACGGAGCTGCTCGGTGCGGGTGCCACGCAGGTCAAGCTCTACGGCGTCGTGGGCGGCTCGCCGGGCCGCTTCTCGCCGCGCGCGGGCTTCGGCTACACGTTCTCGAGCGGCGGCAGCGAGTTCACCGGCGACCTGCCGGACGAGCTCAACTACACCGCGGGCTTCGAGCTCGCGCTGCACCCCCGCTTCACGCTCGCCGCGGACTTCCTGGGCCGGACCCTGCTCGACGCCGACAAGCTGGTGCTCGAGGAGACGACCTACCGGTTCACGCAGCGGCTCGACTCCACGCTGCGCTCGGCGACCCGCACGACACTCGGCTCCGAGAAGGGAAGCCTCGGCCTCTACCTCGCGTCCGTGGGCGTGAAGATCAACCCCTTCGGGCGGCTGCTGCTCGTGGGCAGCGTCCTGATCGCGATCGGAGACGGCGGCCTGCAGGACCAGGTCACCCCAGTGTTCGGTCTGGACTATTCATTCTAGTGTCGCTTCTCCCAGTCGAGCGGAGAAGCGACACTCCCTGAGCCGGCCGTTGTCTGGCCTCTTCTTCTGCTAGTCCCTTCTGCTAGTCCCTCTGGCTAGTCCCTCTGGCTAGTCCCTTCTGCACTCCCTCCAAGGCGGATCCCCGCCGGGTCACGAGTGGCCTGCGTTCTTTGAGACGAGGGGCTCCGCCCCTCGAGCCCCACCTGTGGCTAGCGCTCGAAAGCGTAGGAGACGATTCGCCAGGAATCGCCCCGACGGTTGAGGACGAACGTCTGACGCTTCGGAGGCTGCCGGCGTCCGTTGACGGTGTCCACGCGTGAGACGCGAACACTCGCGCGCCCGTCGCTTTCGAACTGCACCGTCGCGCCCGACATCACGACGTCGTAGGACTTGAAGGCCTTGAAGGCCTCGCGCAGTCCCTTCTCGAGGTCCGGGCTCACGTCCATCACGGAGCGGAAGGCAGAGACGTCGAGCGTCTCGTAGGCACCCTCGTAGACCGCGAGCACGCGCTCGATCTCGCCGATCCGCGCGTCCGCGGTGGGCGCGGCCGGGGCAGGTGTGCTGGGAGAGGGCGTCGGCACGCTGGTCGGCAGCGGCGTCCGTGCCGCGCTCGGCGCGACGTTCGTCGCCGAGGACGGCGCCGGCAACGTCGGAGGCGGCGGAGCCGGCAGCGTCGTGGCCGGCGCCTGGGCGGCGAAGGGCGAGGGCCGCGGCGCTGGGGGCTGGAGCGCGGCCTGGCGCGCAGTCTCGGCCGCCGCCCTGCTGGCCTCGGCCGCGCGCCGCGCGGCCTCGAAGCCGTCGCGCGAGGCCAGGAACCTCTGGGCCGCGACCGTGAACTCCTCGCGGCGGAACGCGGCCTCCGCCTCGGCGAGCAGCGTTCGTGCTGCCGCGTAGCCGGTGAGCCCATTGGCGCGTGCCTTGTCGGCCGCGGCATGCGTCTCGGCCGTCTGCCGGCGCGCGGCCTCGGCCTGCTGGCGGAAGGACTGGTTCAGGCTGCTCTTGAGCTCGTCGGTGACCGGGTGGCGCGGGTCGAGCCGGAGCACCTGGCCGAGGGCGGCCGTGGCCTGCTTCGTGTCGCCGCGGCCTACCGCCGCGCGCGCCTCGGCGACGGCGGCCTCGAGCTCCCGCTGGGTCCGCTCCGCCTGTGCGACGAGCGCCTGCGCGTCCTGGTTTTGCGGGTCGAACTGCAGCGCCTCGCGGGCGGTCGCGGCCGCCGCGGCGTAGTCGCGGTTGTCGAAGTCGGCGCGCGCCAGCTCCAGCTTGCCGGTCACCACCACGTCGGTGATCATGCCGAGCTCGTTCTGTGCGCCGGCGGCGGGCGCCTGTGGGCCGGGGGGTGCGGTCGTGCGCGGTCGCAGCCACACGCCGGCCGCCACGGCGCCGAGCGCCAGCGCCAGGGCGCCGGCGGCCAGCGGGCGGAAGCGGCGGCCGACCTCGGTCTTCGGGCCGGCGGCGACGGTGGCGTCGGGGCGCACGGTGCGGGAGGTCTCGGCGTGGTGCCGGCCGACGTCGAGCGCGCTCGTGCCCGCGACGTTCGGCCGCGGCCGCGGCCTCGACTCGAGGATCGTCTCGCCCGCCGCCTGGAGCAGGGTGCGCTCGGCGTCCTCGTCGCGGACGCCCGGGGCGGCGAGCGTCTCTCCCGCGAGCTCGTCGCGGGCGTGCGCGAGGGCGCGGCCCATCTCGGCCGCGTCCTTGAAGCGAGCCTCGGGCTCGCGAGCCATGGCGCGTTCGACCACAGCCGCGAGCGCGGCGGGTGTGGCGGGCACCCGGCGCCGCAGGGGCACGGGATCACGGTCTCGGATGCGCTGCAGTACCTCGTGCATCGCCTGGCCTTCGAACGCCCGAACGCCGCTCAGCAGCTCGTAGAAGATCGCGCCCAGCGAGAAGACGTCGGAGCGCGCGTCCGCCTTCTGGCCCTTGAGCTGCTCGGGGGACATGTAGTGCGGCGTGCCCATGACCGTGCCGGTCTTGGTCATGTCGGAGGCGCCGAGCCGGGCGAGGCCGAAGTCGAGGACCTTGACGTGGCCGCTCGGCTGGATGTGGATGTTCCCCGGCTTGAGGTCGCGGTGGACGACGCCGCGCGAGTGCGCGAAGCCGACGCCTTCGCACAGCTGCTCCATCACCTCGATCTTGCGCCCGAGGTGCCCGAGCTTCTTGGTGCGAATCGCCTCGCGCAGGTCGACGCCCTCGAGGAACTCCATGGCCATGTACGTCAGGCCGGCTTCCTCTCCGAAATCGTAGACCGTGATGATGTTGGGGTGATTGAGCCCGGCCGCCGACTGGGCCTCCCGGATGAAGCGCTCCTTGAACTGGGGGTCGGAGGCGAGCGCCTGGGAGATCGTCTTGAGCGCGACGTGCCGGTTGAGCAGCGGGTCGTGGGCTTTGTACACCTCGCCCATCGCGCCTTCGCCGATCTTCGCAACGACGCGGTACTTGCCGATCCGGTCCAGGATCATCTGCTGAGAGTGGCTACTCTTGCGCGGAATCGTACCACGGGAGGGCGCCCTTCGCCCCGCGCGGCCGCCCCTTTTCTAGCGGCGTCGCGCGGAGCGCTCGGCTCGCTCGAAGCGGATGCGGGCTTCGAGGAAGCGGCGGGCGGCGCCCACCAGCTGACCGGACTCGAACGCCTGCTGACCCTGGCGTTCGAGCGCATTCGCGTCCGCGAAGCCGGGCAGCGACGCGGCGCCGGCGGCCTCGGCCGCGGTCCGGGCCTGGGCCGTGTCGCGGCGGGCCTCCTCGGCCCGCGGGCGGAAGGCGGCGCCGCTCGCCTGGGCCGCCTTCTCGGCATCCGCGCTTGCCGGGTCGGTCTTCAACAGCTCGAAGGCGGCGGCGGCCACGTCGCCACCCGCCGCCTGGGCCTCGCGCAGGGCCAAAGCCGCGCCCTCGGCACGCTTCAACCGGTCCGCCGCCTCGTCGAGCACCGCCTTGGCGTCGGCGTGCGTCTCATCGAGCTTGAGCGCGCTCTCGGCATCCCGCACCGCGGCCGCGAAGGCGCCGGCGTCGAGGCGGCGCTGCGCCAGCTGCACGCGGGTCGCGATCGCGTCGGCGAGCAGCCGCGCGACCTGCGGCTGCGGCGAGGCCGCCCGGGGTGGGATGACGAGGCCGCGGAGCGCCCAGGCGGCGACGGCGACCACCACCAGGCCCGCGACGAGGCCGATCGCAAGGTAGTTCGGTGCCTTGGGCGCGGCCCGCGGCACGCTGATCCTCTCGGGCGGACGCGAGGCCGGTCGGGTCCCGGTCGGCGCGGGCGCCTGAGCGGGCTGACCGGTGGCGGCGGGCGACCGCTCCATATCCGGGCGCTCGTGAGAACGCCCAACACCGGCCACCCGCGCGAGCCGTAGCCCCGCGAGCAGCTCGCCGGCCGACTGAAAGCGTTCGGCCGGGTCCTTCGCGAGCGCGCGCTCGACGACCTGGACCAGCGCGTGCGGCACGTCGGGTGCGACCTCCGCGAGGGGAGCCGGCTCGTCCTGCATGACCTTGAAGAGCACGCCGTGCATGGACTCCGCGTCGAAGGGCTTGCGGCCGGACAAGAGCTCGTAGAAGACGCAGCCGAGCGCGAAGACGTCCGAGCGCGCGTCAGCCTTCAGGCCCTTCACCTGCTCGGGCGACATGTAGTGCGGCGTGCCCATCACCGTGCCGGTGCTGGTCATGTCGGAGCCGGCGGTGCGGGCGAGCCCGAAGTCCATGATCTTGACCTTGCCGCCGGGCAGGATGTGGATGTTGGCAGGCTTCAAGTCGCGATGGACCAGGTCGCGCGCGTGCGCGAAGGCGAGGCCCTCGCAGATCTGCTCCATGGTCGCCAGCTTCTCTGCGTAGCCGAGCTTCTTCTGCGCCATGGCGAGCTTGAGGTCGATCCCCTCGAGCAGCTCCATCGCCATGAACATCTGGTCGCCCTCGAAGCCGAGCTCGTAGACCGTGATGATGTGCGGGTGGTTCAGCAGCGCCACTGCCTGCGCCTCGCGCTCGAAACGCTTGCGCAGGGACTCGTCCGCGTCGAGCCCCGAAGAGATCCGCTTGATCGCCACGTCACGGTTCAGCACCGGGTCGTGAGCGCGGAAGACCTCGCCCATGGCTCCCTGGCCGAGCTTGCCTGTGACCCGGTACTTGCCGATCTTCTCGGGAATGCTCATCCTGGCGGCCGCGCTTCAGCCCCGGGCGTTCAGGCTCAGGGAGCTGCGATTCGCGGGGATGATAGCACGTGCGCTTCGGCTCACCAGGCGTTCAGCGTCTCGCGCCAGCCGTCGGTCGGGAGCGGCCGCACGCGCTCGCGCAGGCTCTCCTGCTGCAGCCCGGCAGCTGCGGCCTGGCCGCTGCAGCGGCCGT
>CAYWOO010000232.1:0-8394 GCA_964458665.1 uncultured Dehalococcoidia bacterium
GATGACGGTGCCGATCGCGTCGCGATTGGTCGTTCCGCCGCCAATGAGCTGGAAACGAACCCAATGACGGCCGAGCTGCTGCTCGTTGCGCAAGAGCCGGGGTGACTGACCGCAGGTGGCAATCAAGATATCCAAGTCGCCGTCACCGTCGATGTCGGCATAGGCCGCGCCGCGGCCGACACAGGGTTTCAAGAAATCGTTTCCACACTTCGCGGCCGGGACCGGTTCGAACTCGGTGGCTTGTTCGGGGCCACAGTTCCAGAATAGGTGGGGCGGCTGTTCGTAATGCTGGCTGGCTTGGACTTTGTTGATTTCGGTTTCAAGGTGCCCGTTCGCGCCGATGAAGTCTTCTCGGCCGTCGAGGTCGAGGTCGGCGAAGAGCACTCCGAACGTGAGTTCCAGCCGCGTGTTTGGGCCCAAGCCATTCGAGACGGCTTCGTCACGGAATTGCAGATCGCTCGACTTGGTCACATAGAGCGCGGTCATTTCGTTGGCGAAGTTGCCGATCGCCACACCGAGCGCGGGGCTGTTGCGGAACCATGCGATGACGATCCCCATCGCTCCGCGCGCGTTGCCATCAAGGTCGAACGCCATGCCGGCCAACGCTGCAATCTCTTCGAACGATCCTTTGCCCGTGTTGTGCAGCAGAAAGTTCTGGACGGTGTCGTTGGCGATGACGATGTCCAACCAACCGTCGGCATCGAGGTCAGCAAACGTGATGCCCAGCGACTTGGCCATCGGAACTTTCGAGTCGGCGTTGAGCACCTGGATGCCGGCGTCTTTCGACACGTCGGTGAACTTGCCATCACTGTCGTTGCGATAGAGGTACGGAAACGTCCCGTTGAACGGCTGTGGCCGACCATAGCCGCGTCCACCGCCGATGAGCGTGAACTTCTGAGCGAGATCAAATTCTTTGGTCCATTCGACATAGTTGGCCACGAACAGGTCGAGGTCTCCGTCGTTGTCGTAGTCGAGCCAGCCGGCGCTGGTGCTCCATTGCGACTCGACGCCCCCCACGCCCGCGTCGTCCGTGACTTCGACGAACTGTGTGCCCCCTTCGTTGCGGAACAGCCGATTCTTGCCGACGGCCGTGAAGAACAAATCGACATCTCCATCGTTGTCGTAGTCGCCGCACGCGACACCCATGCCGTAGAACGTCACCGCGAGACCGAGTTCCTTGGTGACGTCGGTGAAATTGCCCTTGCCGTCGTTTTTGTAGACGGCCAGCGTTGGTGATGTCTTCGTGCCGTTCGCTTCGTCCTTCGTTCGCGGATCCCACGGCCAACGACAGCCGTTGACGAAAACAATGTCTTGATCGCCGTCGTTGTCGTAATCGAAAAAGGCACAGCCGCCGCCCATCGTTTCCGGTAGCAGCTTGTCGCCGTAGGCTCCGTTCTCGTGAACAAACCGAATGCCCGCCTCGGACGTGATGTCGGTGAAGCGGAATTCGGGAATCTCCAGCATCGTCTTGGGCCGGACGGCCGATGGCGGGAGCGTGGTCAGCTTCACTTTCGGCGGCGGAGCGGCTTTGAAGAACCGGTACACTCCGAATCCAGCGGCCAGAACCAGCAGCAGGATCACGATCGCCGACCGCTTGAGCGCGATGGCAATCACGGTGTCGTCGCGTTCGAGCGTGTTGGGATCGAGATGTTGGTTGTCATTCGTCATTGGCTATTGGTCCTTGGTGAGGGCCGTGAGATCGCGTGATCCGCCGAGACCCGGTGCTCCTGCTCGTTGCAGCGGATAGATCACGAGTGCTTCGGCGGCGAAGTTGGCGGCGGGATATTTTTCGCGGGCCAGTCGAACAGCTCGACCTTGAGCGCTGTCGTCCTGTTTGAACTTCAAGTGCTGCTCGCCGTGGAACGCAGCCTTTGCTCTATTCCCGAGTTGCATGTGAATTTGTTGCAGGCTGTAGTGAGCGGTGACGTTCTCGCTGTCGATCTCGAGAGTCTTCTCAAACGCCGCGATCGCTTCGCCCAGCAGTCGTTCGTGTTCGGCGGCGTCGGATTCGGCTCGCAACTGTTGTGCCTGATCGAACAGCGTCTGGCCGAGCAGATTGATGACCTCGTAATCGAGGCTGAAGTCAAAGCCACGTTCGATCATCTCCGAGGTCTTGTCCTCGAGGACGGCACGGAAGTTCGTCTCCGCTTCCTTCAGCCGGCCTTGCTCGCGATTCACGAGACCCGTCAGCCAAGACAATGTCCAGCGCGGCGCGGGCGGATCGTTCGGAGGATTGTTGCGCTGATTCGCTCGGTTCAGAGCCTCGACTGCTTCGTCGAGTCGGCCTTCGCGGTGCAGCACGCGCGCGAGATTAAGCGGACCGTCGTAACGATTGAGTTTTTCGACCTCGGCAAACGCATCGGCTGCCTGACGCAGTTCGGCTTTACCCTCGAGGAACAAACCGATGCCATAATCGTTCCAGCGTTGCCAGGGCGGGATCTCGCGTTCTTTATTATCGACGATCTCTGCGACGCCCTCGACAGGGAACGTCACGCGATCAACGGCCATCGTCGTGATGGGGAGATCGTTCAAATACTTCTGGCCGAGTGAAAAATTCTTGATGGGCTTATCGCCCACTTTCGCCGTGCGTGTGATGTAGTCCATGTACGGCTTGTCGAACTTGCGGTATTGCAGTTTGACCTCGACGGTCACGGGAGCCTTCACGTCGGGCGGCAATGCGAACTCATAATGAGCGACCTGGCCGGCACCGGGCGGAATTTGATGATTGTAGAGCGGCGTAAAGATGTCCTGCGGGTTGCGGCGGTCAATGCGATTGCCCTCCTTGTCGAGCATAAAGACGTTGATGAAGTGCGAGTACGGATCGACCTCGCCGTTCTCGTCCAGTCCGCCGTTCTTGCCGATGACTTGACCGTTTGACGTCAGTGTGACTTCGATCCACAATTCGTTGGAGTCGACCGTCCCTTGCGTCAACGGGTGGCCAATTTTCAGCGTCCGCACCACCGCTTCGAGCAGATCTTTCTCGCCCGGTTTGAGCGTCGGGACGCTGGGCCGAATTGGCGCGAGCAGCTTGCCGTCGATTGTGCCACCTTCCTTCAAGCCGAAGATGTCGACGCGAGTGATCTCTTGTAAAAACTTCTGGTGGGCCTCGATGACTTCTGGCGGAGCGTTTCGCATCCAGGCGAGTCCGGTGTTCGCGGCCGGGAACAGGTGATTGTGGATGCTGAGGTCTTTGGCACCAGTGAAGAGTTTGGCTCCGAAGTCGTTCGATTCTTTGAGCGGCATGTGGCAGCCGGCGCAGTTGGCGATGGCTTTCGGCGGGTAATAGAAGCTGCGAGCACCGTGGCCGGAGACGCCGCTCAGCAGGTACGAGTCGTAATGGTTCTGGCCCCGCAAAAACGCTTTGTAGTTGTTGAGTTCATACGGCAAGTGGACCTTGTGGCAGGTCGAGCAGAACTCGGCCGTCTTATGCAGGTCTTTCAAGAACGTCTTCTTGTGGAATGACGGCCTGGCTTTGACCATTTGGTTGTTGATCCATTGCAGCACGGCGTTGTCGCTGGTCGCGAATGGGTAATGCTGCGGTTCTTCGATCGTGAAGTCGGCGTTGCCGCGCGTGCTTTTGATGTGCGTGATGGAGTGGCACGTCGTGCAAGTGATTCCGGCATGAGCGGTCGAGTGGTTCTGAAGATCGAACTTCGGGTCGTCGAACGCGCCGCTAAAGAACGGCACCGGGTCGTGACATCCGGCGCACCAGCGCGACGCCTTTACGTTACCGTCGCGTTTGAAAGCGACTTCGCGCGTCTCGCGAATCGACGCCAAATAGGCTGGGTTGTTGAACGAGCTGAAACGATGAGAACTCTGTGCCCATTGAGCATGAGCGTCCGGATGACATTTCTGGCAGTAATCGTCCATCATCAGTATTCTCGCCGGGATGAAGTTGCCGGTTGCGGTTCGAGCCAGTGATGGTTCGTAATACTTCCCTTCATCCTTCGGTCCGGCCACGTTCCACTGACGCGGGTCGTGCGAGTGCAGCAGCACCATCGCGACGACGGCGACTCCGACGACGACGGCGTAGCTCAAACCGATCCTCCATTTGATGCGCGGGCCGGCGAGTCGGTGCAGCCAGTACAGCCAACCGGCCATCAACGGGCAGGCGACGTGCAGCCAGTAGATCGTCCCTCGAACCAGCGGTTGCCTAAGGTCAAAGCCACCGACACGCATCAGCAACAATCCGGTGACCAGCACAACGCAACTCACGGCGAAGAGCGCATAGCCAACCTTCACCGCGCGGCGATTGCGGCGATCTTTGGCGTACAGCATGTGCTTGATGCCGAAGATCACGAACGGCACGACCAACAGCAAGCCGAGCACGAGATGACCCAGGAACATCAACTGATAAAAGTAGTTCTCGTAAGCCTGCTGCTTCACCCAGCCGAGGAATGTGATGCTCGCGAGGTACAGCGAGTTCGCTCCCAGCAACGCCAGCAGTCCGAAGACGAAGTACAGCAGCTTGCGAAGTCCGGGCGTGACGGCGCGGACGTATTGCTTTGGCGGCGTGGTGGGCAGAGTGACGGACGGTGACGGCGAACCGGCAAGCCGAACCGGTTCGGCTGGTGAACCGTTGGATGGGACGGAATCCATGAGGTTATTCCTCGGGAAAATGCACGGGGACGAATGAACGAAAGCCCTCTCCCCGGCGGGGAACGGAAACCGGACAAACGGGATTTCCTGTCGGCTTGGAGGCTTACGCGCGAGGAGGATGCTCGATCAACAGCCGGTGGCCGAACGAAAGCGTCCCGACCTGAGCGATCCAGCGGGATGATTCACGTTCGATCACGGGAGGCAACTCGGCATTCAAGCAGCCGAGGCATTCGTGGTCAGTCGGCGTGATCTTGGTGGGCGTCGGTGACAACGGTTCGGCGGGAGCCTTTTGGCAATCGAGGCCGTTGCACGGTGTCTGACGAAACGGACGTGGCGTGGATGCCGGCCACTCGCCCGGTTCCGACGCGAACGAAGATTCCACCACACGCATCGCCCGCGCGTGGCCATGATGACGGCCAATCAAATAGTCGCCGCAACTGGCATGCGCGGTCGAGACACTCCCCGCTTGGCAAGTGATCGCCATCGCCAGTATTAGCAGCCAAAGGTTGATTCGTTGGGAGGTCATGTTAAGTCACACCATCCACGATTGCTGGCCATCGGCATGCCGGGCTTCAATGCGCGGCCGCTCGACGCCGTCGATCAAGCGAAACGACAGCGGCACACCGTTTGAGGTCAGCCGTTCGCTCGCCGCGACCGACGACGTTCCAACCAAACGCAGCTCGCCGTCGGCCAGGCGATACAGGCTGAGATTCCACGGATACCGGTCCACGATCAGCAACTCGCGCGTTTCGACCTTCGCGTAAAAGGCGAGCTTCTTTTTCACTCGTTCGCCCGAACTGGCCACTTCCACGGCGAAGTCGGGGCCGCCGAACCAATGCGTGCCACAGTTGATGGCTCGGGTGCCATTCAGGAACACAGCCACATCGGGACAACGAAAGTTCTTTTTCCAGAGGGTTCGGCGATCACTCACGTTGGTGCCAGGGAGGACGACTCCGAGTCCAGGCCATTGAACAACGATGGAAAACAGAGTTTGCAGGCCGCCAACACAATCTTGATGCTCAATATTTGCCAATGGGGCCATGACATAAACTCCGTTCCAAACCTCGTCGAACTTGTCGTGTCCCAAGCGGCGGCGGCGTGCAATCATTCGTCGTTCGGTCTCGCGATCGTTAATGACAGTCGTCATGCCGGAACCTCCAAAACCCCACGTCGCCATCATGCTCTACGTCGTGGAACTTCGTCTCGCGGAACAAAATGGCTACGTTGCTGACGTCGCCGCCGAAAATATCAGCAGCCAGTGGTTGATTCGTCGCGAGGTCATGTTGGATCACACCATCCACGATTGTCGGCCATCGGAATGCCGGACTTCCAGGCGCGGCCGCTTGACGCCCTCGATCATACGGAACGACAGCGGCAAGACCAGCGACGCGAGCCACGTCTCCGATCCAACTGTCGAATCACCGGCCAAACGCAGTTCAGCATCTTCCAGACGATAGAGTTTCAAACTCCACGGATAACGCTCGACGATCAGCAATTCGCGAGTTTGCACCTTGGCATAGAAGCGGAGTTTCCTCGCGACCCGCTCACGCCGACTTGCGACTTCGATGGCGAAGTCTGGGCCGCCCAACCAATGCGTGTCGCAATTGATGGCGGCCGTGTCGTTGAGGAACACGGCGATATCCGGGCAGCGGAAGTTCTTCTCCCATCGCTGACGACGGTCGCTGACGTTGACGCCGGGGCGAACAACTCCCAACTCCGGCCATTGAATAACCAGACACAACAGAGTGTTCAACACGCTGACAACGTCTTGATGTTCATCGTTGGCCATTGGCGACATGACGTACACCCCGTTCCAGACTTCGTCGAACTTGTCCTGACCCAGTCGGCGGCGGCGCGCAATCATTCGCCGTTCAGTCTCACGATCGTTGATGACAGTCGTCATGCTTGAACCTCCAAACTGCGTAGCCGAGTGATCGCGACGGCTTGGCTAACCGTCCGATGCGACAGTTTACTGATTCGACGTGACTGGGACACGCGAAATCTTGCCAGCGGCGTCGATGGCGAAGATGGCTTTGGCATGCGGATCGATAACCAGCAGCGTCTCGCCTTGCCAAGTCAGCCCGACCGGATTCTTCAGCGGATCGCCTTCCACGAGCTTAGTCGGCTTGCCACCCGCGGGGATTTTCCAGACCGCCTTGCCATAGCCGTCGGTCACGTAGGCTGTTTTTTCTTTGTCCAATTCGACCTCATGGGGGAATCCCCACGGACGGCCTTCGACGACGACTTCGACCTTCGCGGCGGGAGTGATTTTGACCAGTTGATTCTTGCCGTGCGAGATGACCCACAGGTTCTTGTCGCCGTCGATCGTGATGCCATGCGGCGCCGGCACCTCGGCGAACTTTTCGGCCTTGTTGGCTCCGTCGGAAATCTTCCAAATCCAGTGCAGTTCCAAGTCGGTCACGAAGAGATTGCCCTGTCCGTCAGCGACGATGTCCATCGGAATCCCGATGCCGCCGTTGGTGAGCGGCTGCGGCTTGGCCTCGTCGTCGAAGCGATAGACCTCGCGTGTCGAGGAATCTCCCGCCAGCAGTTTGCCTTGATGGTCGAGCGCCACGCAGCGCACGCGATTGAGCGGCGTGCGAAATTTTTTCGAGGCTTGGAAGAAGAGGCTCTGTTGCCCGTCACTCAACTTCCAGACGCCAGGCTGATTCAGATCGGCAATGAACAGGTCTTTGCCCATCGCGACGGCCGTCAACGGGTACTGCCAGCCGTCGGCAGCGGCAATCGAAGAACCGAAGGCTAGAAACATCAGCACAATTGTCGTCCACAACCAGGGACGCCTAGTTTCAACCATTTCCACGCCACGACCCTCTCAAAAATAACGAAGCCGAATTGCATGCCAAGACAACGATGCGACATGTTAGCCGCAACCAGTACCGAGTCGTAGCCGATCGAGGTCAGCGACGTGGACAGCGAGCGGAGCCGGATTTCTCACTACTTCGACCGTATGAGTTGACCCCAGCCAGCTTGTCTGGCTGGTGAACGAGACTGGTGAGCTAGCAAGCAACGCACCCCATCGCCCCCTTTCTGCCTCCGCTTGCCGCCAAAGGCGGCAAGCGGAGGCAGATAAGGAGAGGCGAGGAAAGGAGGCGGTGTCTTAGCTTGTCAATCTTCGGCTTCACCCAGGCAAGCTGGCAGGGGGCCAAGACAATCTCATACAGTCGAACTACTGACTTTGGACTGCTCCGGCTTGACGGAGCTTTGGATTTGTCGCGGAGCGACTTTCTGTCAATGGGGCGAACGACAAAGATGGCGCACTAAAGGCCTTTGGACTGCGGCGACCGGGGCACCCTCTGGGTCCGCCGCTTTTCAAGCAGCGATATTGATCACGACCGTGGCATCGGTCAACACGTCGTTGCCTTCGTTGCCGTCCAGCTTTGAGTTGCCACTTTGCGACCGTCATTCGGGCAAGTGATCGCGGCCGCCATTCCCATTCCGCGCTCGGCGCGGGTCTCCCGACCCCGCCGCTGTTGTGACACGGTCTCCCGACCGTGCCACTCGTTTGACCGCTGCCCGAACGCCACGCGAGGCCGCGCGCGCGGTGAGGTTCGGCCGCGCGACGTCTTGGCGCAAACTGGTGCCCGCAACCCGAGAGATTCTGGCCACGGATGAAACACTGATGGAACACGGATCAAAAAAACAACACGAACGAGAGCCAAGCGGTGACGGCTGTGGCGCTCCCTTGGGAAGTGATCGCAAATCCGTGTTTCATCTGTGTTTCATCCGTGGCTGAATAACCTTCGCGTCACGCAAAGATTTCAAATGTTTGCAGTG
>CAYWOO010000233.1:0-15511 GCA_964458665.1 uncultured Dehalococcoidia bacterium
GGATCGACTGCGCCGTGCGCCACTCGCCTCGCAGCACCTCGTCGAACGCAGCCTGGATCCGGGCGGGATCGTTCCCGACCAGCCGGCTCGTCCCGAGCTCCACAGTGATCGGCCGTTCCGTGTTCTCTCGCAACGTCAGGCACGGCACACCGAGCACGCTGCTCTCTTCCTGGACGCCGCCGGAGTCCGTCAGAACGACGGCGGCGCCGGCCAACAACGACAGCGTGTCCAGATAAGGCAGCGGCGGCAAGCAGCGAAGCCGGGAATGGCCCGAGGCGAGCTTGTCCCCGATACCGACGCGTCTCGCCATCGCGAGGGTCCTTGGATGCACGGGAAAGACCAATGTCAGCCGAGCCGCGAGCTCGTGGAGCAGGTCCAGCAGCCTCGCCAGCGTGGAGGGATCGTCGACGTTCGAGGGACGGTGCAGCGTGACGAGCCCGTATCGGGCGCCATCGATGCCGAGTTCCGCTGCGCTCGCGCGCGCGCGCGCCTGCGGGAGGTAGGTGAGCAGGGTATCGATCATGACGTTGCCGACGAGCCTCAGCTTCCGCTCCGGGATGCCTTCGTTGCGGAGGTTGGAGACGCCGCTGGGCTCCGAGACCAGGAGCAGGTCGGCCACGGCGTCGGTGAGCAACCGGTTGACCTCCTCGGGCATGCTGCGGTCGAAGCTGCGTAGGCCCGCCTCGACATGAGCCACCGGGACACCGAGCTTCACTGCCGCCAACGAACATGCCACGGTGCTGTTCACGTCGCCGAACACAACGGTCGCCGATGGCCGCTTCTCGAGGAGGTGTGCTTCGTATCGTTCCAGGATCCGGGCAGTCTGAGCGCCGTGGCTCCCGGAGCCCACGCCCAGGTTGACGTCCGGGCGCGGGATACCGAGCTCCTCGAAGAAGACATCCGTCATCGACTCGTCGTAGTGCTGTCCGGTGTGGACGATGCGAAATGACGTGCCCTGCGCTCCCAAGGCTCGCACCACGGGGGCGAGCTTCATGAAATTGGGCCGAGCGCCGGCGACCAGGTCGAGCGGAGTGTTCACGGAAGGAGCGGCAATCTAGCACGACCGTTGCGGAAGGCGCCGCGATCAGGCATCCAGGGAAGCGCGCCGGCCGGCGACATCCGGTGCGGCGCCCTGGAGCCCGATCGGGCGCAAGTAGCGGCCGGTCGGCCAGATCGGTATCCGCAGCAACAGACGGCTGATTCCGTTCGGCGCGACGACCAGCACGTCGTGTCCGGAGCGCGACTCCGAGAGCCAGCGCCGCTTGTGCTCGGTGTGCTCTCCCAAGAAGTCGTAACCGGTGAGCCCCTCCTCGATGCAGCGTTCGATGACCCGGCTCCGAAGGACGTTGCCCACGCCGTCGGGTGCCTCGGGATCGAATCCCTCTTGGAGCTGGCAGAAGACCTTCTCGTAGGCGTAGCCGATCTGCACCGCCCGGATCTCTCCCGCCAAGCGCAGCGCGAAGAATCGCAGCCAGCCGCGCTCCAACGCCCGCCGCGTGAACAGCCGGTAGAACTGGAGCTCTAGCGGCTTGCGGACGAAGGTGCCGGTCTGGCCGACAGCGCTCCAGCGCAGGTGGTTCAGCCGCACCAGCGCTTCGAGCAACGGCTCCAGCTCCTCGGGAGTGCGGCACGCCTCGATCGTGGCTCCCTGCTTCTCGAGCTCCTTGGCACGGCGCCGCAATGTCGAACGCGCGTTGCCCGAGAGCTTCTGGAAGTATTCCTCGTAGCGGGCTGGCAGCTGGAAAGCGGAGAAGTCCGTGTCGCGCACGTGGCACGTCATTCCCTCGCGCCGGCACGCCAGCGCGGTTCGATCGTGCGCGCCCGTCCAGCCCGCCATCCGCGGCATCCAGAGACAGTCCCAACGCCCACGCGCGGCGAAGAGAGCCCGGGCCAGGGCCGCCGTGACCTCGTCCTCCCGATCCTTCGGAACGATCCAGTCCGGATACTCGGAGCCCGACTGGTCGTCGCCCAGCACGCGCAAAGCCCGCAGCGGCAGGAACCGGACGAGCCGCATCGGAGCGGCGTAGAGCGGCGCAAAGCCGACGACCTCGCCGTCGGCCTCGCGCGCCACCACGACGAACGGGCGCACGCTTTCTCCGATGGCCCGCCGCCAGGCGTCGATCCAGTCCCAGCGCAGGAAGAGCGAGTCGGCCCGCGAGCGTACGACCAGATCGTCCCAGGCGCTTCCCAGGCGATCGAGGTCGGACCAGGTCTCTACGATCTCTGTGGTGATCGGCACGGAAGGCGGCGCGGGCGTTGCGCCCATGGCGCGGGCATCGCGGAAGGGAACTCGGGGCTCATTGTGTCAGGTGTGTTGGGCGCGGCCAGGAGTGGGCGCTCGAAGTGATGCAGGAGCCTACCACGAGCGAGCGCGCGTGCGGCCAGCTCCGTATGATCGGGGAAACGGCGTTTCGTCCTATGATGCTCAAGGATTCACAGATTGCCGCAAGTCCCCACCGGATCAGGGATCTCGTGAGCAACGTGCCTTCGCCGGCGATCCATCCCCGAGCCCGGGAGACCGTGTTGTCCCTCAACCGATGATACGACTCTCGCTCCTCTACCTCTTTGTCGCTGTCGTCGCGATGGACGCCTGGCGCAACTGGTTCCGCGCCCTGTGCTGGCTCGTCTTGATGATGGCCGTCGTCGAACATCCCGACATGCCCAAGTCGATACTGGGCATTCCCGGCTTCAACCCGTGGAACCTCCTGTTCCTGAACGTGCTCGCCGCCTGGCTTCTCAGCCGGCGGCGCGAGGGCCTGACGTGGGACGTGCCGCTGCACGTTTCCCTGATCCTGCTCCTCTACTGGGCGGTGGTTTTCGTCGGCTTCCTCCGCATGATGGCTGACCGCGATCTGCTCGCCGACTCGACCAACGGCCTGATCCAGGAATATTTGTTCAACACGTTCAAATGGACCGTCCCCGGCATGATGTTCTTCGATGGATGCCGCACGCGCAGGCGCTTCCTGTTGGGGACGGCTGCGCTCCTCGGGGTGTACTTCCTCCTCGCGATCCAGGTCATCCGCTGGATGCCGCCCAGCGCCGTCGTCAGCGGCGCCGACTTGGCAGCGAGGAGCCTCAAGCTGCTCGGCAAGGAGATCGGCTACCACCGTGTAAACCTCTCCACGATGCTAGCCGGCGCGTCTTGGGCCATTTTCGCGGCGCGGGGCCTGCCGCGGCAGCGTTTCCTGAGCGTGCTCGTCGTGGTGGCCGCGGGCCTGACCGCTTACGCGCAGGCGGTGACCGGCGGGAGGGCGGGCTATGTCGCGTGGGCTGTCGCGGGGTTGATGCTCGGCCTGCTCCGCTGGCGGCGCTACCTCTTCGTCGCTCCCCTGGCCGTGATGGGTCTGCTGTCGCTCGTCCCCGGCATGCGCGAGCGCATGCTAACGGGCATCGACACGAGTCCGATGGCAGATCGGGAGGTGGACGCCGACTTGGTCACGGCCGACCGCACCAAGATCTGGCCCGTTGTCATCGCGAGGATCGGGAAGTCGCCCGTGGTCGGCTACGGACGGCAGGCCATGCAACGCGGATTGACGCGCGAGCTCAAGGCCGAAACCGGTGAGCTCTTCACCCAGCCTCACAACGCCTACCTCGAATGGCTGCTCGACAACGGGTGGCTCGGCCTGGTGCCGGTCGCGCTCTTCCTCTTCGTCGTGATCTTCCACGCCGTTCGCCTGTTCGTCGACGGCCGTAGCCCGATCTTCGTGGCGGCGGGCGGCGCCACGCTGGCCATCGTCTTGACACTGCTCGTCGCGAGCATGAGCAGCCAAACCTTCTACCCGCGCGAGGGCGCTGTACCGATGTGGTGCGCCTTTGGCCTGCTCTTCCGTGTGACGATGGAGCGATCGCGGGCGCTCGCTGCGCTGCGCCCTCGGCGCGGGGCCGCGCGGGAGAGGGTTACCGCGCCGGCACCGGTGGAGACATCCGGATCGATACCGGCCTCCATCGGCTCCTACTCGAGACTTGCCGCGGCGCAGCGCGCCACGCTCACGACGAAGATCGACCAGGCGCTCTGGGCGACCGCCCCTCGATGAGCGGGGGCGAGGCGAACTGACCGCCAAGCAGGGAAGCCTCCCCAGTCGCCGGGACTTGGTCCATCACGACTCCTTGACCTACCATGCTGCGATGGCGTTCGGAAGTCACGGCACGATGATTGGCACCGCAATTGCCTTGCTCGACGCGGTCGGCTCGTGAGCCGAGACGCTCTGGAGATCGAGGTCCTAACCGAACTCTCCTCGCTCGAGAGATTCGAGCCCGAATGGACCGAGCTGTTCCACCGAAGCACCGCCTCGCCTCACCTGTCCCCGCAGTGGCTCGTGCCGTGCTGGAGGCACTTTGCGCGGGGCTGGCGGCTGCGCTTCTGCGTCGCGCGCCGGTCCGGGCGCGCCGTAGCGGTGTTTCCGCTGATGCTCGGGCGCGAGAAGATGGGCCCTTTTTGGTTCCACGTCCTGCGCTTCGCACTGGATGGTTGGACGAATACCAGCGACGCGCTCATCGAGGACGGGGAGCCAGACGTACTGCGGCAGGTGCTCGCCTCACTGTCTAGAGAGCGGCCGCGCTGGGCGCAGTGCCGGCTCGGTGAGCTTCTGCCATCCTCCGTAGCGTGCTTAGAGCTCAAGGACGTCAGGGTTGACGGCACGCACCCGGCTGTGTTTCAGCAACAGGACACTGCGATCATCGTGCTGCCGGGCACGTGGGCAGAGTACCGGGCCCAGCTCGGAAAGAGCATGAAGAACAACCTCCGGTACTACGCCAACGTGCTCGCGCGCGAGGGGCCTGTCCGGTTCGAGAGGATCGGCCTCACACCCCTGCGTCCCGAGGAGGCGCCCCGGCTCGAGACGCTGCTCGACGATGCCGTGTCGATTCACCCGCACACTTGGCAGGCGAGTGCCTCGTTCGGTACGTCGATTGGTCAGCCCGCCGTGGAGCCTTTCTTTCGGGAGGTGTCTCGCCGCCTGGCGGCCTCGGGCATGCTCGACCTGTCTGTCCTCTACACGGGGAGTCGCCCTGTCTCGTTCATGTGGGGCGTCGCGCGCAGCGGCCGGATTTCGATCAACAAGATCGGGTTCGATCAACGCCTCGAGGAATGCCGCCCCGGCAGCCTGCACATGGCACGGTTGATCGAGGACTCGATCGGGCTTGGCGCCAAGGAGATCAGCCTTGGTGGGGAGAACATCAAGTTCAAGGTCCAATGGACGCGCGGCGTTCAGCCTGTCTACCGTCTATACCTCTACCCGCGGAGGCCGGTACCGACGCTTGTGCGGTGGTGGCTCCACGGAAGGCGGAGCGCACAAGCGCAGACGAGGGTCTTGGCTGCCCCTTGACAACCGGGATCGCCCCGGGCGACCTGGCGTCCGAACCCTGGCCACAATCAACGCGGAAAGTGGCCGGGTGCCCACCGGCGCGGGGATGCGATTCTCGTGCGCCATTGGCACCTACGTGCCGATGCCATGGCACGATGGACCTGCGGCGAGTGGCACCTGCGGGGGAGCACCTCCTGGCGATTGTGCCCGCGGCGGCCCGGGCTTCAACTGCACGTGCGCCATCAAGGCGATATCCGTGATCGAGCGCCACCCGGACGCGCTCCAAGATTCGAGCTTATGATGATGGAGCTGGGAGTACTGGGGATGAAGCTGGCCGCCTGGTTCGTCGTGTCAGCGAGCCTTCTCGTGTCGTCGTGCGCCGAGTCCCCAGGCCCCGAGAGCCTCCGGGGCGCGTGGAGCGGCCGCTCCGGGCAGCAGGAGTTGTCCTTCACCTTCGAGGCGGACGGCAACTGCGCGCTGTCCGTCAAGGACGTGGCCCGCGGGTCCTCGACCCGCATCACGGGGAGATTCGAGGTGGACTTCTCCCGAAGGCCGATCCCGCTGACCATCCGCGACATCCCCGAGTTGAGTCATCCCCTCCACACCATCATCCAAGTCGGTCCGGGCGAAACGCTGACCATGGCGCCATTCGCCCCCCGCTGGCGGTTTCGTCCGGTTTCGTTCGACCCAGAGAAGAGCATGCATCTGGTGCGGGCGGCGGGCCGATAGATGCCGGTCCGATCGGGATTCGTCAGCCAGCTGAGCAGCACGCCAAGCTCGCCCTTGGGCGACACGGAACTGCCGGCCAGTCGGCCGGCCTGAACCCCACCCAAACGCCATTGAGGAGGAGAGACATTGCCTAATACCACCATTTTCAAGGACTTGCAGGGGTTTCTGGGCAGCCAGAACGCCGACATACCCACCCTGGGCTTCATTGTCGGCGTCGTTCTCGCGGCCCTGTGCGCACACCTGCTGGGCCGACTGTACATCCGCTGCGGCCTCTCCCTCTCGAACCGCGCGCGATTCGCGAGCAACTTCGTGCCGATGGCCCTCACCACGATGCTCGTCATCGCCATCGTCAAGTCGTCGCTGGCCCTTTCCCTGGGCATGGTGGGCGCGCTCTCGATCGTGCGCTTCCGCGCCGCCATCAAGGAGCCGGAAGAGATCATCTACCTCTTCCTGGCTCTCACCATCGGTCTGGGGTTCGGCGCCAACCAGTGGCGCGTGACGCTGGTGGCGTTCCTGATCATCGCGACGTTCTTCCTCCTCCGGCACCGTTTCCGGACCGAGCCCCGGCAGCAGAACCTCTTCCTCACGGTTTCTACCCGGGAGCCCGGGAAGGTCGGCCTGAGCGATCTGGTGAAGGTCCTTTCCCAGAACGCCGCGGCGGCTGCCATCACCCGCTTCGACGAGACGGCGGACGCCGTCGAAGCCAGCTTCATCGTCGAGTTCGACGGCTTCGATCAGCTCGAAACCGCCCGTCGCGCGCTGCAGAACCTCAGCGGGTCGATGACCATCTCGTTCATGGATCCCAGAGGAATTGCCTGATGCAGATCACGGTCGCGCAGCGGGCTCGGTCCCGAGCTCTTGCTTCCGCCTTCAGCCTCCCGAGCTTGGTCTTTCTCGCCGTCTCGGGCAGCCTGCTGGTCGGCGCCCTGGTCGTCGGGATCGTCCTCGGGCAGCGTTTCGAGAAGAAGGGACAGAGCTCCCAGATCGGTTTCCTGACACGTTCGCCCTTCGCCCTCAATGTCGTCGATCCCGCGCTGAGCGCGCTCAAGGCCTTAGCCGCCGGCAGGGAGAACGTGCCGCTCAACTTCGCGAAGGGGCTGACCTCCGACGCGGCAACCGATCGCTTCGTGATCGACATCAAGCAAGAGGAGTTCCAGAAGCTCTCGGCAAAACGAGAGGAGGCGCTCAGAGTGGGTGTCCTCTTCACGGACGACAATGACTGGGTCGCAGGGGACGTCACGCTCAACGGTGTTGCTGCGCGGGCCAAGTTGCGCCTCAAGGGTGACTGGCCCGACCACTATGAATCAGACAAGTGGTCACTGCGCATCCGCCTGCGTGGCGCCGACAACACGCTGGGAGGGATGCGGGTGTTCTCGATCCAGAAGCCCGACACGCGGAACTTCGTGCACGAATGGGTCATGTACCAGGCGCTGCGCCGGGAGGGCGTCCTCGTCCCGGAGTACCGCTTCGTCGACGTCACCATCAACGGGACACGAAAGGGAATCTACGCGCTGGAGGAGCACTTCGAGAAGCAGCTCATCGAGCGTTCCTCGTTGACGGAGGGGCCCATCCTCAAATTCAATGAGGAGCTGCTCTGGAAGGAGTACGTAAAACTGGGCACCCAGGCCTCCGAGTACGGGTCGTTTCCAGCCGCCGGCTTGGACGGTTGGGCGATCGACGTGCGCCATGGCTCGCAGTTCGAGCGCGGGGTCGGCATGCTGGAAGGCTTCCGCCGGGGCCGCTTCCGGACCACCGAAGTCTTCGACGCGCAGAAGCTCGCGGCCTTCATCGCCTTGCGGGATGTGTCCGGAGCCCGCGGGCTGCCCTGGGAGAACTTGCGCTTCTACTACAACCCGCTGACGTCCAGGATCGAGCCGATCGGGTACGACAACGAAGCGGACTCTCTGGAGAGCGTCCATCAACTGTTCGGCTTCGACGGCGGCCTGGCATTCAAAGGGGCCGTGGCCAGGCGTGATGAGTTCTCCGCCCTGCTCTTCAAGGACACCGACTTCTTCGCGCTCTACGTCCGCACCCTCGAGCGGATGTCGGATCCCCGCTACGTGGACGACTTCGTGGCCGCCATCGACAAGGACCTGAAGCGGCAGTTGCGGATCCTGTACCAGGACTACCCGTACGTAGGCTGGTCGCCCGACTTTCTGCGGCGGAATCAGGCCTTCATTCGCACGGCGCTGTCCCCTGAGGTCGGTGTCCACGCCTACCACCAGCGGACCGCGGCAGACGCCGTGACCATCGACCTGGGGAACATCCAGTCGTTGCCCATCGAGGTGCTCGGGGTTTCGGCCGGCGGCAAGGCGCCGATCCCGCCGCCTGCGCGGGTCGTGCTCAGCGCCAGGCGCTCCCGTGAGCTCGTGGATTATCTGCCGGTCCGCTTCCCGCTCGCGGCCCAGTCCGCAGAGTCGGCCGCCACGCCCCTGCTGGTTCACTACCGCGTCCTGGGGACCGAGACGAACCGGGTGGCCCCCGTGCAGGAGTGGTCTTACCTGGCGCCGGCGCTCCTCGGACAGGACTGGCGCCTCAAGCCTCCCCCGCTGGAGTGGCCCTTTCTGACTGTGGACAAGGCCAACAAGGCCCTGATCTTCAAGCCCGGGGTGTGGCCAGTCAACGGCACGGTAGTGCTGCCCGCCGGCTACCGGGTCGTGGCGGGCCCGGGCCTCCGCCTCGACCTCCGCAAGGGTGCGAAGATCATTTCGTTTTCGCGCGTCGAGTTCCTCGGCGACGAGGACCGACCGATCGTGATCGAGTCCTCGGACGGGAGCGGTCAAGGCTTCATCGTCCTCCAGGCCAAGGAGACGTCCACGCTGCGCCACGTGGTGTTCGACAACCTGGCTCCGCCGACCGAGAACGGCTGGGGAGTCACCGGCGCGGTCACCTTCTACGAGTCGCCGGTCGACCTCGACGGTGTGCAGTTCCGGAGGAGTCGCGCGGAAGACGCCCTCAACATCAAGCGGTCGCGGTTCAGCATGATCCGGACCGTTTTCGTCGACGGCAAGAGCGATTGCTTCGACGGGGATTTCGTCCAGGGCAAGATCGAGGACTCCTCTTTCCTGCGCTGCGCCAACGACGCGGTCGACGTGTCCGGCTCCGTCGTCGAGTTGCAGCGCGTTCGCACGAACGAGATCGGCGACAAGGGCGTGAGCGCGGGTGAGAACAGCCAGGTGGTCGCGAGCGACCTCAAGATCGAACGCACCGAGATCGGTCTCGCATCCAAGGACCTTTCCACACTCGATGTGTCCTCGGTTGAGATCAGCGGCGGCGGAGTTGGCGTCACGGCCTTTCGCAAGAAGCCCGAGTTTGGCGAATCCATCGTCCGCGTGAAGGGGCTCCAGATGAGGAATATGAGGAAGGACCAGCTGATCGAGAAGGGGTCGCAGTTCACCCTCGAAGGAGTGGCGCAACCCGCACTGCTCGAGAAGGTGGACTCCATCTTGTACGGCGTGGAGTACGGGAAGGCGAGCGTGAGATGAGGAGCCCGCGGAATGAGCCGCCCGCGCTGTCCGCTAAGGCGGACTCCATCTCGTACCGCAAGCAGTTCCGGAAGGCGAGCCAGCCGCCTAAGCGCGAAGAGCCGCGGGTTACGCCATGAATGCCGAAGACGCCTGGCGCTATGAGCGGAAGTTCGTCGTCGAGGGCATGCCCTCGGGCGAGGTCGAGTCGATACTCCTCCGGCGCGCCTCGTTCCGGGAGATATTCCATCTTCGTTGGGTGAACAACATCTATCTCGATGGGCCCGAGATGAGCAGCTTGCTGGACAACGTGAACGGGCTGAGCGAGCGGCTCAAGACCCGCATCCGCTGGTACGGGGATTTCTTCGGACACATCGAGCGCCCGACGCTCGAGCGGAAGCTCAAGCAGGGTCTCCTGGGGCGCAAGGAGACCTACGCGCTCGAGGCCTTCGACCTGAACCCCGGTTTCGACGCCGCCGAGATCAGCCGATGGTGCGCGCGGTCGCAGCTGCCCGACCGAGTTCGGGTGGAGCTCAGGCGGCGGGGCTCCGTTCTGGTCAATCGCTACAAGCGAAGATACTTCCAGTCGGCCGACCGGAGGTTCCGTTTCACCGTCGATAGCGGCATCCTGTATCAGGCCGTCCGCTGCTTCGACAACCGCCTCCTGCAGTGGCGGCGCCACCCGGACGTGGTCGTCGAGTTGAAGTACGCGGCGTCCGATGATGCTGAATCCGCTTCGATCACGGCCGACCTCCCCTTCCGGCTCTGCCGAAGCTCGAAGTACGTGGGCGGCCTCGATGCCGTCCACTCCCTGAGCATCCACTGACCCGGTTTGGACCTAGCGCCATTCCCATTCCCTGATGGCCCGGGAGGCCGCGCGTCTTGAATGATGCCGACTTTCGCTGCGTTGCTGTTCCTGACGTCGATGGGCTCACTCCGCATCTGGAGGCCTGGGAGGCTCTCGCCGACAGTGCGCTCGACGACAACGTCTACCTGTCACCCGTCTTCGTTCGGGCCACGCTCGGCCATCTCGCCAAAGGTCGACCCGAAGAGGTCGTGTTCGTGTACCGCAACTCTGCCTCGCCACCCGAACTGGTGGGTGTGGCCCCGATGCGGCGCGACCGCGCCTCCGGGAGGGCTCCCATAGGCTGTCTCACCGTCGCCGTGGGAGGACACGGCTATCTGGCGGTACCCCTGCTCAAGCGAGACTGGGCGGCCCCGGCGCTCGGAGCGCTCCTGGGTTGGGTTGACCAGCGCGCCGGGCTGCTGCGGCTCGACGGCATTCCCGAGACGTCCGGCTTCTGGCCACTCCTCAAGGGTGAGCTTGCCCGTTTGGAGATGCCTCACCACGCTTGGGCGGCCTTCGCGCGCCCGCGCCTCCGACGCCATCCTTCGTTCCTCGAGTATCTCGAAACCCTCACGGTGTCGAGACGCAAGGGGTTTCGCCGGGCGTTGCGACGGCTTGCGGAGGCAGGGCCCGTCAACGTCCGGCTCCATCGCGACCTCTCCGAGGCGTCGGACCTGGCGCGCCGGTTTCTCAACATCGAGGCCTTGGGCTGGAAAGGCAAGGGAGGTACGGCCTTGCTCTCCAATCCCGGCGACACCGCCTTCTTCGAGGAGTTGGTCGCCGGGTTGGCGGCTCGCCGTCGCCTGTTCTTCGTGGAGGTCATGGTGGGCGACCGACCCGCGGCCATCACCGCCAACTTCGTCGCCGGCAACACGCTCTTCGCTTTCAAGATCGGCCACGACCCCGCCTTCGAAGCGGCCTCTCCTGGCATGATCGCCGAGATCGAGACGGTCCGGCTCTTTCACGAGGGATCATCAGGCCTCACGGCCGGAGACGGCGGTACCCACGACATGAGCTACCTGGCCAGCTACTGGAAGGATTTGGTTCCCATGCACTCCGTCCTCATCGCCGGGTCCTCGAGGCTCGGTCGCGCCTTCGTCCGATCCTTTCCGACCCTGTCTCGGCTGTCGGGTATGGCCCAGCGGCTGCTTCGCATCAGGTCCGGCTAGGAAGGCGGGCAACCCTAGGCGTCGTGACTCCCTTGGCCCGCTCGTCCTTGAGCCTCGCTCGGCGGCTGGCCGACAGACTAGAGTACCTTTGATGATCTTTGACAAGGACTGCACCTGAAGGTCGCGATCGTCACTCGTTATCCGAAAGACCCCAGCGCTCCCCACGGCGGCGTTGAGGCGGTGAGCGTCAACCTCGTCCGAGGCTTGGCGCAGCTCCAGGGCTTGACGACCGTCGTCGTTACCACTGATCCGGACGTCGCGACTTCCCGCGTCGAGATCATGGATGGCGTGCCAGTGCATCGGCTGCCTCGGGCGTCTCGTAACGAGCTCACCGCCGCCCTAGGGCCGGGCCGTCGGCAGATGCAGCGGTACCTCATGGAGTTGGCCCCTGACGTCGTCCACTCTCACGATGTTTATGGCCTCATGGTGCAGGGGCTCCGTTTGCCCCGCGTGTTCACCGTTCATGGGTTTATCCACGCGGACACGCTGGTGTCGGGACAACCGTTCGCCCACATTCGGTCCCGGATCTGGCGGTGGTTCGAGGTTGCGGGCTGGGCGGACCAGCCCCATATCATCTCGATCAGTCCCTACGTCCGCGAGCGCCTCCGCGGCCTCACGGCGGCCACTATCCACGACATCGAAAACCCAGTCGCGGAGGCCTTCTTCTCGATTGACCGGGCCGAGGCGGCCGGCACGATCCTGAGCGCCGCGGTGATCGCGCCGCGCAAGAACACGATCGCGCTCGTGGAGGCACTCGCACGTCTGGTGGCGCGCGGCGTGGACGCCCGTTTGCGCCTGGCCGGACCGGTGGTCGAGGCCGCGTACGCACAGCGCCTCGACGAGCGCGTCGCGAGGCTCGGCCTCCGCGATCGGGTCCAGCGGCTCGGCCCGGTGCCAAGCGCCGTCATCCGGCAAGAGTTGGCCGGAGCCTCCGTATTCGCGCTGACGTCGCTCGAGGAAAACGCGCCGATGGGCATTGCGGAAGCGATGGCGGCCGGCGTTCCAGTCGTGACCTCAAACCGCTGCGGCATGCCCTACATGGTCAGGGAGGGGGAGTCGGGTTTTCTGGTGGAGCCCAGCGATGTCGACGAGATCACGGAGAGGCTGGGGCAGATCATCAGCGACGACGCGCTGCGCTCCCGCATGTCGACCCGCTCACGGGCCTTCGCCGAGGAGCGCTTCCATCCGGTTCGGATCGCCCGCAGGACGCGGGAGGTCTACGAACGCGCGTGTCGGCGCCGCCCCCGAGAGACGGCCTAGGGCTCCGACACCTCGAGGAAGATCCGCTCGAAGCGGGCCATGGCAGGCTCGAGCAAGTGGTTCGCGCTGTAGTACTGGCGCGCGTTTCGGGAGCACAGCCTCCAGCGTTCGGGCGATCCGAGAAGGGCTTGCAGCGCCAGAGCCAGCGCGGGGACGTCGGCGCCCACGATCCCAAGGCCGCGCTCGGCAACTAGACCGTCTGGGTCAATGCGTGACACGACCGGCAGTCCGTGGCTCCAAGCCTCGAGGAAAGTGTTGGGGAACCCCTCATGGTCCGAGGTGGAGCAAAGGCAACCGGCGCGCCGGTAGAAGTCCGCGACTTGATCCCGAAGCGCCGGCCCGTGATACGTCACATTGGTCAGTGTCCGAGCGCGCTCGACGACTCCGCGGGCGTATGGGTTCTCCGCAGACGGGCCGACGAGATCGAAGCGGAGATCGGGGCACGCCTGAGCAAGGTCTAGGAAGCGGTCGGGACGTTTCTCCTCGCTGATCCGACCGAGCCAGAGTACGGGAGCCTCAGTTCCGGGAGGGTCGCGCGAGACGAACTCCTCGGGTGCTGGACCGGGGCACGGCATCGGAGCGACGATGGCATCGAGGCCGAAAGCGGCGCGCAGCGCCCTTTGCTGGAACCTCGTCTGGACGATCAGGCGATCGGCCCGCCTGAGCCCATACCGATACAGGACGCGCTCGCGTCGCGTCTTGAGCTCTGGGAGGTCGGGCAGGACGTCACGGTCCCCAGCGACTGAGAAGATGAAGCGCCGACGCCTGAGGCCCGCCCACAGCGCCACCTGCCCGGTTACGTACTCGGCGCAGTTGTGATAGTAGAGTCGCGCATCGGCCCGCGCCAACGCCGCGTTCAGGCTCGACCAACGCGGATGGAGGAAGCGTAAGCCCGGGAACCCCGCATCGCGGCGGCAGGCCTTGAAGACCCGGACGCCGTCGAACAGCACGCCGTCCTGCTGCCCCTCGTCCCAGGTGATCAGACTGACTTCGTGTCCGCGGTCCGCCAACCAGCGTGCCATCAGCGTCGTCTGCCGCTCGACGCCGCCGATGTGGCCCTGATCGCGCCCCGCGATGGCGCCGAAGGCGAGATGGGCTACGAGGCAGACGTCGAGCTTGTTCTCAGGCATAGCCGTAGGCTCGGTTCACGTCACCGGCCACGGCGTCGAATGCGCGAAGGTCTGCCTCGCTGAGGACCGACTTCCAACGTTCGTCGAGACGAATCTCTGAAGTGGAGTCGAGACGCATGCCATTGCCCACGATGTGATGCTCCGCCGCGCGAAAGTTTCGCAGCGCCGTTCCGGGATCGAGGCCCAGGAACGTGAAGAGCTTCCGGAGGACGGCGTCTGGGTCTGCGCAGAGCGATTCGTAGTGGACGCGAATCCACGACCCACGGTCGACGCCGGCCAGGACGTGCTCCGCCGCGCGCTGGTCCCGCCTCCACTCGCCAGCCGCGCGCTCCATCGAGAGGCGCTGGCTCGACGGCGCGCCCTCGGTGGTGTCGCCCCAGCCTCCACGGCGGAGTGTCGGGTCGCGGGCGTCGGCGAAGCTGTCCTCGTCCATGTAGGTGAGCGCAACCGACCGCCCATCTCGAACCAGGTGGACGATGCGGAGGTCCAGCCCCGGCATGCGTCGCAACCATTTCAGGCGATGCGCCAGCTTGGACGAATCAACGATGCTGTGGGCGCCGGTGAGTTCCAGGACCGCCTCGGCCAGGGAGAGGCAGCCCTGGGCCGAGCGCTGGAATTGGCGTCGCCAGGTCGGCGAGAGCCCGAGCAGCGCGTCTCGAAGAGCCTCGAAAGCGGGACCCCGATGTTCTGCCCGTGCCACGCGCCGGAGCCACCACGGCCGCGCGGGCTCGAGGCGGATGCCGAAATCGGCCAGGTCGAAGGATGGGTGTGTGAGCCGGACTCGCTCGGCCACGCGCTTCCAGAAGGCGCACTCGGTCATCAGCTCCCGGCACGAGCATCGGTAACGCTCCATCCTCCGGGTGGCTCCCGACGTGATCTCCCCGACCGTGGCGATTTCGGGGTGAGAGTTCAGGAGAAGCGTCAACAGCGTCGAGCCGGAGTGGCTCGCCGCGAGGATGAAGACGTAGGGGACAGGCCCTTCGGGGCGTGAGTTCTTCAAGGCTTTTCGTAGGGTTCAGCGTTGAGGTGTCGCCTCCCGATCCCGGTGCAGGAATCGGCTGGGGCAAACGGGTTGACCGGGGATGAATATAACATGGCGGGGCAGATGCTCTCTTCGGCGCTCTACAAGGCCAGCCCCATCTGGGTTCAGGAATGGTTGCTCGCGGGCACCAGCCTGCTGCGGAACCAGCTGCGCGAAAGCGGCCGGTTCAGGCGCGCCCTTTCGGAGATCGACCGGACCCAGTGGAACTCCAAAGACGAGCTTCGCGACTATCAGCTGAAGCGGATGGGCATGATCGTCCAGCATGCGGCGAAGAACGTGCCCTACTACAGGGCGCTCTTCGAAGAGCACGGGCTCGAACCCGGGTCGTTCCGCAGCCTCGAAGACTTCGCCCGCATCCCGGTGTTGACCAAACAACAAGTGGTGCAGGCCGGGGATGCGCTCCTGGCCGCGAATTTTCGCGGGATCAAGTTCGCAGGCAGCACCAGCGGCACCACCGGCACGTACCTGCGCGGTTACCGCGACCTGACTTCGATTGGCCGTGAGAATGCCTTTCTCCAGCGCCAGCTCCAATGGGCCGGGTTTCGCTCCGGCGATCGCCGAGCTTGG
>CAYWOO010000234.1:0-22948 GCA_964458665.1 uncultured Dehalococcoidia bacterium
GCTCTTCGTCTTGCCACCGCACAGCCCGAAACTGAACGGGCGCGTGGAGCGCAGTCATCGCACCCATGAAGAGGAGTTCTACCAGTGCTACGCCGGCGGTCTCACGCTTGCCGAGCTGCGGCCGGCTCTGCGCGCATGGGACACCGTCTACAACACCATCCGCCCGCACCAGGCGCTCGGCTACGCCACCCCATCGTCGTGGCTGCAAGATCACCAGAAAACAGAAAACGGACGTCAGCCAGACGGCCGTCGCCCGTCTCCCTTTACCCAAGGCAGATTCTACCAGCACCAACAGCCATCATGTGTAGCGCAGGTACTGAACCCATACACTCGTTGACCATAATTGTGGCCGGGCGTATGATCGTGAAGTTGTGAACCTGACGTGTACGTGAGGCTTCCCGAGCCCCGCGAGGACAGCCGCAGCGAGGTGCCAGATGACCACAACCGATTCCGTCATCAGCGATGAGATGCGCGCCGCGATTGGCGTCGAAAGTCCCGCGGGCATCATGGAGATCGAGAAGACGAACTGCCGCATGTTCGCACGCTCGGTCGGCCATACCGACGCGATCTTCTACGACGAAGCGGCAGCGAAGGCGCGCGGCTACCGCGGCATCGTGGCGCCGCCGGGCTTTCTGGGCACGCCGATCTTCAAGCCGGGCAGCGGCGGCGCGCCGGGCGAGATGGGCGGGCGTGGCTTCGCCGTGCCGTACAAGCGCATCCTCAACGGCGGCACCGACTACGAGTACTTCCCCGAGGCGCCAGACGGCGACGTGATCTGCGCGGGCGACACGATTACGGCGCGCACGAAGATCGCCGGCTTCGAGGAGACGAGCGGCAGCCTGGGGCCGATGCTGATCACGCGGCGCGAGACGACGTACACGAACCAGCACGGCAAGGTCGTTGCGAAGATGTACGGGACGTTGATCCAGTATTGAGGCGTCCGACGCATGAGGGGGACGGGCCTGAAGGTGCGTCCCTGAGGCTAGGGTAGGTTCTGGGTTCTAGGTTTTAGGTTCTAGACTAGGAAGAGGAACGCCATGCCACAGGTGTACTTCGAGGACGTTACGGAGGGTGCGGAAATCCCGCAGTTGAAGAAGAACTGCTCGACCCAGCAGCTGGTGCTGTGGGCAGCGGGCTCGGGCGACTTCTATCAGATCCACTACGACAAGGACTTCGCGAAGGGCACGGGGCTGCCGGGGCTGATCGTGCATGGCGCCCTCAAAAACGCGTTCCTCGGCCAGCTCCTCCACGCCTGGATCGGCGAGGAGGGCACGTTGCGGAAGTTCGGCTGCGCGTACCGCGGCATGGACTATCCGACGCAGGACATCGTCTGCCGAGGCGTCGTGAAGAAGAAGTACAGCGACGGCGGTAAGCATTTCGTCGAACTCGACGTGTGGACGGAGAATCCGGAAGGCAAGAAGACGTCGCCCGGCACGGCGCTCGTGACGCTGCCGAGCAAGAACTAAGCACACGATGGCGTACCGGACGCCGAACGCAGGGTAGGGGCGCAACCCGTTGCGCCCGCACCCCGATTTGGCAACGAGGGCTCGAACATCGGGCCACAGAGACAGGAGTATCGCATTGGCTGACGAGTTCGAGATCACAGACGAAATGCGCGCGCAGTTTGGCGTCGACAGCACACCGTGGACGTACGAGGTGACGACGACGAGCGTCCGCATGTACGCACGCGGCATCGGCTCCGACGACCCGATCCACTACGACGTCGACTTCGCGAAGTCGCAGGGGTTTCGGAGCATCGTTGCGCCGCTGGGCTACATCGGCACGCCGGTCTTTCTGCCGGGTAAGAACGACCCGACGTTCGGCTTTCCGCGCCGCGAGGGCGGGCCGCGTCTGAACATTCCGTTCAAGGGGCTGCTCGACGGCGGAACCGAGACGGAGTACCTCGATGTCATCTGCGCCGGCGACGTGCTGGAAGAGACATCGCACCTGGCGGACCTCAAGCTGCGCGATGGACCACGCGGCAAGATGCTCTTCGTAACGAACGAAGCCGTGTACAAGGACAAGGCCACGGGCAAGGTCGTCGCGAAGCAGAAGCTGACGTCAATTCACATGTAGCGCGGGGGTCGAGAACCTAGAACCTAGAACCTAGAACCTAGAACCTAACGGCGGCGCGAAAGGAAGAGTCTCATGGCAGAGCAGATGTACTTCGAGGATGTCAAAGAGGGGCAGGAACTGGCTCCGATCAAAATCTCGCCGGACAAGTCGCAGCTTGTGAAGTTCGCGGCGGGTAGCGGCGACTTCAACCCACTGCACTTTGACGAGAAGTTCCCGATGCTCAAGGCGATGGGGCTGAGCGACAACATCGTCCACGGACGGTTCAAGTACGCTCAGGTGGGTCGGCTCGTCCTTGCCTTCGCCGGATACAAGGGGCGCGTGAAGAAGTTCGGTGTGAACTACCGCGGCATGGACATGCCGAACAAGGAGATCACCGTCGGCGGCGTGGTCACGGCGAAGCGGCAGGAGGGCGGCGAGAACCTCGTCGATCTCGATGTGTGGACGCGGGACGTCGACGGCAAGAAGACGACGCCGGGCACGGCGACGGTGGCGCTGCCGTCTCGCTGATCGCGAAGAAGTTGGAGGATTGATGATGGAAGATGGATCGCCTACGCGGTTCAATCTTCCATCCTCTATCGTCCATCTTCGCTCTCGTGCCGGAATCGGAATCCGCGCGGGCTAGAAAGCCCACGCTACGGGGCTGGTGAGACATGGGCGCTCTCGACAACAAAGTTGCGGTGATCACGGGCGCGGGGCGCGGCATCGGGCGCGGGATGGCGCTGCTGTTTGCGCAGGAGGGCGCGAAAGTCGTTGTGAACGACCCGGGCGTCAGTACCGACGGCAGCGGGCACGATAGCGGACCGGCCGATCAGGTAGCGGCCGAGATCAAAGCCGCCAGCGGCTCCGCCGTCGCAAACTACGATTCCGTGGCGACGGCCGATGGCGGCGAGGCGATCGTGAAGGCGGCGCTCGATGCGTTCGGGCGCGTCGACATTCTCGTCAACAATGCCGGCATATTACGCGACCGGATGATCTTCAACATGACGGAGGAGGACTGGGACGCGGTCATCGCCGTCCACCTCAAAGGGCATTTCAACTGCACCAAGCCCGCCTCGATCATCATGCGGCAGCAGCGCTACGGGCGCATCATCAACATGTCATCGACATCCGGGATCATTGGCAACCCGGGACAGGCGAACTACGGCGCGGCGAAGAGCGGCATCGCCGGCTTCACGCGTGTTGTGGCGAAGGACCTGGGGCGATATGGCGTCACGTGCAACGCGATCGCGCCGGGTGCGGCGACGCGGCTGACCGCGACGGTGCCGGATGCGTCGCGCGAGCTGCGTGCGCGCGCCGGCATCAGCGGCGCCGCCGCGAATCGCGTGCCGTCCGGGCCGCCGCCGCTGCGTGAGCCCGAGTACGTCGCGCCGATGGCCGGTTACCTGGCCAGCGACGACGCATGGAACATCAACGGGCAGATCTTTCATGTGGCGGGCGGCATGGTCGGACTGGCGCACCACCCGACGCCGATGCGCACGCTGTGGAAGCCGGCGATGTGGACGCTGGACGAGTTGTGCGAGATGGTGCCGCGGCAGATGCTGGCCGGCATCCCGAACCCTGCGCCGCCGCCACCCGATCTGGAGATTCCGGGCCGGCCGGCGGCCGCGAGCGGAGGTGCGGCGTGAGCAAGCGACTCGAAGGACGCACAGCGATTGTGACGGGCGGCGGGCGCGGCATCGGTCGCGGCGTCGCGATGCTGCTGGCCGAAGAAGGCGCAAGCGTCGTTGTCAACGACTACGGCGTCGCTGTCGATGGGTCTGCGCCGAGCAGCGAGCCGGCGAACCAGGTCGTCGAGGAGATTCACGCAAAGGGCGGCAAGGCCGTCGCGAACGCCGACACGGTGGCGACGATGGCGGGCGGCGAGAACCTGATCAAGACAGCGCTCGACAGCTTCGGACGGCTCGACATCCTGGTGAACGTCGCGGGCATCCTGCGCGACCGGATGATCTTCAACATGAGCGAGCAGGAGTGGGACGACGTGATCGCCGTCCACCTCAAAGGCCACTTCGCGACGACGAAGCCGGCATCGATCATCATGCGCCAGCAACGCTACGGCCGCATCATCAACTTCTCGTCGATATCGGGACTGGGCGGGCTGCCGGGGCAGGCAAACTACGGCGCGGCGAAGGCGGGCATCGCCGGGTTCACGCGCGTCGTGGCGCGCGACCTCGGCCGCTACGGCGTGACGTGCAACGCGATCTCGCCGGGCGCGGCGACCCGCATGACGGCGACGATCCCGTCGAACACCGGGGCGCTGCGGGCGCGCGCCGGTACCGCGCCAGTCGTGCAGGACGCGCCGCGCGTGTCGACGGTGCCGCCGATGCGCGAGCCGGAGTACGTGGCGCCCATGACGGTGTTCCTGGCGTGCGACGAGGCGTGGAACGTCAACGGCAAGATCTTCTACGTGAACGGCGGCCGCATCGCGCTGGCGCACGAAGAGTCGGCGATGCGCCAGATCAACAAATACGGCATGTGGACGATCGACGAGCTGCGCGATCTCGTGCCGTCGCAGCTCATGTACGGGCTGGTGAACCCCGCACCGCCGCCGCCGGATCTGGATCTGCCGGGACGGCGGGTTGCGACGGCGAACTAGCTGCCGACTGTCTTGTCCATACGAGTAAGGGTTTGCCCGATAGCCTCGCGCGCGTTCCTTGTGCGAAGATCGCACTATGAGCGCTGCCGCCCCCGCCGCCGCACCTACGACGCCTGATCCCGCCGCGCTGCTTGCGCGGTATCTCGACGTGTTGGAGGGCGAGCGCAACCTCTCGCGATTCACGCTGCGGAACTACGGGACGGATCTGCGGCACTACTTCTCGTATCTGGAGGAGCACGGCATCGAGCTGTTGGCGGTGACGCGGGTGCTGTTCCGCGGGTACTTGGCATCGATGCAGCAGGATGGCGTGGCGCAGGGCAGCGTGTCGCGGCGGGTCAGTACCGCGAAGTCGTTCTATCGCTGGCTGCGGCTCAACGGCGTCATGCGCGACGACCCGTTGGCGGCGGTGCGCGGGCCGAAGCAGGCGAAACGACTGCCGCACGTGATGACGCTCGAAGACATCACGAACCTCATCGCCGGCGCCGACGGCGCGAAGCCTGCCGACCTGCGCGATCGGGCGCTGCTTGAAGCGATGTACGCATCAGGCGTGCGTGTCAGCGAGGCATCGGGACTGGATGTGCACGACGTCGACCTCGACGCGCTGACGATGATCGTGCGCGGCAAGGGCAACAAGCAGCGGCTGGTGGTGATGGGCGAGCCGGCGCGGGCGGCTATCGCGCGATATCTGCGGGACGGGCGGTCCGCGTTGATCGCGAAGGCGAGGCGCGCTCGCGGCGAAGATGGAAGATTGAATATGGATGATGGACCGCGCGATCCATCGTCTGTCGTCCATCCTCTATCCTCTACACCAGCGTTGTTCATCAACCGCAACGGCACGCGGCTGTCGCAGCGGCGCATTCAGCTGATCGTGCGCAAGTACGCGCTTGCCGCCGGGATCGATGCCCGGGTGTATCCGCACTTGCTGCGGCATACGTTCGCGACACATCTGCTCGACGGTGGTGCGGAGTTGCGCGTCGTGCAGGAGTTGATGGGGCATAGCAATCCGAACACGACGCAGATCTATCTGCACGTCACGGAAGAGCGGCAGCGCAAGGTCGTTGAGGGATCGCTGGACGAGCTGGCGGAGGTGGAGATCGCGCGGCGGACGCTGTCGCGGGCGCGGGATGGTAGAGTGGGGAAGTAAGAGACGAGAGACGGGAAGCGCGTTTGTCGTGCGCGCGCGATCGCTGGGCGCACCAGGAAGGCTCATCCAGCGTCGGTCCGGCTTTGCCGGACGCACAGCCGGGGCGGCTATGCCACGCGCGCCGCGTTCGGTCTCGGTACGTTCAAGTCATGCGTCTAGCTGTCAGGCGGCGCGGGCGGGTGCGACGGCTGTCGCCGATTGCTCGCGGGTGGCGCCTTCCGTCGCGACGTTGAGGATGAGGTCCGCGAGCGCCACCACGACAGATGCGTCGGGGCGGAAGGACGTTTGCGGCCTGCCTGCGAGGAGCACGAGGCCCTGTTCGCCTGCGGGGCCACCGATCGGCTGGCCGACGAGCCACGCATCGCCGGGCATATGTGCGGCGATTGCTGCGGCGTTCAGTTCTCCGCGCGCCGCCATGAACTCGAACGCCGGCTCGAGTGCAGGATCACCGACGCTTGTCACGGCCACATCGTGTTGCGCGTCTCCACCGAGCTTGATCACGCAGGCGATCAGCGAGAATTCCTCGCGCGCCGCGTCGGCGATGGCGCGTAGGATCCGCTCCGCTTGAGCGCCGGGCGCAAGCGCCTGGCCGGCCCGCACGAAGACGCGCCATGAGGCGTGCGAGAGCGCGGAAAGCGACTCGGACTTGCGGCTGTGCTTCTCGCCGTACATGCGGCCATCGGCCGCGGCGAAGAGCAGTTGCGCGGAATCGCCGTCGTGCGGGAACGTGCCGATGCCGAAACTGCCGATCGTCGCGCACTGGCGGCCGTCGATCGTCACGTCGCGCAACGCCGCCTCGATCGCGCGAGCGACTTCGACCGCATCGGCACGAGACGAACCGGGCAGGAGCAGCGCAAACTCATCCCCGCCGAGCCGGGCGGAGCGCGCGCCGGCGCCGGCACTATTCGCAAACGCACGCGCTGTCTCCATGAGAACCTTGTCGCCGAACTGGTGGCCGAGCGAGTCATTGACGTGTTTAAAGTTGTCGAGATCGGCGACGACGAGGCTCACTTCACTCTTGTCGGCGCCCGCCCGATGGATGGCGACGCCGAGCGCCCCGTAGAACGCGCGCATGTTGTAGAGGCCCGTGAGCGGGTCGCGATCGGCCAGATCGCGGAGCTGGTCCGTCAGCGCCTGCACCTCGCTGAGGCTGCGTCCGAGCACGCGCGCGTGACCGATACGCGCCAGTGTGGAGATCATGACGAACGCGCCGAGGCCTACGAATACGGTCGCGAGCTGCGAAATGGACTCGCGCGATGAAAGTTTGCTCGAGTGAATGGCGAACGAGCCACCGGCCAGTGCGAGCGCGATCATCACGCCGGCGACGCGGGATACCAGTACGATCCGCCTCACCTCGTGGCGGGAATCCTCAGATAGGGCCGCTGCGGATGTCATGTGACAGTTATCGGCAATTTCCCCTAAGGGTTGCACGTCATGAAGGGCAGCGAATCGAGGAAGGTGTCTATCTCGCGTACGAGCGAATCGACGGCTGGCCACCACGAATGGTCGACTCCCGCGACGACGGCTGTCCGGCATGACGTGCTCGCCAGTGCCCGCATGGCTGCCGCCGGCGCGATCTGGTCGCGGTCACCTGCGATGACAAACGTTGGAAGCGCCGGATCGTGTGCAGGCAGCGAACTCGTGCCCACAGGCGGCGATACGAGCACAAGAGCGTCCGGTGCGACTTCGGTCGCGACTGCGGCGGCAATCATAGCGCCGAACGAATAGCCGGCAAGGACGAGTTTCGCATCGGGAGCCGCCCGGCGGGCTGCGGCCACGGCCGCCATTGCGTCGGAAGCCTCGCCGCGGCCGCCGTCGTAGGCTCCATCGCTGGCCCCGGCACCCCGGAAGTTGAACCTGATAGTAGTTGCCCCGCGAGCGGCGAGGGCGGCGACGACCGCCGTGACGACGTGGTTGTCCATATCGCCGCCGTATTGCGGGTGCGGGTGCAGCACGACTGCCGCGAGCGGGCCAGTGCCGTCTTGGACCGCGGCTTCAAGGTGCAGATCGCCACTTGTTATGTTGACGCGCCGCTCTTCCAGCGGGATCAACGGAGATCTCGCCGCTCGGCTACTGGCGGTTGGCCACTCCCCCGCTCCAGATGGAGCACACGGCGCCACCAGGAGCCGCGCGAGTGCTCCGCCGGCATCTCCACCATAACAGCGCGCCAGAGGCCGTCAGGCCGCTCCCAGCGCGTCCGTAGTACGTAGCTGCCGGAGCCGGTGTAGCGGACATCGCTGCTGCCGGTGTCGGCGTTCTGTGTTATGTCGAGTATTTCGTACCGCCAGGTGCCCTGCCCTGCGCGCAAGGGCCCGCCCTGACGGTGCAGCCGCAGTAACGCTTGGGGCGTCACGTACGACGCAAACGTGGCGATGTCGCCGCTGATGCGGGCCTGCGCCTGTGCTTCGACGGCCTCGCGCAGCGAATCTTCGTCTGCCACTCACCCTCCCCTTGTCCGCACGACGAGCACGCGGTCGAGCCTCGCCACGTCCTTCATAACGCAGACCTCAGCGTCGGGGAAGCGTGCCCTAGCCACCGTCAACAAACGTACGCCCTGTGTCGCGCCCATCTCCACCGCGAGCATGCCACCGCTCGCGATGTGTGCGTGCGTGTCGCGCAGCAATTGCTCGATCACCTCGGTTCCCTCGACGCCTCCGACGAGCGCCTCGCGCGGCTCGTGATCGCGGATCTCGGGCTGCAGCGTCTGCCAATCGGCGGCACTCACGTACGGCAGGTTCGCGACGATCACATCGAAGACGCCCGTGCCTTCGAGCAGGTTGCCGTTGCGCAGCTCGATGCGGCTGTCCATTCCGTTCCGTGCGATGTTGCTGCGAGCGATCGCGAGCGCGTCGTCCGAGACCTCGATGGCAGTGACTCGCGCGTTCGGTGCATTGACGGCGACGGCGATCGCTACGGCGCCGCTGCCCGTGCCGACATCCGCGATGCGCAGTGCGCCGCCCCGCGTCCGTAGTTCGTCGAGTGCTAACTTCACGAGCATCTCAGTCTCGGGGCGTGGGATCAATGCGCCGCGTGCGCAGGCGATCTCGATGCCGTAGAACTCGCGGCGGCCGATGATGTAGGCAAGCGGTTCGCGCGAGATGCGGCGGACGAGCATCGATGAGAATCGTGCGATCGCGTCGTCCTCGATCTTGTCGTTCAGACGCGCCAGGACGTGGGCGCGGTCCGTCGTGAGGGCGTGCGCGAGCAGAAGCTCCGCTTCCAGGCGTCCATCGGCTATATCGGCGGCTGCTAGCTGCTCTGCTGCATCATGGATGAGAGTTGCGATCTTGATGACGCCGGGCGCCACGATCAATGATGCTTGATGCGCGGCGGCTGGCGTGCCGCCGCGAGCATCGCTTCGCGAATGTCTTTCGGCTCTGGGAATCGGCCGGCAGTCGCTAGCTCCCAGACGGTTGCTTCGCCGTAACGGACAGTGAACACGCCGCCGGATGAGGGGCGCAGCGCGATCTCGTCGATTAGTTCCGGGACGACATCGAACAGTTCACGCGCCATCCAGAAGGCTCGTCCCTGGAAGCGGCACTTTGTGCAGAACTCGATTTCGAGCCGGCGCTTCCCTTCGTGCAATTCGGGTGGCTCTGTCATGCAATCACCGCGATGCGCCGCCGGCGACGCTCTCCTCCAGCTCCTGCGCCTGCACGTTCGCCGAGACGGCATCGATAACGTCGTCGATCTCGCCATCCATGATACGCGGCAGGTTGTGCACGGTGAGGCCGATGCGGTGGTCGGTCAACCGATCCTGCGGGAAGTTGTACGTGCGAATTTTGTCTGAGCGCTCGCCCGTCCCGACCTGCTGCTTGCGCGCGCCGGATATCTCGTCGGCTTGCTCCGACTGCTTCTGATACAGGATCTTGGCGCGCAGCGCCGCCATCGCCTTGTTGCGGTTCTTGAGCTGGGAGCGCTCGTCCTGGCAGACGACGACGATACCTGTTGGCTTGTGCGTCATGCGAACGGCGGTCGCGACTTTGTTCACGTTTTGCCCGCCCGCGCCGCCGGAGTGGAAGATATCGATCTTCAGATCGCCTTCGTTGATATCGATCTCCACTTCGTCAACGGCTGGCAACACGGCTACTGTGGCAGTTGACGTATGTATGCGGCCCTGCGCCTCAGTAGCGGGCACCCGCTGTACGCGATGGGCGCCGCTCTCGTACTTCAGGCGCGAGTACGCGCCGCGGCCGTGTACCTCGAACACCACTTCCTTGATGCCGCCGATGCCGATCTCGTTCGCCGAGAGCACATCGATCGTCCACTTGTGGCGATCGGCGTAGCGGCTGTACATGCGGTAGAGGTTCGCGGCGAAAAGCGCGGCCTCGTCGCCGCCGGTGCCGGCGCGGATCTCGACGATGACGTCGCGTTCGTCGCGCGGGTCTTTCGGCACGAGCGCGCGCCGAAGTTTGTCCTCGATGTCGACTCGGTCCGCCGTCAGACGGGCGAGCTCTTCCTTGGCCAGCGCGGACATGTCTGGATCTGAGTCGCCGAGCACGGAGCGCGCTTCCTCGATCGCTTTGCCATTAGCGATCCAGCCGCGATACAGCAGCACGACATCCTCAATGGATGCGCGGTCCTTCGCCAGCGAGTGCAGTTTCTCGTAGTCGCCAGATATCTCCGGACGCGCCATCTCGGCGGTCAGTTCCTCGTAGCGCTGTTCTGTAGCTTGTAGCCGGCTAAACATTGCACACAAGCGGAAACCCCCTGCCCGGAGGGGGTTTCGTCCTCACCCTGCATGGTAGCACTTCGCAATTCCTACGCCTTGGGTTCGTTCGCCGCCCGCGCGCGTATCTCGCGGTAGAGCTGCGCGTACACGCTGGCGTCGCTGCCTTCGATGATCGTGGCGCCGCAGACCTTGGCGTAGAACTCGTCGGGCCCAACGCCACCGATGATCGCATAGCCGTAGCCCACTTCGCGCATGGCCTCAAGGCAGCGAAAGAGGAGCGATGCGCCGGCGCCGTTGCCGCGCAGATCCTCGCGGATACCGGTCGGGCCGAAAAAGCCGCGGCGGCTGCACTCGTAGACCGCGAAGCCGGCGATGGCTCCGTGCTCGATCGCGACGAAGCCGGTGATGGGGTGGCCGCTTGCGAACGCGAGGTCAGCCTCGGACGCCCAGTTCTCGGTGAAGTGCTCGAGCACGAAGCGGCGCAACGCGGCGCGATCCCACGCCTCGATCCGGCGGACGACGATGGCCGCGGCGGCGGTGCGAGCGTCGTATGGGGCGTGATCGGGAAGATCATAGAGGCGTACGAGCATGTCGGGCATGGCTGTTCCTTCGTCGCGCAGTGTAGCGAGCGGTACGGGCGGACGATGGAAGATTGAGGATGGACGGTGGAGAAGTTCCTGCATCCGCAACGGGCGAATGGTACAAACGCACCCTGCCGCCAGAAAACGGTCTTTGCTACGATCGGCGCATGGCAAACGAAGAACGACTGAAGCGGCTCCTGGAGATGAAGGATCAGGCACGCCTTGGGGGCGGGCTGAAGCGCATTCAGGCGCAGCACGAACGCGGCAAGCTGACGGCGCGCGAGCGCCTCGACATCTTGCTCGACCCGGGCACATTCGAAGAACTCGACCAGCTGATGATCCATCGCGCTACCGAGTTCGGCATGGACGAACAGCACTTCCTGGGCGACGCGGTCGTTACCGGCTACGGCAAGATCGATGGCCGCGGCGTCTTCGTGTTCTCGCAGGACTTCACGGTGTTCGGTGGCTCGCTGTCGGAAGCGATGGGCGAGAAGATGTCGAAGGTGATGGACCTCGCGCTCAAGACGGGCGCGCCGGTGATCGGCATCAACGACTCCGGTGGAGCCCGCATCCAGGAGGGCGTCGCCAGCCTCGGCGGCTACGGCGATATCTTCTTGCGCAACGTGCTGGCCTCGGGTGTGATCCCGCAGATCTCCGTGATCATGGGGCCGTGCGCGGGCGGCGCCGTGTACTCACCGGCACTCACGGACTTCATCTTCATGACACAGGGCACGTCGCAGATGTTCATCACGGGGCCAGACGTGATTCGCTCCGTGACCGGCGAGGACGTCACGCAGGAGGAGCTGGGCGGCGCCATCGCGCATGCCTCGCGGAGCGGCGTCGCGCACTTCGCCATCGAGACCGAAGAGGACACGCTGCTGGAAGTGCGGCGGCTCCTTTCGTTCCTGCCGCTCAATAATCTGGATGAGCCTCCGTTCGTCGAAACGGGGGATGACCCGAGGCGCCGCTCCGACGACCTGCTGAGCATCGTGCCGGACGATGCCGCGAAGAGCTACGACGTGCGCGAAGTGATCAACAAAGTGGTCGATGCGGGTGACTTCATGGAGGTCCACGCGCAGTTCGCGCAGAACATTGTCGTCGGCATGGCACGGCTGGCGGGGCGCAGCGTCGGCATCGTCGCGAATCAGCCGCTATATCTCGCGGGCGTGCTGGACATCGATTCGTCGCGGAAGGCTGCGCGTTTCGTGCGGTTCTGCGACGCGTTCAACATCCCGATCCTGACGTTCGTCGACGTGCCGGGATTCTTGCCGGGCGTGGCGCAGGAGTACGGCGGCATCATCGTTCACGGTGCGAAGCTAGTGTACGCGTACGCCGAGGCGACGGTGCCGAAGGTAACGGTGATCCTGCGAAAGTCCTACGGTGGCGCCTACGACGCGATGGGCTCGAAGCACCTGCGCGCCGATATGAACTTCTCGTGGCCGCAGGGTGAGATCGCCGTGGTTGGTCCCGAGCCGGCGGTGAACATCCTCTACCGCACGCGGCTGGCTGAGTCGGACGATCCGGTGGCGGAGCGCGCGCAGCTGACAGCTGAATACGCGGAGCGATTCGCGAACCCGTACATCGCCGCAGCGCGCGGTTATGTCGACGATGTGATCGACCCTCGCGACACCCGGACCAAGGTGATCCATGCGTTCGACATGCTGCGGTCGAAGAGCGAGAGCACGCCGGCGAAGAAGCACAGCAACCTGCCGTTGTAGATTCACGGCTATCGTTCGCGAACGGGGCAGGCACCGCACACGAACCGCCGTCCGCCGGGATGCAGGCGTCGCATCTGTTCGGAGAGGGCATTCCACGGAGTGCCCCTACACCAGCAGCTACGCACGTGCGATAGAATTCACCTCAATGGCGAATGAGAACGTGCTTGCGGCGGCTGCGGGCCAGAACGACAGGCTCGCGGAGGTGCGCCGCGCCGGCGCGATACCACAACTGCGTTATCTGCTCCGCTCGATGCGGCCGCGCCAGTGGACGAAGAACGGCATCGTTTTCCTTGCGCTGATCTTCTCCGTCGGCCAGGAGTATCACCTCAGCGACGCGTCGACGTGGCTTCCGAAAGTGCTGGAGGCGCTGGTGGCGTTTGCCTGCTTCGCGATGGTGTCAAGCGCTGAATACCTGGTCAACGACGTCCGCGATGTTGAGGCGGACCGTGCGCACCCGAAGAAGCGCTACCGGCCGATACCGGCGGGGCTGCTACCGGTTCGCACCGCGTGGGTGGCTGCCGGCGTGCTAGCGCTCGTCGGCAACGCGGCCGCGTTCGCGCTGAACTGGCACATGGGGCTCGTCATTCTCGGGTACAGCGTGCTGATGCTCGCGTACACGTACGAGTTGAAACATATCGTGCTCGTCGACCTGATGGTGATCGCCGCGGGATTCGTGCTGCGGGCGATGGCAGGTGCGCTAGCGATCGATGTGCCGATCTCGCCGTGGCTGTACGTGGTGACGGCGCTGGGGGCCCTGTTCCTGGGCATTAACAAACGGCGCGCCGAGCTGGAGCTGCTGGAGGGAGGCGCGGGCAGCCATCGCAAGATCCTCGAGGAGTACACGCTGCCGCTGCTCGATCAGATGGGCTCGATCGTGACCGGCGCGCTGCTCATCGCCTACGGGTTGTACACGTTCACGGCCGAGGGCCTGCCTCAGAACCACAGCATGATGCTGACGATTCCGTTCGTCCTGTACGGCATCTTCCGCTACCTCTACCTGGTCAACGTGAAGAAGGAGGGCGGCAGCCCGGAAGAGGTGCTGCTGCGCGACCTGCCGATCCTGGTGACCGCGATCGGCTGGGTGACGATGGCCGGCGCAATCCTGCTGTTCGCGAGGGCGTAGCGTGGGCGCCGAAGCTGAGTGCAGCGTCACGTTCAACAAGCGGACATCCACTGGCAAAGCGCTGCTCGAGACGAGCGAGATCATTTTCCGCGGCGACTTTCGGTTGAAGATCGACCTCACGAGCATCAGCGCGCTCGATGCGAGGGCCGGTAACCTCAAGGTCGTCTGGCCGGGTGGCACAGCGACGTTCGCGCTCGGCGACAAGGCGCTCGCGTGGGCCGAGAGGATCCGCAATCCCAAAGGTCTGATCGAGAAGCTCGGCATCAAGCCGGGACAGCGCATCGTCGTGCTGCACATGCTGGACGATGGTTTCGCACTAGAACTTCGCGCCGCTGGCGCGTCCGTGTCCACACGAGCAGCGAAGGATGCGGACGCGCTCTTCCTCGGCGCGGAGTCGATTGCGGGATTGGCGGGAATGCGTCTGCTCGTCGATCAGATCAAACGGGACGGCGCGATCTGGACGGTGACGCCGAAGGGCAAAGGCGGGATCAAGGACATCGATATCATGGGCATCGCGAAGGCCGCCGGGCTGGTGGCGCTGAAGGTGGTGGCGTTCTCGGAGACGCATTCGGCGAACAAGTTCGTGATACCGAAGGCCGCACGCTAGACGTTTGAGCCGAATGGACTAGCTGTCGTGCCGCTGTTGGAGCCAGTAGATGAACTTGAGCGGCAAGTAGATGACGAGAACCGCTACGACGATCCAAATTCCGGCCACATAGGCGAAGGTGCTCGCGTCGAACGACCCTGCCGCTAGCAGCAGCGCCATCGCTGGCACAGCAATAGCGAACAGCGTAAAGCGAAGCGGGTTCTTGCGCTTCCAATCGCCGACCGACTTGCCGAAGAGGAACTCTCGCATCGCCCGTGCTCGCGATTCTAAACTACCGCGCTCGCCGTGCCGATGGTCACTTTCGTACCGTCTTCTTTCTCTACCCACACGTCGAGGTGCGCGCGCTGGCGAACGCCCTCGGGAGTGATTTCGCGGACGAAGCCGCGGCAGGTGAGGCTGTCGCTCTGCCAGACGATGTTGACGAGATTGACGTTCATCTTGCCGCCGGCGATCCAGCCGGCGCCGAAGCGGTTCGTCATCATCTCGGAGAGGAAACAGGTGGACATCATTCCTTCGACGACGATGTCGGGGAAGCCCCATTTGATCGCCATCTCTTTGTCGTTGTGGTAGTTCTTGCGCGGGCCGCTGAATTTCTGGCACATGTCGAGCGTGATCTGCTTCCGCAGCGCGGGGATCTCCTCGATCGCGGCGGTGACGTCGGCCTCGAACTTGCGGCCGGGCTGCTTCTCGCGCTTCTGGTCGATGACGATGCCTTCGTTCTTGGTCTCGTGCAGGAAGCTCTGGTGCGTGCGGCTGCGGGCGATCAGTGCGTCGTCGGCGTTGAAGTACAAGACCTCGTTGACCACGTAGTCCCGGCCGCGCTTCATGTAGCGCTCGACGATGAACGAGCGCGTGTGGACGGCATCGCCGACCATCACCGGCGCAAAGAGATCCCACTCCTGGCGCGCGTGCAGGTTGCCGAAGACGTTCGGCAGATACCACGCCGGTACGCCGGACGGCGCGCGGTACGCGTACACCTCGCCCCGCCTCACGAGCGCCGGCGCGACGGGCGCGCCGAACGGCGACGGTCCGCTGTAGACCGGGTTGTGGTCGTCGACGGCGCCGGAGTACTGCGCCACCTCCTCTGCATCGATGACGAAATCGTGACGGCCATAGTCGCGGCCGACGTAGATGTCCGTTTGGTCGCCGGTCGCCGGTCGTCGGTCGTCGGGGGCGGTCGTACGATCGTTGGTGGCTGGTTGCTGGGTGTTTGGCATCGGTTCGGCCTTTCGCTTGCTCGCCCCTACGATATCACCACGCCATCCGAACTGCGATTCGGTCGGGAAACGAGCGACGGCTGTTAGACTTACCTTGGATGGCAACTCTGTACGACCTTTCGCTGGCGGAACTCGAATCGCAGGTCGAGGGCCTTGGCGCGCCGAAATACCGGGCGCGGCAGGTGTGGGAGTGGGCGTACCGGCGCTTTGCAGCTTCGTACGACGAGATGGCAAACGTACCGGCGCAGATTCGGTCGCAGCTTGCCGAGACCTTGCCGTTTCCAGAGCTTACGGTCGTGCGCGAGCAGGCGGCGGCGGACGGGATGACGCGGAAGCGGTTGATCCGACTGCACGACGGCAAACTGATCGAGACCGTGCTGATGCTGTACGACCCGCGAAGCGATTCGCGGGGGCGAGCGACCGTATGCGTCTCGAGCCAGGCGGGCTGCGCTATGGGCTGCGTGTTCTGCGCGACGGGGCAGGCGGGCTTCGACCGCAATCTGACCGCTGGCGAGATCGTGGCGCAAGTCGTGGGTTTCGCGCGCGAGCAGGTCGCCAGCGGACTACAGCCGTTGACGAACGTGGTGTTCATGGGGATGGGCGAGCCGATGGCGAACTATCGCGCCGTGTGGCGCGCGGTCGAGACACTGCACGATCCTGCGGGCATGAACATGGCGGCGCGGCACATCACGATATCGACTGTGGGGCTGGTGCCGGGTATACGCAAGCTGGCGGAAGAATCTCTGCAGGTAGGGCTGGCGGTGTCACTGCACGCGCCGGATGAGGCGCTGCGCGAGCGGCTGATCCCGACGGCGCATCGCTATCCTCTGTCCGACATCCTGCAGGCGTGCCGCGAGTATGCGACGAAGACGGCCCGACGCGTGACGTTCGAGTACTGCCTGATGGACGGCGTGAACGACTCGCCCGAACAGGCGCGAGCGCTGGCGGCCGCGCTTGACGGCATGCTCTGTCACGTCAACCTCATCCCTGTGAACCCCACGCCGGACGTCGGCATCCATCGCCCGTCGCGTGGCCGTACGCTGGCGTTCCAGCGCGAGCTATCGGCCCGGGGTGTCGCCTGCACGGTGCGCGTGGAGAAGGGCGTGGAGATCAGTGCCGCATGCGGCCAACTCAGCGGCCGCAGTGACATGATCGAGCTGGTGGATGCAAGCCGCTAGAAACCGGCCGCAGCGACTACAAGACGGGCGCAACCAGCGACATCGATGGCGTCCGTGTTCAGCACGAGATCGTAGTGCGTCGGCCGTTCCTGCTTTACATCGTAGAAGCGCTTGAGGAAGTCCTGGCGCTCGCCGTCGGAGTCGGCGACGGCTTTTGTCGCGCGATCGAGATCCACGCCCGTCGCGGACGCGACGCGCGCGGCGCGATGATCCGGCGATCCAGTGACGAGCGCACGCAGCACGCCGGCCGTGCCGGCGAGGCAGATGCCGGCGCCGTGGGCGACGATCACGACCTTGCCCCTCGCTGCGGTGCCAACAATGACGTCCCTGATTAGTTCATCGTAGCCGGCCACGGCGGCTACTTGAGGCATCGCCAGCGCCTGGCCGTAGTAGATTGATGGCTCGACCGGGACAGTGGCCATGGTGTCGAGGATGCGGGCTATGAGTCCGGGCCGGTGCTCCGCCTTCTCCACAACGGCCTTCGACACGCCGGCGCGCTCGGCTGCGGCGGAGATGATTTCGTCGTCGGCGTATTGGAAGCCGAGCTGCTCCGCGACCGCACGACCAACGTCCTCGCCACGGGCACCCAGGGTACGGGCGATTGTCACGACCTGAAATGTCATGGTGCCTCCTTGGTACGTCCGCTTCGCCGCCATCGTACACCCTCGTGACCGTTACATCGAACGGCGAAGATAGTCCGTTCGTACCGGATACTCCGCACGACCATGGCGCTACGCTGAATCTATGCAACATCGACGGTGGTCGCGCGGAGCAGCGGCAGCCACTACGATCGGACTCCTGCTCGCCGCCTGCAACGTATCTGGCCTCTCGAACAAGCCGCGTGCGACGTTCAGCCAGATAGCGTGCCTGGACGCGAATGGAGATCATCGGCTGAATGACGCGGACGCTACGGATCCGTCGAAAGTACCGGACTTCAACGCCGACTTCAGGCACGATGCGCGAGACGCTGAGTTCCTGCGCGGCATCGACCTCCCGCTCGATCCTCAGCGGCAGGCAGAGGCGTGCGCCGCCACGTCGAAACGGGCGCCGGAGTACCTGGTTGCGCATGGCTTCCTCGAGTCGTCGGACGTCGAATGCAGTGCAGGGACGAAGGCCGTCTTGCTTGTAGGCGTGGGCGGCGGCGCGGCCAATCTGCGAAATCAGGACGATGCCGCCGGCGTGCGCGGCATGATCGATGCGCTGCAGACGGCGTACGACGATCGAGGCGTGCAGACAATCGGCATCATCGCCGGGCCTGCGATCGCGGGCGCGGTGAACGTGCACAGCGCGATGGAGGAGTGGGTGACGCACGTGGTGCGGGTGTACCTGGATCGCTTTCCGTGTCTGCGCGTGCTGCTTCTGGGCCATAGCCACGGCGCGATCACTGCCGATGTCGTTGCGGCTCGGCTTGAACGTGACTATGCCGCGAGGATGATCCAGGTGGTCGATGTCGATCGCGTAGAAACGCTGTACATTGGCGATACAACATCGCGGCCACGCACTACGCTTGTTTTCAACATCTACGAGACGAACGACAGGGCATTGCCTGGAGCGCCACGCGATGCGCCGAACGTCGCCAATTGGGATGCAAGCGACGAGTTGGCGCCGCGCGACGGCCACAACGGCGGCCCCGCCACCAGGGCGAACCATTCGACCATCGATAACTCGAAGTCCGTCCGCAATGCGATTGTCGGCGAGGTAATGGCGCTGCAGTAGCTGCTGCTAGTTGCGCTCGTACCGCAGCGATGCAACGATCAGCCGTGACCGACGAACAGCGACCATCTGAGGCGTTACTCACGGCCGCCGGGGACTACGGCGTTGGCCGCATCGCACGCCACATCTTCCTCTGCGCCGACCAGACGGAACCAAAGTGCGCGCCGAAGGAGCGGACGCTCGAGGCGTGGAACTTCCTCAAACGACGGCTGCATGAACTCGGGCTGACGGCTGGTGCGAGAATCGTCTACCGCACGAAGGCGAACTGCCTCCGGATGTGCGAGCAGGGACCGATCGCCGTCGTCTACCCGGAGGGTACGTGGTACCACTCGGCGATGCCCGAAGTGCTCGAGAGGATCATCCAGGAGCACTTGATCGGCGGCGTGCCGGTGGCCGCGTATGCGTTCGCGACGAATCCACTGACCGGCGACGAATAGACGTGAGAACGGGCGCCGCCTGGCGCCCGTATTCGTACTGCCGTCGATGGTTGCAGTTAGGCGCCAGGCGCCGGCGTCGCGGGTGCGCCTGCGACCGGCGCAGCCGCAACGGCGCCTTCCGCCGCCACGGGCGTCTCTTCCACCACGACGCGCGGCGAGGCGACCCGCGCGAGCACGACGTCCAGCTCGGTGTGCAGTGTTACCTTCGCCGTGTCGATCGCCAGATCGCGCACGTGGACGGAGCCTTCAAGCTCCGTGATCTTGCTGACGTCGACATCGAACTGGACGGGAATATCGGACGGGAGCGCTTCCACGGCGATCTTCTCCGTCATCTGGAGCAGCACGCCGCCAAACGTCGTTACGGCATCCGAGATGCCAAACAGCACGACTGGCACATCGGCGCGCATCCTCTCGGTCATCGAGATCTGGTAGAAGTCGACGTGAAGCAGCTCGTCCGTGACGGCATTGCGCTTCAGGTCACGCACCACAACCGTGCGCGGGCCAGCCTCGCCCTCAACGCTCATATTGATGATCGCGTTGCGGGACGAGTGGCGCAGGAGATGCACCAACTCCACCGTGTCGGCCTGTACCGACTTCGATTCGATCTTGTGGCCGAAGATGTTCGCGGGCGTCTGCCCGCCGCGGCGGAGCTGAGCCACTTTCTTGCCGAGCACGGTGCGGGGCACCGCCTTCAGTTCGCTGTTTGCCATCTCTTTCGTCCGTCCTACCTGCGGCGCAATCGCCGCCAAATCACCAAACCGGCCACTGCGCCCAGCCCGAATGCGAACGCCGCTGCCGGCGTTACTACCGTCTTTACGTCGCCATCGACGTTGCGCGCGAACACCAGCATGGCACCGCAATCGCGCATCGTCACGCGCTCGCCCAGCACCACGGCCGCGGCGCAATCGTCCATCCGGATGTCCGCACCGCGCACGCTGAGCATTGCGCTGTCCGACATCTCGAGGCTCTCGCCGCGCACGTGCTGCGCCGCTGCCTGCCGCAATTCGACGCGCTCCGCATCGACCGAGCGCACGGCGCTCTGGTCGATCTCGACACTGTCGCCGGAAGCGGCGGTGAGGCCGCTGCCTGGGTTTCGATTCACAGCACCTCCCGGGATGCGACCGCCCGGAGACCCGAACGAGCCTATCAAAGCGCCATCAGCGGGTCAAATTCGAACGGTCGCCGGCTAGAGACCATCGTCGCCGCCAGCCCTCGCCAGGCGCCGCCGCGATCTCCCTCGCCCACGGGCGGACGGCGTTGGTTGTAGCTATCGATCAAGGAGCGCAGCGACACCTGGCAGCTCCTTGCCTTCGAGGAATTCCAGCGATGCGCCGCCGCCTGTGGACACGTGCGCGTACTCTCCGGCGAGGCCCAACTCGGTGACCATGGCGACCGTTTCGCCTCCGCCGATAACGACGGTTGCGTCGAGTTTCGCGAGGAAACGGGCGACGGCGTGCGAGCCGTGCGCGAACGTCGGCCACTCCGCGACGCCGAGTGGTCCGTTCCAAACGACGGTCTTCACGCCGCGAAGCCGCGCCTCGTAGTCGCCGACGGTCTTGGGGCCGATGTCGAGGATCATCCAACCCTCGGGGACGTTGTGGATATCGATGGTGCGCGTCGCGGCGTCCGCGGCGAATCGATCGGCGACCACGACATCGATCGGTAGCCCGAGCTTCACGCCGCGCCGGCCTGCGTCCGTGATGACCTTTTGTGCCGTTGCCAGCTGGTCCGCCTCGATCAGCGACGAGCCGACGCCAATGCCGCGCGCCTTCAGGAAGGTGCTCGCCATGCCACCGCCGATGAGCAGGACGCTCACCTTCGACAGGAGGTGCTGCAGCACGCCGATCTTGGAGCTGATCTTCGCGCCTCCGATAATCGCTGCGACCGGCGGCCGCGGATTGCTGACGATACGACCGAGGTAGTCGATCTCCTTCTCCATCAGCAAGCCCGCGACGGCGGGCAAGTACGCGGCTACGCCCGCTGTAGAGGCGTGGGCTCGATGCGCCGTGCCGAACGCATCGTTCACGTAGACGTCCGCGAAGGCGGCGAGTTGCTTCGCCAGCGACGGGTCGTTCTGCTCTTCGCCCGCCTCGAAGCGCACGTTCTCCAGCATCGCGACCTCGCCCGGCTGGAGCGCCGTTACGACGGCGTCCGCGGACGGGCCGACGACGTCCGCCGCACACTGCACCGGCGCACCGAGCAGCTCCGCCAGCCGCGCCGCCACTGGTGCCAGCCGCGCCGACTCGACGACCTTGCCGTCCGGCCGCCCCAGGTGGGACACGAGCACGATCCTGGCTTTCTGCTCGCGCAGGTAATTGATCGTGGGCATCGCGGCGCGGATGCGCGTGTCGTCGAGGATGCGGAGCGTCTCCTTGTCGAGCGGCGCGTTGAAGTCGACGCGGAGGAGCACGCGCTTCCCGGCTACGTCGATGTCGCGGATGGTCTTCTTGTTCATGTGGCTCCTTGGCCGAGCGCTCGTGCAGTGAAGCGTAGCCGCAACGAGACGTGGAGAGTGAGCGTCTAGGCTGACCGATGCACGAAAAAGGCGGCGAGCGCCTCGATGTCTTGACGGCGCTCAGCGTCCAGCTGCAGCGGGCGCAGCGCCGCGATGCCGGCGGTGGCCCACCGCGTGGCGGTACGGATCGCCACTTCGGGAGCGCCTGCCTCGTTCAGGATGGCCACGACCGCATCGACATCGGCCTCGCTGATGGCGTCGGAGCGGTAGATGTCGGCCATCGTGCGGGCGGACTCGCCCCGCAGATGTTCGAATGCCCACGCGATCGGGAACGACTGCTTCCGCGAGCGGATGTCGTCGGCGACGGGCTTGCCCGTGACCGCCCCTTCGCCCCAGATGCCCAACACGTCATCCTGGATCTGGAACGCCCGGCCAAGCATCCTGCCGCACTCGCCGAACGCGGTCACGGTTGCGGCGTCAGCGCCGCCGGCGATGGCGCCGATCGCCATCGATGCGCCGAGCAGCGCGGCCGTCTTGCCATCGATCATGGCCTCGTACTCGGCCTGCGTCACGCGGTCGCGCGCCTCGAAGCCGATGTCGCGGTACTGGCCTTCGCAGAGCCCCACGCACGCGTCGTTCAGCGTCCGCGACGCGATGAGCACGCGCTCCGGGGCGACGCCGGCATCCGACATGCGCAGGAGCGTCCGCTGCGCTAGAACGAACATGCCGTCGCCGGCGTTGATCGCTTGTGGCACGCCGGCGATGCGCCAGACCGTGTCGCGGCCGTGGCGGGTGTCGCTGGCGTCTTCGATGTCGTCGTGGATCAACGTGAAGTTGTGCACAAGTTCCAGAGCCGCGGCCGCGGGCATCGCATTGCGCGCGTCGCCGCCGACGGCCTCGCAGCAGAGCAGGCAGAGCGCCGGCCGCAGCATCTTACCGCCGGGCGCGGAGATCAATTTCCCAGCCGCATCCTCCCAGCCGAGGTGGTAGCGCATGAAGCTCGCGTGGCCGAGATCGGCGCGGTCGAGTACGTCGTGCAGCGCTGCGGTGACGCCATCGCGGTAACGCGATAGCACGGCGCTCACGCGCTCGATGTCTGCGGACGACAGCGTCGTGGGGTTGGACATCAAGCGATTGCTTTCGATACCGCAGTGATCCTAAACAAGCTCTGCGCTCCCGGCCAGCGCTTCGAGCAGCACGTCGCGCGCGATGGCGCCCTCGCGCAGCACCCACACCCTCGACGGGTCGGTGCAATCTACGATCGTCGATGGTCGGCCCGTTGCGTCGACGTGCGCATCGACGATCAGGTCGACGGCATGGCCTAGCTGGGCGCGGACTTCGGCGGCGGTGTGGCACTCTTCGCGGCCGGCGACGTTTGCGCTAGTGCCGGTTAGCGGACCGAGCTGTGATGCGAGTTCGCGCAGCACCGGATCG
>CAYWOO010000235.1:0-15881 GCA_964458665.1 uncultured Dehalococcoidia bacterium
CGATCGCAACGATCCGCTGGCACACACGATCGTCTGGGATCTGCGGCTGCCGCGCGTGCTGCTGGCGCTGCTTGTCGGCGCCAGCCTGGGCGTGGCGGGCGCGCTGCTGCAGGGTGTAACGCGCAATCCACTCGCCGACCCGCAGATCCTCGGGCTGACGGCGGGCGGCGGATTGGCGGCGGCGCTGGCGATCCGCATGTCGCAGGAGGTGCCGCCGAGCGTGCTCGCGCCGCTCGCCTTCGGCGGATCGCTGGCGGGCGCGGCGCTGTTGTACGGCCTGTCGTGGCGCGGCGGCGTGTCGCCGGTGCGTCTCGCACTTTCCGGCGTGGCGATCGGGTCGATGCTGACGGCTGCGATTACGATGGTGCTCGTGACGTCGAACCTCGGGACACAGGCAGCGCTCTCGTTCCTCGCGGGTGGACTGTTCGGGCGCGGCTGGGACGAATTCTACGCCGTCTGGCCGTACTGCACGGCGGGGCTCATCGCCGCGATGCTACTGTCGCGCAACATGAACATCCTCTCGCTGGGCGATGAAGCGGCGCAGTCGCTCGGACTCGGCGTCGAACGCACGCGCGTGCTCGCGATCGCGACGGCGGCGATGCTCGCCGGTGCGTCGGTCAGCGTCGCGGGGATGGTGGCGTTCGTCGGGCTGGTGATACCGCACATCGCGCGCTACCTGACCGGCGACGATCACCGCAGCCTCGTGCCGCTGTCGGCGATTCTCGGCGCGGCGCTGGTCGTGTACGCGGACCTGCTGGCGCGCGTCGTCGACAAGCCGGTGGAGATCCCACTCGGCATCGTGACGGCGGTCGCCGGTGCGCCGTTCCTGTTGTACATGGTGCGGTGGCGCGCATGAGGCTCGAAGCGCGCAACCTCGCGGCTGGCTACGGGCACGGCTTTCGCGTCGAGGACGTCGATCTCGTTATCGAAGATCGCCGGATTACGGGGCTGATCGGGCCGAACGGCGCCGGAAAGTCGACGCTGCTGCGCGCACTGGCACGGCTGCTGAAGCCGCAGCGCGGCGTCGTGCTGCTCGACGGCGAGGTGTTGCACCAACAGCCGGGGCGCGAAATCGCGAAGAAGCTCGCGTTCCTGGGGCAGATGGTCGACGGCGTGCCGGACCTGACGGTGGAGGAGCTGGTGTTCCGTGGGCGCTTCCCGCATCAGTCGCTGCTGCACCGCGATCCATCGGGCGACCGGCAGTCGGTGGAGTGGGCGCTGGCGGCGATGCAGATGGGCGCGATGCGCGGCCGTTCACTGAAGCATCTTTCGCACGGCGAGCTGCGGCGCGCCTGGACAGCGATGGCGCTGGCGCAGCGGCCGGACATCCTGCTGCTCGACGAGCCGACGGCGTTTCTCGATCTCTCGCACCAGTTCGAGTTGCTGGATCTGCTGTCGGAGCTGAAGAGCCATGGCGTCACCGTCGTGGTATCGATGCACGATCTGTGGCTGACGGCGATCTACTGCGAGCGCGTCGTCGCGATGCGCGGCGGCCGCGTCATCGGCAACGGCCCGACGGAGGAAGTGCTGACCGTCGATCTAATCCGCGACGTGTTCGGCGTCGAGGTGGCGCTCAGCGACCACCCGACGCTGGCCGGGAAGAAGATCGCGCTGCCATACGCGAAGCGGCGCGCCGCGGATGCGGCTCTCGCCCTCACGGACGACGCGGAGCTGGCGCGCCCGGCGGAGAATCCGGAACGGCGGCCGTCGCCGCACTGAGTGCCCAACCCCGTAGCGCGGGCTTTTCAGCCCGCGCGGCGGTCGAACCACTCGCGGGCATTCGAGAGCACGGACACCATCGCCGCACGGAGCACCTCACCGCGGCCGTCGGCCGCGCCCTCTCCACGACGTGGAGAGGGCTCTCACATCGGAGTTTTCTTCGTAAACCGCGCGCGCCACCACCGTAGCGCGGGCTTTCCAGCCCGCGCGGTGTTCGAAGCGGCGCATTCTATCCGCGAAGGCCGCGGACTGAAAATGGAGCGCGGGCGCCCCGCCCGTAACGTGTGGGCACGCGCATTCGAATGTCGGGAACACTAACGCGCAGGCGCACCCGCCGCAGGCGACCGGTGAGGTTGCTCGATCCGCGCGCGGAAGTGCGGTAGAACGTGCTACGCGCGCGTCGCAACTCCTGGAGGCATCGCCATGACAACTACCACCCACCCGCAAGAGATGGTCGAGACGGCGAAGCGGCTGCGCGCCGAGATCGAATCGTTCAGCGACGAGGGGCAGCAGTTGCGGCACATGCCGGACGGGCTAGCGCGGCTGTTCCGCGAGCAGCGCATCTTCGGCATGGCGCGGCCGGTCGAGTACGGCGGCATCGGCGCGGACCTGCTCACGACGCTGCGCACGGTCGAGGAGATATCGATCGCGGACGCGTCTGCGGGATGGTGCGCCGCCATCGGCAGCGGCTCGATCGGCACGCCGGGGATCAGCGATCGCGTCGCGCGTGAGATCTTGAAGCCCGGTATCGCCATCTGCGGCGTGGGGTCGCCATCCGGCCGCGCGGTTCCCGTCGAGGGCGGGTACCGCGTCACCGGGCGATGGGCGTACGCGAGCGGCTGCCAGAACTCCGACTGGATGTTCATGGGCAGCATCGTTTTCGATGGCGATGCGCCGCGTATGACGCCGAGTGGAGGCCCCGACTTTCGCCTCGCCGTCGTGCCGATTGCGGAGATCGAAGTGCTCGACACGTGGCATGTGTTCGGCCTGCGTGCGACGGGCAGTCACGATGTAGCCGTGAACGATCTGTTCGTACCCGAAGAGCGCACCGCAGCGGTGTCGCTCGGCGGCCCGGGCGGCACCGAGCCGGGTGCGATCCCGATGTTCACGCTGTTCGGTCTGGCGCTGGCGCCCGTCGCGCTCGGCGCGGCGCGACGCGCCATCGACGAGCTGCTCGCGCTGGCGCAGGGTAAGACGCCGATGATGGCGGCCTCGAAGCTGCGCGAGAAGGCCGTCGTGCAACACGACATCGCGCGGGCGGAGGGGATGCTGCAGGGCGGACGGTCGTTCCTCTACGAGGCCGTTGGTTCGCTGCTGGCTTGCTCGGCGCGCGGCGAGACGATCGAGATGGAGATGCGCGCGCGGATCAAGCTGGCCGTGACGCACGCGACGGACAGCGCGGCGCAAGCGGCGGAGATCGCGTATCGCCTCGGCGGCGGCACATCGAACTACGAATCGAGCATGCTGCAGCGCTGCCTGCGCGACGTCAACGCGGTGACCCAGCACTTCATGGTCGCGCCATCCAACTACGAGACGGTCGGCCGCGTGCTGATGGGGTTGGAGCCGGGTACGCCGCTGATCTAGCCACCTTGGCGATGCGTGCGCATGCCGGGCGGACGACAGATCCCACACCACGACAGATCGCCGGAACGAACGCGGCGCACAGCCGTGCCCCCTACCGCGGATATCACGGAGAGCCAAAGCGACCGCCACGTGGCGGTCGTCTCGTTGGCAATTGTTGCGAACGGCGATCAGTCGGCCGAAGGGAGCACCTTCGGCTGCATCAGCTCCATCGGGGCGCCGTTGTAGCGGAGGTCCAGCGCACCCGGCTTGATGCACAGCGCTTCGACCGCGCCATCGGCGGAGGCGTATCGTTTGCCGAGCACGACTTCGCCGGTGCCTGCGCCGGATGCGGGCGGGCCGTCTTCTTTGATGTTCAGCGCCGTATCGCCGTCCTGCAGCGTGCCGTCGGAGCCCTTCGTGACGATCAGTTCGGCGCCGCTCGCCGCGATGTATCGCTTTCCCACTTGTGCCGGCATGTTCCGCCTCCGATTGTTCTAGATCGATTCAGGACGCGTTTTCGACTGAACGCGTCCTGCCGGGAAGTCTAGGGACGCTGCGCTGCGTGCGTCAAGGCGTAGCGCCGGCTTCCGGCGCAGAGGCGGCCGCGACCGTTGTTAGCGTGCCCTCCATCTGACCGGGGTGAATGTCGCAGACAAAGAAGTAGTCGCCGGCATCGAGCGGGCCGATCTTCAGGGTTTGCACGATGGGCCCGCCTTCGATGTCGGTACCACCGACGTCTTCGCCGGTGTTGTCGCTGCCCTTGAAGAAGTGGATGTTGTGGGCGATGCCAACATCTTTGTTGTCGAACGTGATGGTCAGCTCCTGACCGGCGATGCCGAGGAGCTGCGTGACATCGAAGAGGGTGCCCTGGCCGATGATCTTGAGGTCTGTCGAAGCGGTCACCGGGCCGGAGGCGGTTGGCACGGCGGCGGGCAGGTTCTGGCCACAGGCGGGCTGCGTTATGGGCGCCGGATCCGGCGGGACAGGCGGCAGCGCCACGACGGCGTTCGCCTCGTGCGCGGCCGGACTGGTCGTGCCAAGTCCGCGCTCGACAGTGACGCTCTTCTGTTCCTTGTTGGGATTCTCGGTGATGAGCATCAGCTCTTTGTCGATCTGCAGACGCAAGCCCTTGCCCAGCGGCGCAACGTCCGAGAGGACGACCGTTGTGCTCGAAGCGTCGAGCGCCTGCGTCAGCTTGATGCCCGCACTGGCGTAGCCGGTGTAGTGAAATTCGTGGTCACCGTCGATGGCGAACCCCTTCGACATCTCCCAGCCGGTGCCCTCGGTGATCATCGTGGCGAGCTGGCGGATCTGCTCGTCGTTCAACGTGCCGCCCTGCGACTGACCCCAGGTCGGCATCGCCTTGCCGATACGGCCGCACGTGATGGTGTTGACGATGAATTTGAACTGCAGCGCCTTGTCGGTCTTGCTGACGGCTTTGGTCGTCGGGTCGATGCCCTGGAGGTCGGGGCGGTTGATCGCGGGCGCGATCTTCAGGCGATTGGACGCGGAGCCGCCCTCGCCGCTGTCGCCGTGGCAGACGATGCAGTTCTGCGAGAAGAGAAATGCGCCGCGCTGCACGGTCTTGTGGAGTTCGTCCTTGCGGGCATCGGAGGTGCGGCTGGGATCCCACATCGTGTATGCGCCGGTCGCCAACACCGAAATGAAGACGAGCGCCACCATGATGTTGATCTGCTTGCTGGTGTTCATGCGTGCCCTTTTCGGCGGCTAGCCCGGCAGAATCGCTCGTGTGGCGTTCGTCTCATCGCCCAATCTGATGTTGCCCGTGTTGACGTTGATCTTTCCGTCCGTGATCGACAGCTCCATGGTGTCCATCGACCGCGGAGCCGGGCCGAAGACGCGGACACCCGCATCGCTGTAGGTCGAGCCATGACAGGGGCAGAGGAACCAGCCCCCGTACGTCTCCAGGTTGCGCGTATCCTCGCGCGCGAAGTCGGGCCGCCACGGTACGGTGCAACCCAGGTGTACGCACTTGTGGTACAGAGCGATGATAGAGCCCTCTTGCGCGCCGGGATTGCGCCGCACCTGGTCGCCGCTGAGCAGCACAATCCACGCCTTGGCATCGAGATTGTGGAGCTTCTGGCCCGTGGCGCCCTTGAGCTGGTCGAGCGTGCCGATGTACACGCTGCCGCCGAAACCAGCGACATTCCGCGGATAGAGGCTGTTGAGCATCGTGGTGACGATACCAAGCAGCATCGCGCCCATGCCGCCCCAGAAACCGATGAGCATCACCTTGCGGCGCGACACCTGCGGCACCTGGATGCCGACGGGCGCGGGCTGCACCACGACGATGGCGGGCGCACTGGCGCCGGCGGCCGCCAGCGCGCCACCTGCTGGGGCCGCCTTCGCGACCGCCGTGTCAGCAGCCTTGGGCGCGTTCGCCGGCGCTGGCTTCGGTTCTTCCGTGCTTTCGTCAGGCATGGTCTCCGCTTCCCGGGTCGTACAGTCCGTAATGCAGGTCGTCTGGCGTGATCTGGCGCATGATGCCAGGATCATCGGCGAGGTCCGGCACGCTGGGCGCCGGCACCAGCTGCTGTCCGCGGCCGCGGAACGCCGCGCCGATAATCGTCAGTGCGAAGTAGAACATGATGAAACCCGTGAACACCGCGATCCAGCCGTCGCGGATCGTCTTGAGCCATCCGAGTTTCCAGATGATGCCGAGCATCGCGGCGATGAAGAAGAGCGTCGCAGCGATGGGCACGACGAACTCGGCCATGATCGCCGGGATGTTGAAGTCGGAGTTGTACCAGTACACGTGGCGCATCCAGCCCGGCATCCAGCCGGGTTCGCCCCAGTACCAGAGCCAGGTGCCGTTCAGGGGCACCGGCACCTCGGTGAAGTCCTTCGGCCAGTCGAGGTAGCCGTCGTGGTTCCCGGTCCCGGGCTGGAAGGGGACTTTGAGGCTCCACTGCCACTCGTCACGAATAGCCAGGCGGTTCTTGAGGAAGACGAAGCCCCAGACGGCCTGGGCCACGTCGCCAATACCGAGCCAGGTCCAGGAGTCGAACGGGTGCCGATCTCCCAGCCAACGGATCTTGCCGTCGGTGAGGTGGAACGTCACCGGGAACTGACGGAAGATGCGGACGTGGGCGCCGTCGTCCCAGAGAATGGTCCACGGGATGACAAACGAAGAATAGATCGCGCTGAAGATGGTGATCTTGACGGCATTGGCGGTGCCGAACCAGGTGCCCTGTCCGTCATTGCTGCGGTCGGTGTACGGGATGGACATCAGCACAATCAACGCAATGGTCGGCACGGTGACGCCGGCGAGACCCTTGTCCATGTGCAGGAGCAGTTCCTGCAGGTTCATCAGGTACCAGGGCGCCTTCGACGGGTTGGGCGTGATGTTCGCGTTCGCGCGGTCGAGCAGCGGCGCGTTCACGACCACGGAGAGCAGAACGAACGTGACCGTGAACAGGATGGCGCAGATGAACTCGACGAAGACGAGATCCGGCCAGACCAGGAGTTCCTGGTCGCGCTCTCGCTTCTGGCGGACTGTTTCCTTTTCGCCGCCGGGCGCCCGGGTTGCTATGGCCATGGTGCTCCTGCCTTCAACCTAGAGCGGTCGCGCCAGGCCGCCGTCGCGCCGGATGCGCCAGAAGTGCACCGACATGAAGATAGCGGCGAGCAACGGCAGCCCGATCACGTGGAGCGTGTAGAAGCGGATGAGAGCCTCCGGCCCCACCTCGAAGCCACCGATCATAACGAAGCGCGCTTGCCCGCCAAGTACGGGCGCCGAGCCGGCGATGTTCGTGCCGACCGTGATCGCCCACAGCGCCAACTGATCCCACGGCAGCAGGTAGCCGGTGAACGAAAGCAGCAGCGTCAGCACGAGCAGGATGACGCCGACCACCCAGTTGAACTCGCGCGGCGGCTTGTACGCGCCCATATAGAAGACGCGCATCATGTGCAGCAGCACCGTAATGACCATGGCGTGCGCCATCCAGCGGTGCAGGTTGCGGATCAGCATGCCGAAGCGGACGTTCGTATTCAGCGCGGCGACGTCGCTGTAGGCGCGGTCGACCGAGGGCACGTAGTAGAACATCAACATCACGCCGGTAACGGTGAGCCCCAGGAACATGAAAAAGCTGAGGCCGCCGAGGCAGTAGGTATGCGTAATCTTGACGTGGGTCTTGTGGATGCGGGTCGGATGGAGGTGCAGGAAGACGCTGGTGGCGACGGCGAGCATCTGGTTCCGGGGGGTGTTGGGGTAGCCGGAGCGGAAGATCGACCGCCAGATGTAGTTGTGGAAGAGCTTGTCGTAGATGAAGTCGCCCAGACCGGGGCCTTTTGGCTGCTCCGAGACGGACATCCGCTACATTCCTCCGACTACCGCGACCACCACTGGCCAAATGCGACCATGATGCTCATCGAGATTGCCAGTGTGAAGCCGACGACGATTAACTCGCCAGCATCAGAAGTCGATTTCGGCGGCCAGTCGACGAGATTCCTGAAGTAGTCGTAGAAGCTCGACGGCGTGGGTACGCCAAGCAGAACCCGCGTCATGAAGAGAACTCCTGACGGCACGCGGCAGCTTCCAGCCGGGCGCCATTTGTGAATCCTGTTTCAAGCGGGAATCTAACACCGGCCCTTACTAGTGTCAAGCCGAGCATGAATGCGCCGGAGTCGCGCGTTCCGACACCAGGCGAGGCGCAAGCATGCCCCTCCAGTCGTGATTGGACGCGATCCAGCTACGGCGGCGCCGGACCGTGTGCGCATCAACTGCACGGCCACACGGCTCGTTGACGAGCCGCTCCGTCGCGTGCAGCGGCACCGTTCCGATGATCTTGCGCTGGGCCGGAGTCAGCCGGCTCGCTAATCGATGAGCTTTGCGAACTGAATGAGGGCCTGGGGGTCGTAGGCGCCGGCGAGCGCGTGCGCGTTCACGTCGGCTTGGACAAAGCGGCCCTTGATATCACAACTGCTCCCCTGGCACTTGCCGAAATCATACCCCTCAAGATACACCAGCGCGAAGCGCCGGAATGTTACGGCCGAATTTCCATTTCCAAACGAGTCGACGACGGGGATGATGATGACGCGGCGGCTACAGAGGGTGCCCGCGTTATCGTCGACGCACTTGCCCGCTCCGTCTGTCCAGGGGTTACAGTCGCCGTTCAAGTGAAACTTGCCAGCACCGAGGTCAGCGAAGGCCTCTCCAAAGGTGTCGCAGGTCCCCGACGTGTTGTTCATACGAAAGTCGACGGCCACCCTCGTCGGGCCGATGACGTTACCGTTTTCCGGGTCGCATAGCGGGCCATCGCAGTTCGGGGAGTTCTCTGCGCACGTCGTCGGATAGATTCCAGGGCAAGCCCCCGCTGTGCAGTTCAGTGCTATCGCTGCACACGCCACAGCCTGGCTTCCGTACGCCGCGGAGGCACCGTAGATGTTCGCTCCCGTGCCATCAATGCGGATCGCGCCGAAGTTGCCGATGTTACTGCCGGTCGTGTCGTACTTCATTGTGACGAGGGCGCCGCTCGTCGAGGCATCGACCGTTGCCTGTGTAATCGACCAGGGCACAATACCGGCGCCACCGCCGAACGAGGCCCTGACGGCGGCTGCCGTCGAGCCGATGCCCTTCGAGCTGATACCAAGGACGCGCATGAAGGCGAACGTGTGATTAGTCTGAATCGTTGCGCGGACCGTCGGAGCCGAGCTGCCGCCGGAGAACGTCAGTGTCACGTCGGCGGGATTGATGTTGTTCTTGACTGCCCACGTGTTCCCGGCGGAGGCGGCGGCCGAGGTGTCGTCGCAGGTAACTGTGCAAAGATTGTTCGCCGCTGCCAGCGTGATACTGTCGGCGGCATTCTGCAGGTGCCGCTTGTGGCCGGCGTATCCGCCGACGTCGACCGCCATACCGGTCATCCCAAGGAGCAGGGGGGCCAATGCGGCTGCCAGCATGAGCACTTGACCACGCTCGCGCCGGTGAAACATCCGAAGCATGGGGCCTCCGTCCTACTCGATCCGCATGTCCGCGGTCGAGCTGATGGTGAGATAATCCGTCAGCGCGCCAGCCGACAGCATATTGATCAGCGCTTTGACTGGCGTAATGTAGTGGTAGCGGTAGTCCGCCGTGACACGCACCGACTTACCCGGAAACAGGTTCGCCGTGGTTGCCGTGACGCAGACCGGCGGCGACGCTGTATCGCAGGTTTCGACCTTGACGTTTTGGACGTTCACGAGATTCAAGCCGTTGATCGTCCCGCAGACCTTGCCAACAGCGGTCGTGATCGTAGTCCCGTTGCACTCTCCCGATCCGCCTGATGCGAATGCCCCTGGCGGGTTCCCGACGCTGGCGTAGCGGGCGCCTTCCCGCGTCGCGGAGGCGATGCTGATGTAGGCGCGCAGACCGAGTCCGAAGTCGATAACACCGAACACGAGAATCATCAGCATCGGAACGATAAGCGCAAACTCGACCAAGCTCTGTGCGTCATCGCGCTGGAGTGCCCTACGCCGCGTCATCATTCCTCCAACCTGAGGTTGGGCGGCACACTGAAGCGCCGTTGCGCCCCATGTACTAACCCTTACGTCTCATTAGTCGGATGCCAAGGGCAAGACCTTAGGGATCTGGCGCCTATTTCTGTCAAATATCTCGTGGAGCAGGCCGAGTAGTAGGACGGGTGTTGGGACGTTACGGTTTTCCCTTTGAAGCAATACCGCGTGGGTCCTAACACCCACGTCCGAATCTAACGTGGCGGCAAGTCAGGAGTACCCATGCGCCAGAAGATCATCGGCTCGGGCATCGCCGCGATGCTCGTTTCGCTCGCCGCAATCGGGGCGTTCGCCTCGCAAGACGGAGTCAACGTTCTCGGGACCCCTGCCGACACGCTGGCGGTAGGAGACACGCCCACGGTCACGGAGACAGCGACCGCCACCGAGGCCACCTCCGTAACCGATACGCCTACGGCGACGGCGACGGATACAGCCGGCGCGACGGGCACACCAACGGCGACTCCAACGCCGGGAGGAGCGAACACGCCAACGGTCACCCCTACACCGGGTGGTATTGACACAGCAACGCCCACCACCACACCAGAGGCGAGCTCCACGCCGGGGGGCGGCGAAGAGGAGGATACACACGGCATACCGTCGTCGAATCCCAGCCATCACCCCGAAGACGGCGACGGCGAATGTGAGCACGGCGAAACAATCGTGAAGACGACGCCCAGCGGCAACAAGGTGACCGTGCCCTGCCAAACGGAGAAGCACGGCAAGAAGCACACGCGCCGCGATCAAACCAGCGGCGATGGCAACAGAAGCGGCGGTGACTGAGACGCGATCGCTTCAAGGCATGAGGGAGGCTCCAACACGTTGGTTGGGGCCTCCCTTCGCGCTTCATTTGACGCTTTCGTGTGCGCCGGCGGCGCTTGTTGTTAGCAACGGTGGCGCTGCCCGTGTCGGATCCGCCGGCGCTGGCCTCGACCACGTAACGACTCCGCTACGCCAGTAGCTTCTCGAGGATGGTGCCCATCTCGGCGGCGTCACGGCCCGGCATGCCGATCAGCGGCAGGTCGACGCCCAGCGCGCGGCGCTCGTTGAGTTCCTCGACGCACTTCTCCACGGGCCCGACGATGGCCGTCTGATCGAGCATGTGGTCGGAGACGCCGGCCGCCGCAGCCTTCGGGTCGCGGGCGGCCCAGCCCTCCTTGATCTTCGCGACCTCCGCCTCGAAGCCGTGGCGCTCGAGCATCTCGTAGTAGTAGCTGCCCATGCGGCCGACGTAGAACGCGATGGGGCCGCGCGCCGCCATGCGGATCTGCTCCTCGCTGCCGGCATCGGTGATCTGCACGACGAGCGCGGGCGCCACGGTGATGTCGCCGCGCGTCTTGCCGGCCTTCGTAGCGCCAACGAGCAGCGTATCGATGCCCGACTTGATCTTGTCCTTCGGCCAGTAAATCGGGATCCATCCGTCGGCGACTTCGCCGGTCTGCTCCATGCTCTTCGGCGTGATCGATGCGATGTACGTAGGGATGTGGTTGCGGAACGTTGGGAACTGCGCCGTGAAGCCGCGCGCGAGCTTGAACACCTTCCCGTCGTAGTTCAATCGCTCCTGGCGCATGATCATGTTGATGATCTCGACGTACTCACGCAGACGGGTGGCCGGCTTCTCGAACGGCACGCCGTGCCAGTGCTCGACGACGTTCGCGCCGGAGCTGCCGAGGCCGATGATCGCGCGGCCGCCCGATAGCTCGTCAAGCGTGCCGAAGGTCATCGCGAGCACGGCGGGCGTGCGGCTGAAGACGTTGACGATAGCCGTGCCGAGCTGGATCTTCTTTGTGCTCAGCGCGAGCTGCGTCAGGATGCTGAACGCGTCGCGGCCCCAGGCCTCCGCCACCCAGGCAGACTCGACGCCGAGGTCGTCGGCGACCTGCACGCGCTTGACGATCTCTTCGCGCTCGGTGGGGCTGCCCGCGAAACCGATCTGGATGCCGAGTCTCTTCGTCATGTGATGCTCCACTTCCATCCGCGGCGGCAGGACGGGCGATATACGAAACAGCCGCTGCAAGCGCGGCGCGCCCCGCATGATCGACGGGCCGCGCCCTACGGTCAACGCGGGCGCGATGCTAGGATGCCGCCGATGCGCATCGAAGTCCTCACTGACGAAGCAGCGGTCGCCGTTCGAGCGGCCGATCTGGTATGCGAAGCAGTGCGCGCGAAGCCGGACGCCCTGCTGGCGCTGCCGACGGGCAACACGCCTTTGGGGGCGTATGCCGAGCTGGCGCGGCGGGTGGCGGCTGGCGAAGCGAACCTCTCGCGCGCGTCCATCTACGCCATCGACGAGTTCGCCGGTGCGACGCGGACCACGCCCGCCACCAACAGCGTCTTCTATCGCGAGCACGTGCGGCTCGGCCAGCGCGTGCTCCACTGCCCGAATCCTTCGGCGCAGGATCCGGACGAGCACATCCGCGCGTTCGCCGATGCCCTGCGGCGCGCCGGCGGCGTCGATCTGTGCGTGCTCGGCATCGGCACAAACGGCCACATCGCCTTCAACGAGCCAGGTTCTCCTCAGGACTCGCGCGCGCGCCTTGTCGAGTTAACGGACACGTCGCGCGAGGCGCATGCCGCGGCGTTCGGATCGCTGGACGCCGTACCGGTGCGCGGCATGACCCTTGGCGTGGCAGATCTGCTCGAAGTGCGCAGCATCATCGTGCTGGCGACAGGCGCGCGCAAAGCCCCGATCGTGCGGCAGGCGATCGAGGGGCCACAAACGGCTGACGTGCCGGCGTCGTGGTTGCGGTCGCATGCGGACGTGGTGTGGGTGGTGGATGCCGTGGCGGCGGCGCAGTTGCGGCGGCGCACACTATCGGGGCTCTATGTGATCGTCGACCCGGACGCCTGCCGCGGCCGCTCGCCACTGGCCATCGCGAGCGAAGCGCTCGCCGGCGGCGCAAGAATCGTGCAGTGGCGCGACAAGCGGCGCGATGAGCACGCGCAGCTCGCGGACGCGAGCGCCATTGTCGCGCTCTGTCGCGAATACGGCGCGATCTCGATCATCAACGACTATCCGGAGTTGGCGATCGCGAGCGGCGCAGACGGCGTCCACCTCGGCCAGGATGACGCGCCGATCGGAGCGGCCCGGCCGCTCGTCGGCACGCACATGATCATCGGCGTCTCGACGAACAACGCCGACGAAGCACGCGCGGCGGAAGCCGCCGGCGCGGACTACGTCGCCATCGGTGCGATCTTCGCGACGGCTTCGAAGGATGTGACACGCGCGGCAAGCCTGGAGCGCATACGCGAAGTGAAGGCAGCGGTGCGGGTGCCCGTCGTCGCCATCGGCGGCATCAACGCCTCAAACATCGCGAGCGTCAGCGAAGCAGGCGCAGACGCCGCCGCCGTCATCGGCGCCGTCTGCGGCGCAGCCGATCCGCGCGCCGCGGCGGCAGAGCTTGCGGCAGCGTTCGCATGACGATCCCCATGTGGCGAGATGCTATGTGGCACAGCCGGCCCCGGCTGTGAGTCGCCCCGAACCGGCTCGAGCCTATGGCGACGCGCCCTCTACCCACTCTCGCCATAGCCACGGATACTCGTCTTCGTGCGACACCAGCCCCGCATGCACCGGGTTCGCGCAAATGTACTCGGCCTTCTGGCGAATTGATTCATCAGAACGCAAGACGTGATCGAACGACTCTGGTTGCCAGACGCGGCCAGTCCGACCGAGGCATTTGTTCACAGCATGGGCTGAGGCGCCCTTGATGGCCTGCATGATCTGCGCGATTCCGTAAGTCTCCCCGCGTTCGTCACTCATCGGCGTCAATAGAACATGCGCGTGATCGGGCATGATCACGGCGGCATGGAGGTCGAATCGAACACCATGGCCTGCCACGACGCAATCAAGCACCAGTTGGCGTACGCGCTCCGGTAACGCCTTGCGCTTCCACGTTGCGAATGTGATGAACACCGGCTTCCCGTCTCGCTGGAGATGAGGAAGATAGCGCTTGTACGCAGTCCGCGGCGAATTCGCCGCACCAGCAGGCGAGGACGCTTGCGCCACGTCTACATCGTCAATCGATTGCTGGTCAGCGTCCTCGCGGGGCGATGCAGTCACGAGATCTCTCCTAAGATGAACTTGCGAGAGCGCGCACAATCACGTGGCGCAGGCGTCCCGCCTGCAATGTTGTCGCACGACACAGCCGGGGGCGCATTCGCCGCACCAGCAGGCGAGGACGCTTGCGCCACGTCTGCATCGTCAATCGATTGCCGGTCAGCGTCCTCGCGGGGCGATGCAGTCACGAGATCTCTCCTAAGATGAACTTGCGAGAGCGAGCACAATCACGTGGCGCAGGCGTCCCGCCTGCAATGCGGCCGGACGACACAGCCGAGGGCGGCTGTGCCACATTCTCGTCGCTCGATGCATCAGGACGCGCCTCACCCATAGAACAGCTCCGCGATCTTCGCGTAGTAGCGTAAGATCGCACCGCCATCGAGCCCATACACCGGCGGGCCAAGCGAGGCGCTGTCGGCGCTCTCCCAGATCAACTCCACGCGTTTCTTCACTTCGTCGGGCGTGCCACAGACGACGAACGTTTCCGCCATCTCGTCCGTCACGCGATGCTTGACACTGAGGTAGTCGCCGCGCTTCACGCCTTCCTGGAGTTGCCGCGCTTCCTTGCGGAAGCCGTGCGCGGCGAAATACTCCTCGTACTGCGCGACGCCGCCGTAGAACGCGACCGTCGCGCGCGCATCCTCGATCGACTGGCGGCGGTCGTCGTTCGGCGCGACGAACAGCCACATGTTGAACTCGATGTCGGAGCGCTGGCGTCCGCCCTTCGCCAGGCCGGCCTTGAGGTCGTCTTGCACCTTCGTCGTCGCCCAGTCGATCGACCAGATCGGATGCCCGATGACGCCATCCGCGATCTCCGCGCCGAGGCGAATCAGCGGCGTGCGCAACGCGGCGATCCAGATCGGCAGATCGGTGCGGACGGGCGCGCCGAGCGGGTTGAACTCGCTGAAATCGAGCTGGTGATACTTGCCGTCGTAGCGCGTCAGTTCGCCCGTGTGGCTGCGCGCAATGATCATCCGCACGATCTCGACGACCTCGCGCAGGTGCTCGACGGGCTTGCCGTACTCCATGCCGAAGAAGCCCTCGCTCCACGCCTTCACGCTCGTACCGAGGCCCAGCGTGAAGCGGCCGCCGCTGATCCGGTCGAGGTCCATCGCCGCCATCGCCGTCTCGAACGGGCTTCGCGCGAACGCGAGTGCGATGCCCGTCGCGAGGCGGATGCGCTGCGTCGCGCCGGCGGCAACGGCGAGCGGAATGAACGGCGGCCCGTACACCTGCGGCGCAAAGATGCCCTCAAGGCCCATCGCCTCCATCTGCTGCGCCTGCGCGGTGATGATCTGCGCCGGCAGCGGCGAAACGACGCCCCAGTACTTGCGCTTGTCGGCCATGGCGGAACTCCTTTCTTCGGTTTAGTAACTAGCAGTCGATTCGAAAGGACGAAGAATGTTTTAACCGGGCCGGATCACAGCCGCCCTCGGCTGTGGCTCTCGCTCTAGCTCACTGTTCGCTGCCGGCCCGGCCCTCCACCCACTCTCGCCACAACCAGGGCCAATCGTCCTCATGCAGAACCAAGCCGGCACGCACCGGGTTAGCGCAGATGTAGTCGGCCTTCTGGCGAATCGACTCGTCCGAACGAAGAAGCCTATCGAACGACTCCTCCTCCCAAACATTTCCCCTTCGTGCCAGGGCGCGATTTACGGTGTGGGCTGACGTGCCCTTGATGCCACTCATGATCGTCGCGAGTGTAAATGGCTCGCCGATGGCATTGGCGAGCGGTGAGAACAGCAGGTGTACGTGGTCGGGCATGACCACTGCGGCATGCATCCGTAGCTTCTCGCCATCGTCGTGAAGGCAATGCTTCAGCACGGCATCGCGCACTCCCTCGGGTAGCACCCAGCGTCTTCGCGTTGCGAATGTGACAAACAGAGTCGATTGGCGGCGCTGTAGATGCGGCAGGTTTCTGCTGTACGCGGAGGGTGCCGTATCGTCACGCGGCACAGCCGAGGGCGGCTGTGATCCGGCGCGAGCACGATCGGTCGACTTCTGAGCTTCGCCTCGATTCCTCTCACCCATGGAC
>CAYWOO010000236.1:0-2652 GCA_964458665.1 uncultured Dehalococcoidia bacterium
AAATTGGCGGGAAATATATGCTCGACGAAATCGCGCTGCGGCATTGGAACGGGCTGGCAAAGTCGGTTCGGCTCAATGAAGAGGAAGTTCGGGGGAAGTGTCTCGAACTAGCCGACCGTCTCCCCGACGCATTGGCCGCCGTGATTGGGAAAGCTCGCGCCGAGGGCCTCGATCACTCCGTTCTGCAACGACTTGCTGACGCGCTCAACGCAAGAGCCATCGATTGCCGTTGGATACTTGCCGCGAGCCCCCGCCGAATACTCGATGACAGCTTGACCTGATAGGGAACGCGAGCCTCGCTGATGGGCCGGCCCGCGGGTTGGACGGACCCCGGCGCCCCTTCGGCAAGCTCAGGGCTGCTCCGGTGGCGGATGGGCCGGCTTCGCCTTTGCGGCAACGGTATGAACGCCGTTGGCGTTCATGGGTCCCGCTGGTCGCGGCGCATGCGCTGCGAACTCTCGCGGCTGAGCTTGCCCCGGACTGCGATCCGGGGCTTGCCGCCGGCTGACGAACGGATGGCCGATGCGCCGCTGTTCGCGGCGCGTTCCGCTAATAAGCAATTACATGCCGAATAATCGCGAACAAAGCACTGGAATTGCTCGCTTATTGACTTGATCGTCCGTCGACGAAGAGCGTGTATGGCGATGTCGAAACCTTGGAGACACGCCATGAATACAGCGCATGAACGGGCCGAGACCGGCCGGAAAAACCAGCAGGCGGCTCTGTCCGCCTTTGTGGGCAACAAGGCCGAGATCGACAAGCTGCTCGCCGAGATCGCCGTCGCCAGCGCGGATCATTTCGGCGTCAGCTCCGACGAGGTGCATTGGGGGCACGTCGGAGACCTTGCCAGTTTCATTCACCATCTGCGCCGGGTCACCGATGTGATTTACAAGCGCGGCGAACACGCGGAGACCGCGTCATGAAGTGCCCGGCCTGCGACGGCCAGCGCCATCGGCCGCATAAAGTGACCGGCGTGTTCGAGTGCAAGCGTTGCGGCGCGATTCACGGGACCTGCTATCGCGGCGACTCTTACACCCTGGTGCTGCCTTACTGGGCGATGCACGACGTGCCGCCCGAGCGTTGCCGCTACTTCGACCTCGACACTCTCGGATCGGGCGGCATCGAGCGCCGTCATGGGTGGTTCGATACCGAGAGTCGCCGGATTGTCCAGACCGGCTGAGCCGCCGGCGCGGCCGGGCCGCTTCGGCTCCAGCCTCGGCCCCGCACGGATTCGCCCGGCGGGGCTTGGGGTCATAGAAGGGCCGCGATTGGCGCGGCTCGACTGCGAAGGAGCCAGATCATGACCAAACTTTCCGATGCCCAACTCGTCGTTCTGTCCGCCGCGTGCCAACGCGATGACCGCTGCGTCTACCCGCTGACGACCAAGGCCAAGGGTGAGGCGGCGGCGAAGATTCTCAAGAGCCTGCTGAAGAAGAAGCTGATCGAGGAAGTCTCGGCCCGCCGGCCAGCCCACCAGGGTGGCAGCATCTCGTATCACGTCTGGCGCGAGGGCAAGGACGGGCCGTTGACGCTCCGCGTCACCGATGCCGCCTGCCAGGCGCTCGGCATCGAGCGCGACGATGCTTCCGCCATCAAGGACGCCGACCCCGCCGACCGCAGCGTCGGCGTTGGCGACCCTGCGCTGGCGGAACAGCACGAAGCACAGGCCAACGCAGCGTCATGGCCCTCGGGCTCGCCGCGCAAGCGCGCCAAGAAGGTGTCGCCGCCAGCGGCGGCGGCTGTAGCGGCCAAGCGCCCCGCGCGCGGCAAGAAGGCGGCGGCGCCGGCGCGGACCACGCGCGCCGACAGTAAGCAGGCGCGGCTGATCGAGATGCTGAAGCGGGCCAAGGGCGCCAGCATCGCGGAGATCGCCGAGACCTTCGGCTGGCAGCCGCACACGGTGCGCGGCGCCATCGCCGGGGCGCTCAAGAAGAAGCTCGGCCTCGACGTTACGTCGGAGAAGACCGAAGGGCGCGGTCGAATCTATCGGATCGCCGGTTGAGGGAGGCGGTCATGACCCAGCCCTATACGGTTTATCCCACCGACAGCCCTCCCGGCCGGGCCATCCTCGCCCGCCGCGGCGTCACGGCGGAAGATCTCGCCCGCGCCGTCGCCGAGCACGAACGGCGGGAGAAAGTCCATATCGGCACGCCGATCGGGGTGCACGAGAAGGACGGCTTCTTCGCCTCGACGCGCGAGGGCTGGCGTCCGGACCAACCGGACGCCTTCGCCAAGCCGATCCTCAACATCCCGTGGGTCCAGATCCTGGAATATCTGGGCCGCGTGCCGGCCGGCACGACGGGCGAGTTTCTGGATGCTGGCGGCGATCCTCGCGGGGACGAATCGGCCACGAAGACCATCCGCGTCGGCGACGCGACCTACCGGGCCATCGCCGCGGAGGCGATCCTGCCGTTCCGGCAAACCGGCACGCGCCAGCCGGACGGTTCCTGGCTGGTGCCGGTATCGGACGACGTGTGGGAGATGGTGCAACGGCTGCGCTTGGCCGGCGAGACCGACGACGATCCCATCCTACGCGCCATTCGCGATTACCACGGGCAGAAACCCAACTGACGGCCCGTGAGACCGAAGCCGCCGGGGGCAACCCCGGCGGCATTCGTCTTGGCACGCCCATGGTCGTTGGCGCGCCCAAAC
>CAYWOO010000237.1:0-2609 GCA_964458665.1 uncultured Dehalococcoidia bacterium
ACGCGCGCTGCAACGCAATCGCGCACTCGATCGCCGACGTGACGCTGCCGAACGACGCCATGAACCCATCGCCCATCGTCTTCACTTCCGCGCCGCCATGCTGCCTCAGCAGCTCGCGCGTGATGCGTTCGTGCTCGCGCAGCACATCGCGCCCGCGCGCATCGCCCAGCCGCTGCATCATCTCCGTGTGGCCGACGATGTCGGTGAAGAGTACGGTGCGGAAGGCGGCTGCTGTTGGCTTCGCGGCACGCGCTCGTGAGGAAGACGGTGTCGTCGATAGGAAGCCGAGGATGCCGTCTATGACTGCTCGCGAATCAGCCAACGGGTAATAGTGAACGTCTCCATCTAGGGGAAGGAAGCGCGCGCCCTTGATCTTGCTTGCGATCATCTGGCCGCCAGAGAACGGAAAGATCGTATCGCCGCGCCGATGCATTACAAGCGTCGGCACTGCGATCTTGTCAAGCTGTTCGGCGACATCCGACTGAGCTGGCGCCTCGATGAGGCTGGCGGCGTATTCACCGGTGATCGATTCGCGGTATATGCGTGCGAGTTGGTATGCGGCCTCCGCGTACAGCTCTCGGTTCGCCATGTCCGCGGTGGTTTGAGCGGCCATCGCGGGGTTCGTCCTCCACAGCATCGCTAAGCTGGTTACGAAGTCCGGCGTGAATGCGTCCGTTAAAGCCGTGTACGTTCCATACAAGATCAGCTGCGAGAGGCGTCGCGGCCTGGTCGCAGCGTAGGCCATGACCCACGTCCCGCTGGGACCACCTGCCCAGATGGCCGACTTGCGTATTCCCGCATGCTTCAGTACGGCATCGATTTCGGCGCCGCGCGTCTCGATCGAATAAGGCGCGTTGCGTTGCGACACGCCGATCCCGCTTGGATCCCATCGGACGAGCGTATGATGCCGAGACACTTCCTCCCAGAATGCGGCCTGCAGAGGAAGATAGTGTTCGAGCGAAAACGAATCGAACGATTCGGCACACACCAGCAGCGGCGATCCTTGCCCCTGAAGGCAATAGCCGATGCTGACGCCGTCTTCGGTCGTGCAGTAGCGGATCTGCGGTTCCATGACCGGAAGTATCCGCGATCGCCCTCCCCTACGCCCACCTACGGGGCGCGCCTATACTCGTGCCATGGCTGCCGAGACGACGCCTGCGAAGCGCATTGTGTATCTGAACCGGCGTGTGGCGTTCATCGAGCCGCACCGGATCAACGTGCGCCCCGCCCTCGCCGCCGCGCTGTTTCCCCTAGTCGGCTTCCTGTTCGGCGTCGCCGCCTTCGTGTCGATAATCCTCTGGCTGGATCGCATCCCGTTCGTCCTGGCGTTGCTGCTGCTCGTCGTGGCCATCGTGACGATTCCGCTGGCGGGCATCGGCTTCGTCTACACCGTCGCGGGCACGGATGTCGTGTTCGAGCGGGAGAAGCAGTCGGGCCTCTGGCAGCAGGGATTTCTGGGCATGGGCGTCGGGACGGTCGAACTGGTGCCGTTCTGGAAGATCGCTCAGATTCGCATCGAAGAAGTGACGCGCGAGAGGCAGCAGGGAGAGGTGCAGGACCTGGCGCAGCTGGAGATCGTGCTCGTGAAGGAAAGCGGCAAGCGCCTGCGCATCGGCGATGTCATCGTCGCGCGGTCGATGGTGCGCGAAGGCCTCGCAGACGTGCGCGAGGTCGCCGAGGCGATCGCCGAGATGACGGGCAAGCCGCTCATCGCGCCGACGGTCGTTCGCCGCCGTAAGGGCGCGGCCAGCGACGACGATACCGCAGCGACGGATGACGGCGAGGCCCGCGCGTGACGATGACCGAGGTCGCCGCAATGCCGGACGCCACGAGTGACACCAGGCCCTTCGTGTCGATGGTGCTGCCCGCGTATAACGAAGAGGATCGGTTGCCGCCGGGGCTCGATCGCGTGATCGCGTTCCTGTCGGAGCAGCCATTCACCGGCGAGATCGTCGTTGCCGACGACGGCAGCCGCGACCGCACACCAGAGATCGTGCGCGAGCGGATGGCGGCGCTGCCGACGAACGTGACGATGCGGCTGGTGCAGCACGAGCGTAATCGCGGCAAGGGTGCGGCGATTCGCACGGGGGTGCTTGCCGCGAGCGGGCGATACGTCTTTTTCATGGACGCCGATCTGGCGACGCCCGTGGAAGAATCGCTGAAGCTGTTGGAACAATTGAACTCCGGCGCCGCGGTCGTAGCCGGCAGCCGCATCCAACCGGACGGCAGCGATATGCGCGCCAGCCAGCCCGCGCAGCGCCGCATGGTCGGCCGCATGTTCACGATGATGCGCAAGGCGATGCGCGTGCTGCCGGACATCGACGACACGCAATGCCCAATGAAGGGCTTCGCGCACGACGCCGCGCAGGCGATCTTCCGCGAACAGCAGCTCAGCGGCTGGATCTTCGATGCGGAAGTGCTGTACATCGCGCGGTCACTGGACTACGCCGTCGTCTGCGTCCCGGTGTCGTGGCGACACGTCGATGGCTCGCGCTTACGCGTGCGGCCGCAACAGGCGTGGGAAGTCTTCCGCGACCTGGTGCGCCTCCGCTTCCTCCACCCCCGCAAGAAAACCTAGGCTGCGTCCGCACAACAGTCGAACGCTCACA